>JAJEHF010000140.1 GCA_022823865.1 Bryobacterales bacterium
TCAGTTGTCCGGGCCGCACCAAACCTACGTCGGTTATCGGGCGAGTGCCCGCCCTAGACCACACCAAATCGAGTCTCAGCTTGCCGGGCATAGAACGCAGTTGGGCCGCCCTTGCGATCCGAAAATGTTAAACATGGGCTACGGCGAGCCGTTCACGAGTGAGGTTCCTTTGCCGGTCCGGGATCTGGTCGGCCTGTTCAGCAACGAGCCGTGGAAAGACCGCTGACGATTGCCATCATCTGCCACCCGACTCTGGGCGGCAGCGGCGTGGTGGCCACAGACCTTGGCACGGCGCTGGCCGAGCGCGGGCACACGGTCCACATCGTGAGCCACCGGCGCCCGGTCCGTATCGCCTCGCCCCATCCGCGGGTCCGCTTTCATGAAGTGCCGGTCACCCGCTATCCGCTGTTCACGTACCCTCCCTACACCTTGGCGTTGGCTACGAAGCTCGCCGCCCTGTGCCGCGAAGAGCGGATCGACGTGCTGCACGCGCACTATGCGATCCCGCATGCCGTCAGCGCTTACCTCTGCCGCCAGATGCTCGGCCGCGGCGCGCCGAAGATCGTGACGACGCTCCATGGGACGGACATCACATTGGTCGGGCTCGACGACTCGTTCTACGAGATCACGCGCTTCAGCCTGCTCGAAAGCGACGGCGTGACGGCCGTGTCCAACTATCTGGCCCGCCAGGTCAGGCAGCGCTTCAAGTTGGAGAGCGACGTCACGACGATCTACAACTTCATCGATCTCGAGCGATTCTCGCTCTCCAACCGCGACGGCGCCGTGCGGTCGCGCTTCGCTTGCGGGGACGAGGCCTTGGTCGGGCACCTGTCGAACTTCCGCTGGGTCAAGCGCGTCCCGGACGTCGTACGGGTCTTCCAGCGCATCGTGCTGCACGTTCCGGCTTGCTTGGTGATGATCGGCGATGGCCCCGACCTGCCCGCCGTCAAACTCGTGGCGGACGAGCTGGGCGTGCTCGACCGGATCAAGTTCTTGGGGTCCGAGCAGGACGCAGCGGCGCTGTTGCCGGCGCTGGACCTTTTCTTGCTGCCGAGCGAGCAGGAGAGCTTCGGACTGGCCGCCTTGGAGGCCATGGCCTGCGGCGTGCCGGTGATCGCATCGAACGTCGGCGGCCTGCCGGAGCTTGTGACGGAAGGCGAGGCCGGCCACTTGTTTCCCGTGGGGGCTGTCACGGCCATGGGCGAGAAGGCTGCGGGCATCCTCGCGGACCGAACCGAGCATGCCCGCCTCCAAGCCGGCGCGCGTAGGCGGGCCGAGGACTTTCGCCAGGACGGGCTTGTCGAGCAGTACGAAGCGTTCTATCGCGCCGTGCTGCCGGGGTAGCGTTTCCGTGCCGAGAGGACTGGCGGCTGGTGACTGTCCCTCCGGGAACCGCTTCATCAGGCGCCCTGAGTTGCTGGGTTCGAGTCGGCAGGTTGACGCAGGGGTGCCGTGCTCCGCTCACTTCTTGGGCTACGACCCGATGACGGATTGAAGCGATGGGACGGCCGAAGGCTCGCACCGTGACGAAGGCCGCCGCCAAGGCAATGAGGAACATGACGATCAACAGTGCGTAGAACGATTGTTCCAAGACCTCGCGGTTACTGCCGCGGACGCTCGTCTCGCGAGCGTCCGCGCGTGCATGGGTGCGGTCTCACCTCTGGGCCCGAGTGTTGAATCGTCCGACTTCGCACTGTAGGGCGATTCTCAGCCGGAGATCCTGATCGCGTCCGCCGTTCCGAAAACGTCGCGGCGTACTCTTTGCGCCTAGCTACGCGGCATGCTGGCTGCTGGCGCTGTCCAGTTCGGCGTGCCCGGCCCGACCGAAGTCGAGGCTCTGTTACTGGCCAGCCTCTGCCTGGCGGTATCAGGAGGATTCTTCTCGTGATTTCACGATAGCCCCTACGAGTGCACCCGCCACGACGTAATTGATCAAGATGCCGAGGAACCAGCCCCAGGCCAGAGACAGCGGGATCGGCATGAAGCCGTAGAAGCCCCAACCCATCGAGATGCCGGAGGCGAGGCCGAACAAGGCGCCGAGCTTTAGGCCGGCCGCGAGGGACTTGCGCGTGACCAAGCATGTGTAGATCATCACGAAACAGGCCGCAGTCGCTAGCGCGATGGAGTACATGAACGCCATATTCATCTCTTCCATGGGTCGCCACAGGTCGGCCGTGGCCTGATAGATGGGGTCTAGCAGCATGCCGTGAGTAACGACGTCGAGTATCGACCACGTCAAGAACACGGCAACGACGGCTAGGATGGGTCGCGGTGACATCTCGTCCACCTCCCTTCATCGGGCAGCTGCGCCCGGTGCGAGCAGGAGTTTCCAGGAAGCTCTCGCTCGTCAGGTAGGATACACGAGCGTTGGTCAGGGGCCGGCCCCGCCTCCAGTTGCAGTTTGCGTCGACGCTCTGCTGCGCGGACCTCGTCACCTCGAGAATTCCGGGCGGCGTTGTCAGGTTGACGTTTAGATCGCAGGGGCGACAACGAGACATGAACGCTGCAAGTCCCCCGCATGTTCGACATGCAGGCTTAGCGTCGTGGCGACCCCCTGCAAGCCAGGGTCTTGCAGCGATTGCAGAGGGACATCGTTACGGATTCGCCGAACGTCTGCTCCATTGACGCTCTTCCGAGTCACGGCCCTTCAGGTGCCGCAGAGTGGCTCGGATCGGGCGGGGGAAGGGGATCGGCAGGCCGAGGCGAGCATTGGCAATTCCGGTCCAAGCCGCGTCGGCCAATGCGTCCGGCGCCGACTTCCTAAAATAGATAGTTTGCAGCCTGCAGGGATCGGTCGCCGCCCGGCTCCCGCGATTGCACACGAATTCCATGCCTGCGCTCGGCGCGACAAGCCGGAACTCTCCGAACGGGGTCGGGCTGTTGGACCTGATCGGCGACACGCCCCTGATCCGCTTGGACAGCCTGACTGGCGACCTGCCTGACGTGCGCCTGTACGGCAAGGCGGAATATCTGAATCCCGGCGGCTCCGTCAAGGACCGACCGGCCGCGAACATGATCCGCACGGCGGAGCGCGAGGGAAAGCTGCGCCCGGGGCAGACGATCATGGACGCCACCAGCGGCAACACTGGCATCGCCTACGCAATGGTCGGCGCGGTGCGCGGCTACCCGGTCAAGCTGTACCTGCCGAGCAACGCCTCACCGGAGCGCAAGCGCATCCTTGCTGCCTACGGTGCCGAACTGGTGCTGACGGACCCGGCGTTACAGACCGATGGCGCCATCCAGGCTTGCCGGGCGGCCTACGAGCGGGAACGAGATGCGTGCTTCTATCCGGACCAATACGGCAATCCCGCGAACTGGAGGGCTCACTACGAGACGACCGGGCCCGAGATCTGGGATCAGACCGGCGGCGCGATCACGCACTTCGTCACGGGTCTGGGCACGAGCGGGACGCTGATGGGCACGGGGCGCTACTTGCGCGAGCGCAATCCAGACGTGCAGGTCGTTTCCATGCAGCCCTCCACCGGGTTCCATGGCTTGGAGGGCCTCAAGCACATGGCGACCGCCATGCAGCCCGCCATCTACGATCCGTCCCTGGCGGACGGCGAAGTGTTCGTGGACACCGAGGATGCCTACGACATGGTGCGGAAGCTGGCCTGCGAGTCTGGCCTGATGGTAGGCATCTCGTCCGGCGCAAATGTCGTGGCGGCCTTGCGGCTTGCCCGGCAGGTCGGGCGCGGTGTCATCGTGACGGTGCTCTGCGACGGCGCGGACAAGTACCTCAGCGAGCGCTTCTGGGAGGATTGAGCCCGCGATGCTGCGCATTCTCAGGATTCCGTTCGCCGTGATGCGGGCGCATGCCGAGGCGGCCTACCCCAATGAGTGCGTCGGCGCCATGCTGGGCAAGACCGGCCCGGACGGCAAGACCGTCGGCTTGGCCATGCCGCTGGAGAATTCTGCCGAGGGCTCCCAGCACGCCTTCTACCAGCTCTCCAACGACAGCTTGCTGGCCGCCGACATGGCCGCGCGCCAGATGGGCATGGACATGCTTGGCATCTATCACTCCCATCCGGATGCCGACGCCTATTTTTCCGAGACCGACTTGAAGCACTCCTGCCCGTGGTACTCGTTCGTGGTGCTGTCGGTGAAGAGCGGCGAATACGATCACTCCAACAGCTGGCTGCCGGATTTCGAGCAGACGCGCGCCGAGCGCGAGGAACTCCAGATCGCCGAGTGAAGCGATCGCCGGCTTGCCCTGCAAACCCTGCCGCCCATGACCATCAATCGCCTGATCGTCCGCGACATCCGCTTCCCCACCTCCCAGGAATTGGACGGATCGGACGCGATGAATCCCGATCCGGACTACTCGGCCGCTTATGTCGTGCTGGAGACAGACACCGGCCTGTCCGGCCACGGACTGACATTCACCTTGGGGCGCGGCACGGAGATCGTGGTGGCCGCCGCCGAGGCCATGCGCCCGCTGGTCTGCGGCCACAGCTTGGAAGAGTTCACCGCGGACATGGGCAGGTTCTGGCGCCGCGTGACGGGAGACTCGCAGCTGCGCTGGATCGGGCCGGACAAGGGCGCGGTCCATCTGGCGGCCGCAGCCGTCGTGAACGCTGTCTGGGACTTGTGGGCCAAGAGCGCTCGCAAGCCTGTTTGGCGCTTGGTGGCCGAGATGACTCCTGCGGAGTTCGTGCGCTTGATCGACTTCCGCTATCTCACCGACGCGCTGACGCCCGAACAAGCCTTGGAAATGCTCGAGGCGCAGGCCGGCGGCAAGGCGGATCGGATTGCCAGGATGGAGGCCGAGGGCTACCCCGCCTACACCACCTCCGCCGGCTGGCTGGGCTATTCCGACGACAAGATTCGAGCTCTCTGCCGCCAGGGCTTGGCGCAGGGTTGGAGGCGGTTCAAGATCAAGGTCGGGCGCGACCCGGCAGACGACCGGCGCCGCTGCGCGATCATCCGCGAGCAGATCGGCGAGGATGGCATCTTGATGACGGATGCCAACCAAGTCTGGGATGTGCCCCAAGCGGTGGAGCGCATGATTGAGCTCGCGCCTTACCGCCCGTTGTGGATCGAGGAGCCGACGAGTCCCGACGACGTGCTCGGGCACCGCGCCATCAAGCAGGCGCTGCTGCCGCACGGGATCGCCGTGGCGACCGGGGAGATGTGCCAGAACAGGGTGCTGTTCAAGCAGTTCTTGCAAGCGGAAGCCATTGATTTCGTGCAGATCGATGCGACGCGCCTAGGCGGAGTGAACGAGGTCTTGGCCGTGCTGCTGCTGGCGGCTAAGTTCGGCAAGCCGGTGTGCCCCCATGCCGGTGGCGTCGGGCTGTGCGAGTACGTGCAGCACCTGTCCCTGATCGACTACATCTGCGTGTCGGCGACCCTCGATCAGCGCGTGATCGAGTACGTGGATCATCTGCACGAGCACTTTGTCGATCCGGTTCGCATGCGGGACGGGAATTACTTGCCCCCGCAAGCGCCGGGCTACAGCATTGAGATGCGGCCCGAATCGCTGGACATGTACGAGTTCCGGCCGCAGCGGTAATGGGGTAAGCTAGGAGCCAAGCGAGGAACGCTGTCACGATGACACCCACTGTTGCCCTGAACCGACGCGAGCTCATGAAGGTGTTGGGCGGTGGTCTCGCCAACGTCGGGCTGGCCTCGGTGTTGGCCCGCGACGGCGCGCTGGGGGCCTCGGGGGGCAGCGGCGTGCCCGCGCCCCATTTCGCGCCCAAGGCGAAGAGCGTCATCTCGATCTTCTGCTACGGCGGGCCCAGCCACGTCGACACCTTCGACCCCAAGCCGGAATTGGACAAGTACGCCGGCGAGGTCATGACCGGCGTCGGCGAAGTGGTCGTCTCGCAGGGCAATCCCGGAGGGCTGATGCCCTCCCCGTGGAAGTTCAAGAAGTACGGCCAGAGCGGCATCGAGGTTTCCGAGCTGTTCCCGCAGGTCGCCCAGCATGTGGACGATATCGCGGTGATCCGCTCGATGCACACCCTGTCCAACGACCACGGCCCGGCCCTGTACCAGATGAACACCGGCACCGTGCTGGCCGGCCATCCCAGCGTGGGCAGCTGGCTGACCTACGGCCTGGGCTCGGAGAATCAGAACCTTCCCGGCTACGTGGTCTTCACGGATCATCGCGGCGGTCCCATCAACGGCCAGCCCAACTGGGGCGCGGGCTTCATGCCGGCCGCTTTTCAGGGGACGCAGTTCCGCTCAACCGGCGATCCGATCGTCGACTTGCGACCGCCGAAGGAGATCAGCCGCGAGCGCCAGCGCAAGTGGCTTGACCTGCTGCAGGACCTCAACCGCGAGCACTTGGCCCAGAACCCGGAAGACAACGAACTCGCCGCGCGCATCCAGTCCTACGAGCTGGCCTACAACATGCAGGTGCATGCGACCGAGGCGATCGACATCTCCAAGGAGAGCGAGTCCACCCGCAAGCTGTACGGCTTGGATGAGGAGCGCACCCGCTTCTTCGGGCGCCAGGCGCTGATGGCGCGGCGCTTGGTCGAGCGCGGCGTGCGCGTGGTGCAGCTGTATTCCGGCGGCGGCAATCACGAGCCGACGTGGGACCAGCACTGGTCGCTGAAGCACTTCCACACCATGCATGCTGGCGAGACGGACGGCCCGATCGCGGGTTTGCTGACCGATCTCAAGCAGCGCGGGCTGCTCGATGACACGCTGGTCGTCTGGCACGGCGAGTTCGGCCGGATGCCGATCAGCCAGCGGCTGGACGGCCGCGACCACAATCCCTACGGATTCACGGTCTGGCTGGCCGGCGGCGGCGTCAAGGGCGGCACCGTGGTGGGAGCGACGGATCAGTTCGGCTACAGGGCCGTGGAGAGCCCCAAGTCGGTCTACGACCTGCACGCCACGCTCATGCACCTGATGGGGCTGGATCACGAGCGGCTGACCTACCACCACAATGGCCGGGACATGCGCCTGACCGATGTGCACGGCAATCTGATCAGCGAGATCTTCGCGTAGCTCGTTTCGCCCCGGCCGGAAGCCTACTGGGCGCTGCGCTCCCGGCGTGCCTGACGGCGGCGTCGCTTCAGCTCCTTCTCGTCGATGATCGTGAGGTTGAAGTTCACCGCGACGATGGTCACGACCTCGACCACGGTCCCGTTCAAGCGGGTCGGGCGGTAGCGCCACTGAGATACGGCGTCCATGGCCGCTGGGGCGAGCAGCGGGTGTCCGCCGATCAGTTTCAGATCGCGCACGCGGCCGTCGATGCCGATGATCGCCTCGAGCTGGACCTTCCCGGAGACGTACTGCTCGACAGCCTCGGGCGGGTAGACCGGCGGCGGCTTGTGCAGGATCCGCGCGTCTTGGATGTTGCCCCCTATGCGGATTGGCGGAGGCAGGGCCAGATGCTGGCCTGGCGTCGGAAACATCCCGAAGACGCCTGCGGCGCTGGAATCGCCCGTGCCGCCCAGCGGTCCGCTGGGAGCGGGCATGGCCGCCAGCGGCGAGACCGGGCTGCCGATGTCGTTCAAGATCGCGACTTGGTCTGGAATGACCGACGGCGCTCGGAACTCCGTCTCGTAGCGCTGCGGGGCAGCTCGCGGGGTGGGCGCTGCCCGGGGCGGCGGCGGTGCGGGGGGCGGCGGGGGCGCGAGATAGATCGCCCGCAAGCCCCACGCCCCCAGATCGATTTCGTAGGTGTTGAGCAGCGGCAGCAGGATCATGCCGCCGAGGCCGGCCAGCTGTAGGACCACCGACCCGGCGAAGCTCCAGCCTTGGCGGGCGGGTTGGCCTGCGGTGAAGCTTTGCTCGAACACAGAATCCCTTGCTTACTCTTGGGCACGCTCCGCGCCGTTTGGTTACCGGTGCGGCGCTGCTTGCGGGACGGTCATGTCCCGAGCTTGCGCGCCAGATCGACGAAATCCTCGGCGCTGACGTCGAACTCGCCGTCGACGGACAGGTCGATCTGGCGATTCGGACGCTCGCGCGGGCGCGGCACGAAGGCAGTGCGCAGGCCCGCCTTGGCTGAGGCTCGCAGGTCGCCCTTGTGGGCGGCAACCATCATCACGGCGCCGGGTTCGAGCCCGAGCAAGTCGGCCGCCTTGAGGTACACCTCGCGGTCCGGCTTGTAGCGTCCGGCCAGCTCCGCGGATAGCACGGCGTCCCACGGCAGGCCGCCGTGCTTGGCCATGTTGACCAGCAGAGCGACGTTGCCGTTGGACAGGGAAGCGATGATGAAGCGGGACTTGAGCCTGGTGAGGCCCTCGACCGCGTCGGGCCAGGGGTCGAGTCGGTGCCAGACGCGGTTGAGATCGTCCTTTTCGGCCTCGTCCAAGCCCGTGATCGCGAACCGTTCCAGCAATCCGTCTAGGATCAGGCGGTGCAACTCGTCGATCGTCTTCCACTGCAGCTCGCCGGTCCGCACGCGGTTCATCGCCGGTCCGTAGCCGTCGCGCCAAGCGTCGGCGAACGCGGCCCAGTCCACTTCCAGCCCCTTGGCCCGGCCGAGCGCCCGGCCTTCGCGAATCACGGTCGAGCGCCAGTCGACCACCGTTCCGAAGACGTCGAACGCCAGGGCCTTGACCGAGTCGGGCTGGAAGGCTTGCAGCAAGGGGGCTCCGGTGGCGCAGAACATCAGCGCCCGGCGCGTGAGCGCCGGAGGGCCGCAACAGCGCATCGCCTTGAGTATACGGGCAGTTGGCGGGCAACCTCAAGGGCAAGGCGAAAGCAAATCGAAGTTCGGCCAAAACGCGCTAAGCTGAGGTGAACGCCTCATGGGTCGCATCCGCGTACTGACAGACAAGGTCGCCAACCAGATCGCCGCGGGCGAGGTTGTCGAGCGGCCGGCGTCGGTGTGCAAGGAATTGATCGAGAACGCACTTGACGCCGGGGCGACCCAGATCCGTGTGGAGCTGCGCGGGGGCGGTCGCAGCCTGATCAAGGTCAGCGACAACGGCTGCGGCATGCACCGCGACGATGCCCTGCTTGCCTTCGAACGGCACGCCACCAGCAAGCTGCGCACCGCCGAGGACCTGCTTTCGATCGGCACTCTCGGATTCCGCGGCGAGGCCTTGCCCTCGATTGCCAGCGTTGCCCGCGTCACCCTTTCGACGCGCGCCGAGGACGGCGATGCGGGGACTGTCGTCGAGATCAACGGCGGCACGCTGCGCAACGTGCGCGACGAGGCCCGGCCGCCCGGCACTGCCATCGCGGTGCAGAACCTGTTCTTCAACGTGCCTGCCAGGCGCAAGTTCCTCCGCACCGAGCGCACCGAGCTGTCCCACGCGCTGCGCGCGGTCACGCACTACAGCCTCGCCAATCTCGACAAGGCTTTCGATCTGCTCACCGAGCACGGCTCGCAGCTGCACGTCACTCCCGTCTCCACGCATCGCGAGCGGGTCTACCAGATCTTCGGCGGCGAGCTGCTGGAGCAGCTCGTCCGCATCGATCCCGTCGCAGAGGGGGAGCTCGGCTTGCGACCGGATGCCGGGGAGCGGGCGTCGGGGGAGCCTCTCGGCCCGCCGCTGCGCCTCAACGGGTTCGTCTCCGAGCCCCAGCTGCATCGCTCCAACCGCAACTCCTTCTACATCTTTGTCAACGGGCGCCTCGTCCGCGACAGCCTGGTCCAGAGGGCGATCGCCAAGGCCTACGAGAACTTGATGCCGAGCGGCGTATACCCGTTCGTGCTGCTGTTCCTTGAGATCGCTCCGGAAGAGGTGGATGTCAACGTCCACCCGGCCAAGACCGAGGTTCGGTTCCGTTCGCCCTCAAGGGTGTTCGACTTCGTGCGCGACGCGGTTCGCTCCCGGCTGATCGCCGCCAAGCCGTCCGCCGACCTGCCGCCCTCCGCCGTGATCGACCATTCCCTCGCCGGTGTGCCGGCCGCTCCGCCCCCCATGCCCGGCCCCTCAACGTTTCCGCGCGCCTTTCCCGGGGCGCGCGGCGCGGCGGCCGATACGTTGGAATTTCCGGCCCGGCCGCAGCGCCGCAGTTTCGGGCCGAGCCCGGCCTTGGAGCCGTCCGCACCGTCCCAGCCGCCGGCCGCCGGGCTGGTGCCCGAACCCGCCTCGCCGCACAGCGGCGAGCCGCTGGCCGACCTGTCGCCGAGCAACCTGGGCAAGCTCGCGGACCTGCGTTTGCTGGGCCAGCTCCTCGACAGCTTCATCGTGGCTGCCGGCGAGGATGGCGTGTGGATCATCGACCAGCACGTCGCCCACGAGCGCATCCTGTTCGAGCAGGTCCTCGCGGCCCGCTTGCACGGGCGCCCCGACGTGCAGCGGCTGCTCACGCCCATCGTCATCACCCTGACTCCCAGCCAGTCGGCCGTGTACCAAGATCTGGCCGACGAGTTGGAAGGCAGCGGCTTCGAGATCGAACGCTTTGACGGGCGCTCGGTGGCCGTCAAGGCCGCGCCCGCCGAGCTATCGGCGAAGCAGGTGGAGACACTTCTGCGGGAGTTGCTGGACGACTCCGGCGACGGTGCCGCCTCCATGAGCCTGGGAGACCTGCGCCGCCGCATGGCCGCGACGATCGCCTGCCACGCTGCGATCAAGATCAACATGCCGCTGACCGAGGAGAAGATGCGCTGGTTGTTGGTCGAGCTGGCCAAGTCCGACTGCCCCATGGCCTGCCCTCACGGACGGCCGATCGCCCTGCGCTACGGCACGCGCGAGATCCTCAAGGCGTTCCACCGCATCTAGGCCGGGGCGACGGGGCCAGCCTTACCCGTGCGTGCCGAAGACTTCGCGGAGGGCGTCGGAAATCTCTCCGAGCGTCGCGCCGGCCGCGACCGAGTTCCGGATCGCAGGCACTAGGTTGCCACCGCCCGCGGCCGCGTCGCGCAGGCGGCCCAGCGCAGCTGCCGCCGCGGCCGAGTCCCGGTCGGATCGATACTTCGCCAGTTCCTCGTGGCGCTGCGCTTCCTGGCTTTGGTCGATCTGCAGCAGCGGCACGCCGGCGGATTCGTCCGAGCGGAAGGAGTTTACGCCGACAACCGTTTGCTCGCCGCTCTCGATTCGCTGCTGGAGCGCGTAGGCGCTGTCGTGGATCTCGCGCTGCACGTAGCCGTTCTCGATCGCCGCCACCATGCCGCCCTGGTCGTCGATCCGCGCGATGTAGGCCAGGGCCTCCTCTTCTAGACGGTCGGTGAGGCCCTCGATGCAGTAGGACCCGCCCAGAGGGTCAACAGCTTGCGTAACGCCCGACTCCAAGGCGATCACCTGCTGGGTGCGTAGCGCGAGAGTGGCGGCCTGCTCGCTCGGCAGCGCCAAGGCTTCGTCTAGCGCGTTGGTGTGCAGGGACTGGGTGCCTCCCAGCACGGCCGCCAGAGCCTGGAAGGCGGTGCGCACGACGTTGACATGGGGCTGTTGCGCCGTCAAGCTCGAGCCCGCCGTCTGGGTGTGGAAGCGCAATTGCAGCGAGCGCGGGTTCTGCGCCGCGAAGCGCTCCCGCATGAGCTTGGCGTAGAGTCGCCGGGCAGCGCGGAACTTGGCGATTTCCTCGAGAAAGTCGCGATCCGAGCTGAAGAAGAAGGACAGTCGCGGCGCGAACGCGTCCACTTCCAGCCCGGCCCGGCGCGCCGCTTCGATATACGCGATCGCGTTGGACAGCGTGAAGGCAAGTTCCTGGGCTGCCGTGGCGCCGGCCTCGCGCATGTGGTAGCCGCTGATCGAGATCGAGTTCCAGCGCGGGGCATGCTCGGCCGTCCACGCCAGCACGTCGGTCACGATGCGCATGGATGCTGCTGGCGGGTAGATGTAGGTTCCGCGCGCGATGTACTCCTTGAGGATGTCGTTCTGGACGGTGCCGCGCAGCGCGCTGTTCGGCACCCCGGCACGCTCGGCGACGACAGAGTAGAGGGCTAGCAGGATCGCTGCCGTCGAGTTGATCGTCATCGAGGTCGACACCCGCTCCAGCGGGATGCCGTCGAGCAGGGTCTGCATGTCCGCCAGGCTCGAGATCGCGACCCCGGCCCGGCCCACCTCCCCCAAGGCCAGCGAGTGGTCCGAGTCGTAGCCCATCTGCGTTGGCAGGTCGAAGGCGACCGAGAGGCCGGTGGTGCCGCGTTCGATGAGATAGCGGAAGCGCCCGTTGGACTGGCGGGCGTTGCCGAAGCCGGCATACTGGCGCATCGTCCAGAGCCGGTCCCGGTACATGCCGGGATGGATGCCGCGCGTGAAGGGGAATTCGCCCGCCTCCGGCGGCAGCTCGGGACAGTCTTCGTAGAGCGGCTTCACAACACTCGGCTACCGCATTCGCTCAACGCTTGCGTGCCAGCCGCTTGGCCCGGCGGAAAGAATCGAGGCCGAACCAGACGAATACTACCGACACGACGGCCGCCACCAGCAGCCGGTCCATGCTCTCGGGCAGCCCGCGATACGCCTGGATCAATCCGAACGGACCGAACACGAAGAAGGCGGCAAAGGCCAGGAACATGAATCCCACCACTTCCAGCGCGAGTTCGCGCGCGAGCGAGATGAAACGGGGCACCGTGCCGCGCAGGGCGTTCAATCCAGCGCTGAGCGCCTTGCCGGCATTCATATCGAAAATGCTAGCAGTGTGGGACCTGGCATGCCGTTTCGGCACTTGGAGGTGCCGAGAAAGTCGCGGCCTGCACGAACGTCGGAGTGAGCCGTGAGATGTGCAGTACAAGGCTGCTGACGGGTGCATTTGCGATCTTGGCGGAAAGGGCAGGGAAGCCGGTTTTCGCCGAAACGGCCCGTGTCCGGCTTCGACTTGTGCCGCAAGCTGGCCTTGGCCGCCGCTGAGGCCGCAGCCCCGCGCAGGCTAAGGACTGGTCGGTTCCCTCGGCGCTGATCGCGGGCCCGTTAGCTCAGACGCAGCGCTTGGGACGGATTGACGCGGCCCGCCCGCAAGGCGGGAACAGCGGTCGCTATGAGCGCGGATGCCGACACGGCAAGGGCCGCGAGCGCGATGATTTGCCATTCGAAGGGGCTGACCTCGTAGAAGAACCCTGCTGCGAGCCTGCTAGCCACCACAGATGCCCCCAGTCCGACCACGATGCCGCTCGCCGTCAGCAATGCCGCGCGGCGGAAGACCATCCATCGAAGTCTGTGCTCGGATGCGCCGAGTGCCGCTAGGACTCCGATTTCCGCTGTCCTGATTCGAACCATGTAGCTGCAGACGCCGAACAGGCCCAGGCCAGACAGCAATAGCGTGACGCACGCGAAAGCACTTACCAGCTTGCCAATCATGCGCTCCAGCGCGATCGCCTCCTCCAGGTGCAGGGCGACCGTGTCGTATCCCGGCGCGATCGGCAACCCCGGAACTTCCTCCTCAATGGCCTGACGCACGGCGGAGGCCAACGTGGCCGAGGGCATGGATGAGCGCACAGCGAGGGTTTGCAAGAATCCCTCGTAGCCCACGCTGGATTGGTAGACGAGAGCAGGAGGGTCATCGCGCGGGTTGACGTGGCGCACGTCTGCCACGACCCCCTTGATTCGCTTGTTTCCGTCGATCACAGCGCCCAGCGCGGAGGAACCGGCGAAGAACTTGTCCGCGAACGCTTGGTTCACGACCACCACGTCTCGCTCGCCCAGTCCGGGTGTGCCGCCCTGCAAGACCCTGATGCCGAGAGTCTCGAAATAGCCCGGAGAAGACCAAACGTGTATCACGCCCGTGTCCTCGCCTTCGGCGGGAGTGTAGCCCGAGACCGAGATCGTTCTCATCCCGTAGTTGCCGCGCAAGGGCAACGAGCCGGTGAACGATGCGGTCTCGACGCCGGGAAGGGACCGGACGCGATCTAGGATCCGCTGTCGCATGGAAGGCTGGCCCGAGGCGGGAAGGCCGCCGCCCCTTGGGTCGACGAGGATCCCGACCACGTTTTCCGCGTCCAAGCCGAAATCCGTTGCCCGCAGTTCGGCCAGTGTCTTCAATACCAAGCCGGCCGCGGTCAGAAGGACGAACGCCATGGCGCATTGCGCCGCGACGAGGAGCGCCTGTGCCCGAGTCTCGCCAATTCCGGAGGATCCGACCGATTGACCTGCCCGAATGTGGTGCGCCAGTGTCCGGCGCGCCAGGCGTGCGGCCGGCACCAACCCGACTAGCAGCAGCGTCAGGACCCCAATTCCTGCTGCGAACGCGAGCACCGGCCATGTCAGGCTTACATCGAGTGTGTCCACCCCTCGGATCGCTCCCAGCCAGCGCACCAATACCGGGATGATCTGGACCGCCAGCGCGCCGCCGAGCAACGTCCCGGCCGCGGCTAGCACGATGCTCTCGGCCAACAGCGTGCGCAGGATGTCGCCGCGGCTCGCCCCGAGCGCTCTCCTCAGGCCCACCTCGTCAGCCCGCTCGGAGGCACGGACCAGCAGCAGGTTGCCGAGGTTTGCGCACGCCACGAGAAGCACCAGCCCGGTGGCTGCCCAGAGCAGCCCGAGCGGCCGCTGGGCCGAGTCACGCAGCCTCGACAGGCCGCGGTCCAACGGGGTCACGGCGATCCGGACCTGGTCGAGCCGTTCCCGGCGCTCGTCCGAGATCCCATCCCCTGCTCGCTCTAGGAACACTTGCCGCAGTCGCAGGTTGACCGCCGCGCCCGCTTCGTCTAGCGACGCGCTCGGGCGAACTCGCAGCAAGACATTGAGCCAAAATGTCTCAATCGGGAAACCGGGTTCCAGCCTGGAAGGTCCCCCCGTAACGTTTTCTTGCATCGACAGGGGCACCCAGATGTCGGGGCTGGCTCCTACCACGTGACCCCGGAACGAGGGTGGTGCGATGCCAATGACGACGTACTGCCGGTCCTGCAGCCGAATGGTCGACCCGACAGCGTCGGGGTCTGAATCAAGCCGCCCGGCCCAGAACGGGTAGCTCACGACTGCCACCGGATTCCCGCCCGGCGCGGTGTCATCCTCCGGGCCGAGCATCCTGCCCAGGAACGGCCGGACGCCAAGCAGCGTGAAGTACGAGCCAGAGACCAATTGGCAAGAGGCCCTCTCCAGCTGGCTCCCGGCGACGATCCGGTCGCCTAGGTAGACAGTCTGGAAGAAGGTTGCCGCTGCCGCCACGGCTTCCAGCGCACTCGGGCTGTCTTGGCGTAACGCTTGGTATTGGTGGTAGGAAAACACCTCGGACTGAGGCACGTCGCTGCGGCTGAAGACTCCGACAGCGCCTGGCCCGAGAATTGCCAGCTCCTGCGGGCGCTCCACGGGCAGCAGGCGCAGAAACAAGGCCTCGAACAGGCTGAATACCGCAGTGTTGGCGCCAACCCCCAAGGCAAGCGTCAGGGACGCTACTGCAAGGTAACCGGGTTTCCTCAGCAGTGACCTGAGCGCTATGCGAAGATCGGACGCCATGGCCGTGGGGGCTAAGCGAGGCGCGTCCAAGCGGGTCTGTTGTCCCCGTGGATGGCCTTGCCCCCTACTTTAGGTTGGACGCCTGATCGGATGCTTTGGCACATCGGGATCGGACTGTTGTTCGGATTCTAGGGATGTCTCAGCGCCGTCTCTCGGGCGAGGGGTGATGCTAGATTCGGGATCGCGTAGCGCCGTGTCGATCTCTTCCCGGACGAATCCGAAGAGCCTTCAAGGGTTGGATCGTGCTCCAAGACGCGAGGCGGTGCTGTGCCGAAGCGCGCAATTCATCCGAGCCCTGCGGGCGACCTGCCGCCGAGACGGAACGGCCGCGGCACCGCCCGCAGGGCGAGAGTGCCCCTAGAAGTAAAACTTCAGGCCCAGCTGCATTTCGCGGTGCGAGTTGCCGGCGTTGACGACGCCGAAGCCAGACTGGCCGACTTGATCCCTCGGGTTGTTGAATTCCGGGGTGTTGAAGCTGTTGAACGTCTCCAAGCGGAACTGCATGCGCAGGCGCTCGCTGATCTGGGTGTTCTTCGACAGGGCAATGTTGAAGATGTGCGGGGTTCCGGGGCCGAGCGTGCCGCGCACCTTGCGCCCAGCGTTGCCCAGCGTGAACGGCGCGGGCGCTTCGAACCCTGCTTCGTTGGTCCAGAGCACGCCCCGGCGGCCGCCGAGAGCCGGATCGCCGCGGTTCGGATGATTGGGGTCACCGATGAGATTGGCGTAGAGCGTCGCATCGGCCGCGTTGTCGCCCTTGAGGTCTCGAGCTCCGTTCAGGACCGTGACTCCGAACGGAGAGCCGCTCTGGAAGGTATAGATACCGGAGACCTGCCAGCCGCCGAGAATCACGTTCACAGGACCGCTCAGGTTGACAAACTTGCCTCGCCCGAACGGCAGTTCGTAGACCGGGCTGAACACGATCCGGTGAGGCGCGTGGTTGCCCGAGAGCGACCACTCGGAAGCACGGTCATAGATGTTCTGAAACCAGTCGTGATCGCCGAGAGAGGCGGCGTTCTCTCCCACGAAGGGTGCGTTGTCGTACCACCTTGAGAACGTGTAGAGGAAGATGTAGCCGACTCCCTGGTTGAATCGTCGCTCGGTCTTGAACGTGATTCCTTGATAATCCGAACTGAAGAAGTTCGGATTGTTCATTCGGATCTGTCCCGTACCGCCGTACTGGGTGAACGGCTTGAGCAGGCGCTGGGCTTGG
Source organism: Bryobacterales bacterium (assembly GCA_022823865.1). Lineage (GTDB taxonomy): Bacteria > Acidobacteriota > Terriglobia > Bryobacterales > UBA6623 > VXMF01. The sequence continues at coordinate 16,468 of JAJEHF010000140.1, forward strand.
TTGCCAAACTCGTTGGAACCGACCCTAGGCAGGTTGAGCGGGTGGATCTGGTTGATGTTCATCCGGCGCAGGTTCACCTTCTTGGCAAACTTCGCGTAGTAGCGCACCTCGAAGAGCTGCTCGCCGACCTGGTGCTGGAATGTCAGGTTCCAGTCGAACGCATACGGAGTCCGGTGGTAGCGGTCCACGAAGTCGACGCGGCCTTGCACGAAGTTCGTGCCGCGCGTTCCGAAGTTGTGGTTCAGCTCCGAGGCATCGGGAATCTGGAGAAAAGTGGAGGGCATCCCGTCCTTGAGCAGCGGGACCTGCCCGCCGCCGATGTTGCCGGCGCCGCCAAACCCCTGGCTGCCGGTTTGCAGGACGTTGCCGTCGTAGTTGCCACCGAACATGACGGCGAAGCCCCCGCGCACCACCGTGTTGCTCGCCCCGCCGGGCTTGACAGCGAATCCGAACCGGGGGCCGAAGTTATTCCTGTCGGCATTCACCGGGTTTCTTGGGAAGCCATCGCGGCCTGCGAAGAAGAACGCGCCTTTCTGGTCGGGGCGGATGCCGTTCGTGCCGGCGGCGGGCAGCGGCAGCTCTGGGTCCCAGCCTGCGACCCGGTCCGCCACTTCGGTGAACGGCCCTTCGTATTCATAACGCAATCCCAGATTCAGCGTCAGCTGGCCGTTGACGCGCCAATCGTCTTGGAAGAAACCCGCGACATAGGCCGACCGGCGCCCGAACGACGGGTTGGCTTGGACACGCGCCCGGTCGGCCTGGCCGATCAGGAACGAGGCCAAGTCCGCGCCGGTCCCCGAGATCACGCTGCCGTCCGGATTGAGGCCGCGCGTGTCGGTGTTGGCGAAGTCAAAGACGCCCGAGGCCGTCTGCCGGCCCAGTTCGCTGCCCTGGTATTTCCGGTAGTCGATGCCGAACTTGAACGTTTGATTGCCAGCCACCTTCGTGAAGTGGGCCGTGTACTCGAAGTTCGTGAACGCGAACAGCCGCCGGGACAACCCCGCCCCAATGCTTGTAATGCTTGGATTGCCCCCGATGTTGAATCGCGGGAAGACGTCCGGCCCCACGCCAGTCAGGCCGATCTGGGACGCCAGGTCCTCGTTCAGGTTGACGCCTTGGACGTCGTTGCGGTACCGGAAGAAGCCGCCGGTTGCGGTCATGAAGAAGGTCGGCGAAAACAGCTTCGTATACGAGAGCAGTATGTTCTGTTGCCGTTGAGGAAGGCTTACGGCGTTCGGGTCGGCTGGACCCCAGTCTGGCGACGGAACCCTGCCGTCCGTCACCGGCATGAACAGGTTGTATCGGAACGTCAGCTTGTCGTTGGGATCAACTTCGTAATCTACCCGCATGGTGTGGCTGGTGCGGCGGAGCTCGCGTGGCAGGTTGGCGACCCAGTTCCCCTCATTCGAAACATCAACCTCCGTGCGGTTCGCTGTGGGCACGAACGCGATCGCCGCCTGGGCGACCGGATCCAGCCGGCTGCTGGGAATCACGTTGTTCGCGAACTGCATCTCCCCTCCGCGCCCGGTCGACGTGAGCGGATCGTATACCCTGCGGAGCACGCCGTTCGACTGCAGCATCGTCGACAGGTCGCCGGTCTTCCATTCGGGCAGGCCTACGCTGCGAACTCGCAGGTCCTCGAGGTTCTGGATCGTGATGTCGTAGTTGTAGAAGAAGAACGCCTTGTTCTTGACGATCGGGCCTCCGATCGTTCCGCCGGGCACATTGCGGCGCAGCTTCGTCCTGCTCTTCGCATCCCATCCGCGAGCGCTAAACGCGTCGTTGCGCATGAACCAATAGCCCGAGCCGTGAAACTCGTTGGTACCGGACTTGGTGGTGGCATTCATGAATCCCGCGGCCGAGCGTCCATACTCGGCGGTCGGCGCGTTCGCTTCCACTCGGACTTCGGAGATCGCGTCGACCGGCGGGCTCAGCTCGGTGATCGTCGCGCCGATGCCCGTCCGGCTATTCACCACTCCGTCGATGAAGACGCCGGCAGATCTGGTGCGCCCTCCGGCGATCGTGACGTCGCCGCCTCCGGCGCGATTGCTGTTGCGCATCCGCTGCGCGCCGGGGGTCAGGTCGATCAGGTCGAAGACCTCTCGATTGACCAAGGGCAGCTCGAGAACGCGCTTGTTCTCAACCACGGCGGCGAGGGAGCCGCGAGATGTCTCGACGAGCGGGCTCGCCGCTTCCACCGTAACCGTTTCGGTGATCGCGCCGAGCTCTAGCACGGCGTCATATGTCAGGGCGCTGCCGACTTCAACGCGCAGGTTGCTGACCTGGTGAGGCCGGAACCCGTCCGACTCCATGCGGATCGAATACGACCCTGGCAAGACGCCGGGCAGGTAGTACGTCCCGTCCCCTTGCGTTTCCACCATGTTCGAGGTCCCCTGATCCTCGTTGGTGATTTCCACTTGGACTCCCGGGATGACCGCTCCGGTGTTGTCGGTTGCGGTGCCCAAGATCGTGCCCAGGGTCTGGGAAGGTGCCGGGCTGGCCAGGGCAGCCAATACGGCGGTTGCGACTAGGAGCCGTGAGAGAGTGTGCAGTGACATGACGGAAGCCTCCTTCGGTTTGTCAGAACTCAAGACATGGCCAATGAATGCGCCAATAGCCTAGTGCTGGTTCCGGTGGAGTTCAACCGCGTTTGGGCAAAAACCGTACGTTTTCAGCAGAAAACACGGGAACATGGCCGGTTTTTCGCCAAGCCGACCGAATCGCGAGGCTGCGGAGCGGCCAACGGCTCGGGCTTTGCTGTGGCCGCACGAATCGCGGAAGACGCCGCTAGGCCTGCCGCCGTCCGTCCGTTGACCACAGCCAGATCATGGCGTCTCGGGGCGGGCAATCCGACTCGGGGGACTCCCCTCGAAGCTCGGGAAGTTCAGCCCAGCGTGGACGGCTCGCAGGGAGGCGCGGGCGGTTCAGTCCTAGGGAACGCACGGGCTACCCCTGCGTCGGCCCGCCGTCCGCATAGACGCGGTTCCTGAGCTTGCCACCCCGAGAACGCGGCCCGAAAACGCCGGAGGGAGGGTTGCTAGACTGCTTGCCATGCGCCGGTGGCAAGCGATCTTGGTCCTGCTAACTCTCTTTGCGGCAGTCGCCCGTGCACAGCTGCCGAACATCGTCGTCGTGTTGGCGGATGACATGGGCTGGGGCGATCCGCAGTCGTACCAGCCCGCGTCCAAGATTCCCACGCCCAACATCGACAGGCTGGCGCGCGAGGGCATGCGCTTCACCGATGCCCACAGCCCGTCGTCGGTCTGCACGCCGACGCGTTACGGCCTGCTGACCGGGCGCTATGCGTGGCGGACGTCGCTCACCAGCGGGGTCTTGGACGGGTTCGGCCCGCCGCTGATCGACCCGCAGCAGGACGACACTGTCGCGCTGCTGCTGAAGCGTTCCGGCTACCGTACCGCGGCCGTGGGCAAGTGGCATCTCGGCATGCGCTGGTTCGACAAGCGCGGCGATCCGATGCCGCGTCGGACAGGCGGGTTTCGCCCCGGCGACGATGTGGATTATGCGGCTGAACTGCGGGGAGGGCCCTTGGACGTTGGATTCGACACGTTCTTCGGGATTTCCGCATCGCTTGACATGAGCCCGTACTGCTTCCTGCGGAATCGCTCCGTGGAGATGATTCCAGACATACCCGTTCCGGCCAGCAGGGCGGACATCTTTTCGGGCTTGGCGGCTGGCGTGCGCTCGCGAGGCTTTCGAGTGGAGGACGTGCTGCCGAGGCTGGCCGAGGAAGCCGAGCGCCTGATCGACCAGCAGGCCGGCCGGGACGTGCCCTTCTTCCTGTACATGCCGCTGGCGTCACCACACCTGCCGGTCGCGCCGGTTAGCCCCGGCAGCAGTCGCGCCGGTCTCTACGGTGACTTTGTCTTCGAGACGGACCGGGCGCTCGGAACGGTCTTGGAAGCATTGGACCGGAACGGGTTGAGCGACGACACGCTCGTGCTCTTCACCAGCGACAACGGCGGCTTGTGGCACTGGTGGGACTTTCGCGCCGCCGATGACGGCGGAGCCTCCCCGCGCACGGCGCGAGGGGATTATGTCCGCGGCTACGGACACCAGAGCAACGCGGCTTTGCGCGGCACGAAGGCGGATATCTTTGAGGGTGGCCACAGGGTGCCGTTTGTAGTCCGCTGGCCGGGCCAGGTCGCGGCCGGTACCACCAGCGACGCGCTGGTCGTGCTGACCGACCTATATGCCACGGTGGCGGAGATTGCCGGTACGGAGGCGCAGGGTGCTTCGGGCCAAGACAGCCATTCGCTGGTGCCCGTGTTGCAAGGGAGCGGCAGCTCGGGGCGGACTTCGGCCATTCACCACTCTTCGCGAGGCATGTTCGCCATCCGCAAGGGTGACTGGAAGCTGGTTGCCGGCCGCGGCTCTGGCGGGTTCACCGCCCCTCGCGAGATCGACGGGCCCGGCGGCCAGCTCTACGATTTAGCCGCCGATCCGCAAGAGACCGAGAACCTGTATGGCTCCCGGCCCGAGGTCGTGGCGGAACTTGAGGAACTGCTGCGGGCGGTCCGACAGTGACGCTCGCAAGTGAGATGCGGCTGTAGGAGCGGATCCTTCAACCGCTCAGGGTGCGCCGGAATCTCCGGGATTTTCTTGCCAAGATTTGCGGCGGCCGCATCGCAGAGCGCTGCACTGGCAGGCATGGCCAAGGACGCCCTCGATGAGAGCGTTCAGGCACCTGTCAGGTCGCGCAGAGCTTTTCGGTCCCGAACGATCGCATCCATGCACTCTCGCTGCTTCGCGGGGTCGCGATGGTCGATGTACTCCATATGTAGCGACACGGGCGTACCCGCGCTGACCTCTGCGCTCACCATTTCGAACAACTCCGGGTCGACTTGCCCGGTTCCTAGGGGCACGTTGACGGCCTTGCGGCCTTGCCAGCTGAAATCCTTCATATAGACCACGCGCACGCGACTGCGGATCACTCGCCACAGCACCGACCACGACAGGCCAGCTTCGGCCGTGGCGTGGCGAAGATCGAAGATTGCCGATACCTGCTTCTCGGGAACTCCATCCAGAAGCCGGTGGATGTCCCAGACAGATCCGCCGACGATGCTCCTGCCGGCGTGGTTCTGATAGAGTCCCGCAATCCGAAACTCGCTCAGGTAGTCGGCGAGACGCAGCACGGTCTGGCGATGCTCTTCGAGCTGGGCAAGGATAGGGCGCTCGAAGTCGTAGCGGTAGTAGGCCATGCGGAACCACTTGATGCCGAGGCTGTCCGCGGTCTTGATCACTCGCTGCGAGAGCGGATCGTCGGCGTCCTTGATGCCGGTGGTGATCATCGTGACGCTTCGCCGGCGCTTTTCGAGGGCCCGGACCAGCAGTGGCAGATCGCGTTCGACGTGCTCCGGCTCGACTTGGCCGCCTTTGCGGACGGTCGCTTCGATGCCGTCGAGGTCGTTTTCTTCGAGAAAGACGGCGACCTCATCGAAGGAGAGCCACTGTAGGTGCTTGGCAAACGCGAGCACCGGCCCGAAACGCTGATCCGAAGCCGGCGCGGCGCTGGCAAGGGCGGCGCCCGCGCCCAGTTTCACGAGTTCTCTTCTGTTCATCCCAACATTTCCTCTGTCGGCCGGACGTTTGGTTCAGCAGCCGCTTGCCCCAAAGGGTAGCTCATGGCGCCGGCCGCGGAGATGCCCGATTCGAAATTATCAGCGGCGCGTCCCTGCCGCCAAGCGGGTGGTGTGCTCCGAACACCGAGGCAGATGTCCGGTCGCGATGGGGGGACGAAGTCCATCCGCCCGCAGATTGGCATTACACGCGTTGGCCGGGCGGGCATCCAGCAGTGGCCGATTCAGCGCTGGGGTTGCCGCTGCTTGCGGACAGGCCACCGTAGCGCCGCTCGCGGCGACGGAAGGCTTCAACCGCCCGGCGTAAGTCCTCGCCGCCAAAGTCCGGCCACAGCGTGTCGACGAACACCAGTTCCGCGTAGGCCGACTCAAACAGCAGGAAATCGCTCAGTCGCTGTTCGCCGCTCGTGCGGATGATCAGGTCGACCGGCGGTGTCTCGGGATCGGAGTGGCAGGCGCGGTTGACATGCCTCAGGAAACCGCGCTCATCGCGGCGCTCGTCCGGCCTGAACCCGGCGGCCGCGCCGAGAATGGCCGAGCGTCCGGAATAGTCGACGGCCAAGCGCAGGTACAGCCGCGTTCCGTCTCGTGTCGCAAGCTCCGCCGCCTCGGTCTCGCGGACTAGCGCGGGCGACAGGCGGTCTCGTCGGCCGATCAACCCGAGCCGCACCCCGCGCCGGCGACAGTTCTCTCGCTCGCGGACGAGGAACGACTCGAGCAACCCCATCAGCACCGCCACTTCGTCGGCTGGCCGTCGCCAGTTGTCGGCGGAGAATGCGTAGAGCGTCAGCGTCGTGATCCCGAGCGCAGGAGCGGCTTCCACCGCGCGTCGCACTGCGTCGGCCCCGCGCCCGTGTCCCTCCGTGCGCGGGAGCCCGCGCGCTTGGGCCCAGCGGCCGTTGCCGTCCATGATCAGGCCGACGTGCAGCCCTTCGTTAGGCGGTCTGGCCATCTTGTGCGTACTCATGAGGCCCGGCGGCCCGCGCAGGATCGAGCCCCAGCGATTGACGTCGCAGTGCCATCGTTCTCGCTCCTTGCGTGGCAGCGCCGCGAAGGGAACCGCTCGAGGTCAGTATCGGCAGCGTGTCGCGCCAATACCTGAGCAAAAAGTGAGGGTTTCGTGATATTTCGCTGAAACCGGTTGAAACGGGTTCAGCGGGGCCGCTTGGTCAGCCCGGCAGACAGGCCTGAGCCGAACATGAGGCCTTCGAAGACGCTGATGGCGACCTTGGTCACTGTCCCTGGCTCCTGCTCCCCGAGCAAACGGGCCAATGGCCCGAGGCCGACCTGGGATCCGGGGAAACTCTGCGCCATGAAATCGAGGCTTAATGCCCCGAGGGCGCGGCCGCTCCAACCCAGTATCCCGGCCCCGAATGCGCAGGCGAGGCCGGTCAGGAGAGCCACCCGGGCCCGGTCGAGCCCATGCGGCGTGGCCATGCCACCCTCTGCGGTCGGCGTGGCCAGCCCGTACCCTAGACCGACGGCTCCGCCGAGGACCAAGCCCTCCACCGCACCGGCCAGCGGCGAGAGATCGCGACCGAACAGACCCTCGAGCACGAGCCGTCCCACGAGATGTGCGACCGCGCCGACCGCCAGGCCGCTGGAGGCGCCCGCCACTGCGAGCGCCAGCCGGCGCTGAGCGCGAAATGCGGCTTCCGCGGCGGCGAGCCCGGCCCCGACTCCTGCGGCTGCGATACCGCCGACTGCCATTCCGAGTAGCGGGAGGACAGCCAGCACTCCGTTGTCCGCTGTCGATCCAGGCCCGAAGCGAAGGACAAGGCTGCCCACGAAACCGGCGATCGCACCAGCCGCTGCTCCACCGGCCGCCGCGGCCATCCACCGACGACGGGCCAGCCCGGCCGCGCGTCGGATACGAAGCAAGAATAGGGTCGCCGCGGCAGTTAGCCATCCCCGCCTTCCTAACAACGGAACCGGCCCCGCCCTTGGTACGTCCCACCGGGTCTCGCGCAAATATGCGAGTGCCACGGCGTGGCCCTCTCTGCCGCCTAGCCCGTCCAGGGCCTTCGCTGTGCCGATCTCATGCAGGGTTTCGGCGGCCTGTCGCCTTCGCTCATCCCCTGATTCTCCGTTGTGGGAGTCGGCAGCGAGCAATGCTTCCAGCGCCTTGTCGAAGGAGGCGCTCGCGTCGGGTTCCTCAGGGGTGTCCCGTACAGGCTCCAAAGGCCCCACATCCGGCTCTTCGATGACGTCGTCGCGTACAAAGCGATAGCCGTGCCGCGGCACCGTGCGAATAAAGGTCGGCTCCCGCGGGTCGTCACCGAGAGTGCGTCGGAGGGTCCGGACCGCTTGGCTCAAAGCGCCATCGCTGACCACCACGTCGCTCCAGACCGCATCGAGGATGTCGATCCGCGAGACGGCCTCGTCGCGCCGTTCGATGAGCAGGACCAGCAGGTCGAAGCAACGCGGGATCAGCGGCAGCTCTCGGCCATCGCGGACTAGCGTCCGTCGGGCGGGGGACAAGATGTGGCCTGAGAACCGGTAGCGGGGTTTGCCCGACGATGATCGCATCGACTTCAGGCAGTATACGCGGCCAGGACAACCACCCTCTCACTGGCAAGACGCGAAGCGTCCGGTCAGTCTCCTGAACGACGCAAGAGCGCAACCCAGTCCTTGGCGGCATCGCTTGGTGCCGGCCCGAGCTGGACCATTCCCGGCCCTGACACGCCGCCGCCATCGGCCAAGGGCCCGCCGTCGGACGGATCGAACCAAGATACTTCGAACTTACCCTCGTTGTCTTCTAGGTCTAGGCTTGCCCTTCCGCCTGACGGAATGTAGACGGCATAGATCTCGCCGGGCTTCGCCAGCACAAATGCCCCACTACTCGGCACGAGCTGATCGGCCGGGAGCATCTCTTGAAACGGCAGGTGCTCGTGGAAAAACCGGAGCGCATGGCGGGTCATCGACCAGATCTGGGAGCGGGAGCGAAAGTCCTCGAGATTGAGGTCATTGTGGGGATACATGTACCCGAAGTACCATTCAATCCCCCAGCTTCCCGCCATGAGAGTCGCCCAGAGATGGTCGCGACGCTCATCGTGCCGGGACCCGTCTTCCGAGTCGGGCGCGACGCCGTCCCGTCCCGTGCGCTGCTCGTCGAAGGACACCAGCCATGGCCGGCCGGCCTCGCGGGATCTGCGCATCCATTCGATGAGCGCCGTGTGCACGACCGGGTCTTCGCGGATTTGCATTGACGCGCCTTCGAAATCCTCGAACCCGAGCAAGGGCGCGTAGTGCCTTTCGTGGTGTTCGACGGTCGCATGCGTGTGCATGACAACGGGATGGTCGTACGGGTCGAGCCGGCGCAAAGCGGCCGCATGGGCCTTGCGCTGCTCGGTGGAATTCGTGTTTTCCTCCCCGAGGTTCCAGATCAGAGCGGGATGGTGGGCGAAACGGGCGACGAGTTCTCGGTAGTAGAGCTTGCGATCAGGCCCCAGATCGCCATCGTCCAGCAGGTGGTCGTTCTCCGTCTCCGCCGTGACCACGTGCAGCAGGATTCCCAAGCGGTCGGCGTGCGAAAAGACAATCTCCCACTGCTCGAGCTTGCTCACGTCGAACCGGTCGAACGTCGCGGGGTCGATCCACGGCCAGGCGTCGTCACCGTCGCCGCCGACGTTCTGCGGCAGGAAGTAGATCGAATTCACGCCCTCCGAGGCCAGGTAATTGAGCGCCCCGACCAGCCCCTTGCCCTTGCCGTCCTGCCAAGTGGGATCGCCTTCGCGCCAGTCGCGGAGGTGCGGCTCGTAGCGGTGCAGGAACGCCTCGCGGCGGCCAGTCTCGGCATCGCGGTCGCGAGTCCCGTCGAAGTCTGCGTAGGCCAACAGGTTCTCCGGGCTGTCCGCGCCGCCCTTGAGAAAGTAGCCGCCGTCTCCCGCGAACCTCGGGTAGCGCTCTCCGGCGTATTCGAGTCGTCCGCGGGAGCGGAAGTCAGGAGGCTGCTTGTCGGACGCGGCGACCGTGAACTCGCCCGTCGCTCCGTCGAATGCCGTCGGCTGGCCGGCTGTGTGGTCGTCGGAGAGCGCGACCCCTTGGCCCGTCCGGAACGATGCGCGGTAGCTCCACCTTCCTTCGGCGTCAGGAGCCAACCGTACAAGCCACTTGGAGCCCGACTCAGCGGATGTCTCCGCGGCCTGACCATCGGCAGCAAAAAAGCCCGGCACGACTAGCTCGCCGGCAGGTCCGGTGAACGTCACATCCAAGCGATAGTCTGTGAAGGGATTCGGCTCGCTTGTTTCGGAGGTCTCGGGCCCGTCGAACGCGAGCGTGACCGTGTGCCAGACCTGGAGCTCGCCCGACACGTCTGCCTTTGGTCCGCCGCAACCCGCGAGGACAAGCACAAGGCAGGATAGGATCCACGTTCGCATGCGTAGATTCTAGCCGCAGTAGAGCCGAGAACCCGTAGCCAGAGGTGACATGCCACTGGGATTGGCGTACGCCGACACTAGTTCGTCAGGCGGTACATCTGTAGCCGGCTTTGGGGCTTCTCGGGCATTGTGCGTTCGATCCTTCCGTCGGCAACGAGAAGCCTGATCACCTTGTTGAGCTGGCCGGATACCCTCTTTTGCCCTAGGCTTCTGGAGAGATCCGCTTTCGACATTGGTCCATCCGCCAGTTGCCGAAGCACTCTCTGCGCCAGTGACTCTGGCTGTGACTCTGGCTGTGACTCTGGCCGCCGCTGTTCGTCGCCCCAAGAGTCAGAAACGGGATCGCCAGGCTTCCGAGGAGCATCTCGGCGTACTCCGGCCGTCGCCTGAGCCGCGCTGTCGGGCCGGCGTTCATCACCGGCCCCGATGAACACGAACTCCAGCCGCAAGCCGCCCGGCTCCAGCCCCCATTGTGGAGCGGCCGTGCCCGTAGCTCGGCACGCTCTGACGATATCGGCGACCCCCCGTCCCCAAGCCTCGATCATGCCGGCACGAAAGAATGCGTTAGCTATGTTCGGGTTCTGCGGTGCGGAAGCGTGTGTTGCCATGAGTTCTTCAAGCGTCCAGCCAGGAGGCAATGCTCCCGGGTTCCACAGTGCGATCCGGTCGTCGTATACCCGGATCTGAATCGGTGCCGGATTGCTGTAATCGCGGTGAACGACTGCGTTCATCACGGCTTCGCGTAGCGCAGAGCCAGGCGCCGGCGGAGTCTCGCGCCGGTAGATGCCCTCGTAAGAGATTCTTGCCTTCGAGTACTTTGTTCGAAGCAGGTCCACGACGCGGTCCACCTGGACGAACAGGTTGCCCTCGATGACGTCTTGGTATGCGAGGTCGGCCTCCGCTCTGAAGTAACCGATCTTCACGAATGCGCCAGCGAAGAACCGCGCAGGGTCTGGATGAAACAGCAGGATTGCTGCCCGCCGCAGATACTCGCCCTCCCGCAGGCGGAGCATTTCGATCAGATTACTATCGGATTCGTTTAGCGCGTCGGGAGGAAGACGGCCGCTGGCGATTCCACGCCGACGATACTCGTCCAGAGTTCTGCCATCCAGATCCGTCATCCCGACCCCGGGCATCGGCGCATCGTCCCAGGTGCGGCCGTGCCTGCGGAGCAGGAACCGGTTCAGCGCGGCCCCCCGCAAGACCTGCTTGGTGCTGCCGCTGCGATAGTGGTATTCGCCCTTGTAGCTGATTGGATTGGGGTAGGGATCGACCCGGATCTCGAGGTACTCTCCGCCCTCCTCGGACTTGAGATTCACGTCCACCACAACGCCTAGCAGGGATTGCGCCTTGTTGGGTATGTCCTCCAGCAGTCTCAGCGGATCTTTCACGCCGACGATCTCGCCCCGGTCGTCCTTGCCGATCTCCAACACACCGCCCTGAGCGTTGGCGAACCCGCATATCCACTTCAGATACTCGTCCCTCCACGACGATTTCCACTCGAGATTCTGTGCTTCACTCATGAGTCCTTCATCAGCTGTTTAGCTCGCCCAGAGCGGGACTGACGACATGACAAGAACTGGCGCCCATCTGCATGTTGAGTCGTGCCGTGCCGAGTTCCCGCTGGAACGGAAGCCTGATCCCATCGTACTCGTGCCCCCTTGAGGGTGAATCGGTCGGCGCGCACGCGGCTTACCTGATCAGCCGGTATAGGTCAGATCGGCATCTGTGGTTGCCAGTGCGGAGTGTACACGCTGAGCTATGCCTTAGCCCTGTGCGCCTCTGTGGACCCTAGCGTCTTCATCGGTACGATTCGGGGGCCGTGCAGGGAACTTGTGCTAGTTGAGCCCGACGAGAGATTCCGAAGGCGGCTGGTACCATGATCTTCCGCTCCCCGGGCGAGGTAGGCTCGGACACGCGGATTCTTCGGGGTACTCAACCCGTACCCTGACCGAAGCCGCCCAAGTGATGTCGATCGCCCTGACCAGCCGGAGCCATCCGCTTCAGATAAAGGACGTTAGCCCAGGTGATGGCTCCGGCCGAATCGGCATCACCCTATGTCCTGGCAAGAAGGACCCTCGCGGGTGGAGCGGGGATTGGAACCGTGACCTAAGTCTGGATCTCGATGAGATTCAGCGCTGGGGAGCGACGGCAGTCATCAGCTTGATCACCGACGAGGAGATGGATTGCTTGAAGGTGGGACGGCTTCGCGACGCCGTTGAGGAACGGCACATGGAGTGGTGGCACCTACCGATCCCTGACATGAATCCGCCCAGATCTGACTTCGAGCGTGGTTGGAAGGTTGCTGGCGAGGCCATCCGTGACCGATTGCGCATGGGATTTGACATGCTTGTGCACTGCAAGGGCGGCTTGGGCCGCGCCGGCACGGTCGCAGCTCGTTTGCTCGTCGAATTGGGAGAGAGCCCCGAATACGCGATCCGCACCGTGCGAACGGCGCGACCGGGCGCCATTCAAACCAAGGGCCAGCGACGCCACGTAGAGCACTGTGTCCCTCAGGCGTCACCTGCTCCATCGATAACCCAAGAGTGCATTCGGGATCGGGCAATGGGGGCCTTGCTTGGACTTGCGGTGGGCGATGCTCTCGGAACGACGCTCGAGTTCGAGAAGCGTGACTGTAGGCCAAGAGTCGTTGACATCACTGGGGGAGGACCCTTCGATTTGAGGCCTGGCTGCTGGACCGACGACACGGCAATGGCGCTGGCTCTCGCGGACAGCTTGCTGGCGTCGGAGAGCCTTTACTGCCGGGATCTGATGGAGCGATTCGTGGCGTGGTGGCGGACCGGCGAATACTCTCCCACCGGGAACTGCTTCGACATCGGGATCACGACTCGGAACGCGCTTGAGCGCTACCTCCACACTGGCGACCCCCTCGCCGGTTCGACCGATCCAAGCACTGCGGGCAATGGCTCGCTGATGCGGCTCGCTCCGGTGGCCCTACGCTTCTGGAACGACCGCGATAGCCTCGACCATGCTGCTGCGCAACAGTCCCGGACGACACATGCGGCCGAAGAAGCGGTGGATGGCTGCCGGGCGTTCGCCGACCTGCTTGCAGATGCGATCTCCGGCAAGCCGCGCCGGGACATCCTCGCTCCGAGATCATTCCAAGGCGCTCCGGCCATAGCCAAAATCGTCGGCGGCAGCTGGCGCGGATGCGCAAGGAAGGAGATCCGGTCCAGTGGCTACGTCGTCCACACGCTCGAGGCCGCCATGTGGTCGGTCGCGCGCACTGGCGACTTTCGCAACGCCGTCCTGCTAGCGGCCAACTTGGCTGACGACGCCGATACGGTAGCGGCAGTGACGGGCCAATTGGCCGGTGCTATCTATGGACTGTCCGGCATTCCGACGGACTGGCTGGAGCGGATCGCGTGGAAGGACCGGCTTCTCGACACGGCAGAGCGGCTGGCGGAACTCGGCCACAAGGAAGTGCAGGCATGACTTCGAACGCGGGCGCATTCCAACCAGCGGATGGCTAGCCCGCCGAGAGACGAGCCGAGTCGGGAGATCCGAACGTAGCGGCCACACGCGCAGCGCTGAGCCTCTATGGGAACGACAGCACCTGGCAATCCGAAACGGTTTGGCGAACCGTAGATCGTGCCAACCCGCCCCGGGCTGGTCGAGGAAGGTTCTTTCTCGGGACCAGCTCTTCCCGGTGCACCAGCCCCCTGTTGACGACGCACCCCCTCAAGCGCTGGGGTCTGACGTCACACTTGCTCCCCGGATTTTTCGAGAAGCGTCAAATGCCCGTCTGGCGCTGTTCGCGGACCTCACCTCGGCACAGGCGCTGCGGGCCCAAAGTTGCGCCCGTACTTCCCCTCGTTCGCCTACGTGGTGCTGCGGACCCTGCTGCGGGGAGGCTCGCATGCGGGCGGCGGGCGAGGTCACGGTGGGTTTGGCACGATGGGTCTGGAGCTGCTTGGGATCAGTGCGCGGACCGCGCGGCTTTCGTTCGATGCGGGATTCCGGGACGCGGGTCTGTTCCTGCAGGTGCTGGCTCGCTTCCAGAGGCTTGCATTGCGCTGCTGGCTGCTACCAGTGAGATGACCGTGTCGAGTTCCGCAGGAACTCGCCGGGATTCCTGCGCCTGGCGAGCGGGTGGCCCCGCCGGACAAGCGGCAACGGCCTCGGACCCGACGGCTCTGACCAAGCGTGCCGCCGGCTCTGCGAGCCCCGTTTTCCGACGACCTCCAGTCACTGAAAGCGGATCCAACGCCTCGGAGACTACAACTCGTGAGAATCTCGGACTAGCCCCGCGTGCTGAGCAGTCTGTCACTGATTGCTGACGTCCGCCCGTCGGCTGGAGCTGCGATTCGGAGACGCAACGAAACAGCCTCAGGTCCAAGAATCGGGCAGTGTCCACCGCGTAGGGCCGGGCGCTCCCGAGGCGGCAGCTGCAACGATGGGAGACAGGAACTCGCTTATCGAAACCGCGATGTCTGCCAGCGAGGCTGGCACGTGATCTTGCTGGAGGCCGTTACGGAACGCTGCCCATTGAGTCTGCTTGACATCGACAAACGGCAAGCTGAACTCCTCGATGACCACCGGAATTGCGGTCCTCCGGCGCTCGAACGTGAGCCTGATGGCCTCGGTCAGTTCGGGACCACTGAACTCGAACTGTCGAGAAAGCAGCCAGATGTCGTAGAAGTCCTTCATGCAACTGTTCAGTTGGCCCAGCCTGACGATGGCCTCGAGCTTTTCCGCGATGGTGCTCTCGCGGCTGTAGCAGAGCAATCGCGGGGCAGGGAATTCCAGCATCGTGGGGAAATCCGCGGGTTTCGGCTCGGGATACACCGCGTCGCCGAAACCCACGTCGATCTGCATATGGATTCGCGCCGTGCCGAGCGCCCCTAGGAACCGAATTCTCAGACCCTCGTGCTCGGTACTGCCGGTGATGGGCTCGGTCCGGACGGTGGTCGGATCGAAAGCCAAGCCGTCTGGTTGCACGTCCACCCGGAGAATGTCCCGGATCTGCGCGATGATGACCGCATCCTCGTTGCGCGTCTTGCCAAGCAGGTCGATATCTCCAGTCGGACGCAAGTCCCGTGCGTGCCACACCGATAGCATGAGTGCGCCTTTGAGGATGAAGCGGTCGGCATGTTCGGACTGGGACAGGCGGAAGAGGAACCGCTCCATGGCAAAGTACTGCAGCAGTTCGCTGAACGGTCGTTTCTCGCTTCTAGCCCGGTTGAGGAGACGCTGCCGGACGGACGCAGGTACGTTCCGGAGGGTCGTCAGAGGGTGGCCTCCAGATATGGGCGCATCAACTTCTCCACCCGACAAGCCTTGGCGCAGTGGAGCAGGGCGCTGACGTCAAAGCCGTTTCGTTGGCGGTGGAGCCGCAGTGCCTCCAGCACCACGTCCATGCCGATCCGGTTGCGGAACTTGAAGCAATCCGCCAAGGTCTTCTCGGGGCTGTAGACTCTGACGGTCGCCCCATCGATCTGGTGGGTTTCGATTCCGGTTTCGTAGCTCGCCTTCGAGAATCGGTGGGCTCGGACCGGCGGAAAGTCGAGCGACGGCAAGCGCGAGTCACGTGGCACTGCCAGAGCAACATGGTGTGGGACCTGGGTTGTGATGCCGTGATAGGCCAGGGCAGAGACGAGACAGATGACAGCTCTTGGAAAACGCAGGCTTGCCGTGACTAGGTCAGGCTCGCTGAGCGGCGGCAGCGCGAGCAGCCGGTAGATGCCCCGGCTGACTGGCTCGACGACACCCCGATTCCTCAGCGCATAGAGCATGTAGGGCGTGATCCCGTGAGCGACAGCCTCGCCCATGCGAAGCTGCCCGCCGTGTTCTCGAAAGATCGCTTCGGCACGCGCTTTCATTGCAGGTTTCAAAAAATCGTCACCACTTAATAACAACTAATAATAATATAGCTGAAATGTGCCGAAGTGGCAAGACCGTGGGGCGATGGCCGCTCGGAGGTCTCGACCCCGCTTGGGAGGCGGTGAATGACTGCCCCGCAACACTCGACCATGATCTGGCAGGCGGCGTTTAGCATTAAAGCCTCGCTGAATGCACCGCCACTTAGCACGCCAGCTGAGGTTTGCTCAGAGGGATCCGGGAAGTCCCCCGGTTTCGTTGGGTGCCGGAGTTTGCGGCGGCTGATCGGAAACGCCGCGCGAGGCCGTGCCGGTCCCGCAATGATTGAAATAGCCGTCCTACGACCTCAATAGTGCAGCAGGAGCCAGACAGCGCAGGACACTAGCACGAGGCCCATCGCACAGTTGAAGGTTCGCAGGCGCCAGCCTTGCTTGAGCGCCTTGCCGATCCCTACGCCAAACACGGTCCACGTGTAAGACGAGGCCAGGCCGGAGACCAGAAAGGCGCTGGCAGCCAGCAGGGCGTTGGGAACCGCGACCTCGCCAGTCGCGTAGGCCGCTGTCAGGGAGATTGCGAGGGCCCATGCTGCGGGGTTCACCCACTGGAACAGGATCGCCTCGAAGAACGTGAGCGGTCTGCTCCGGTCGTTTCCCTCGGTTGCATGGGCTGTTGCAATACGCCACGCGAACCAAGCGAGCATGGCGCACCCGAGCCACTTGAGGATCTTGACAATGACCGGGAATGGCTCGATCGCTGGCCCGAGGCCGAGAGCCACCAGCGTCAGCATGATCGGAAAGCCGATAGCGACCCCCATCGCATGTGGCACTGACCGGCGCCACCCATAATTGGCCCCGGAGGCGCTGAGCATGGCGTTGTTCGGGCCGGGAGTCCAGGTCATGGAGACGGCCAACCCGGCGAGTGCGGTCGCAGTTTCGAGATTCATGCCAGGCCCCGTGGAGACGGTCTCGACCGGCTAGAGCAGATCCGGCTCCTGGGACTGGATAGTGGGCCAGCGAAGCTTGATCTGGATCTACGCTTCCCTCAACATACCGCCTCGAGAATCGGGCCGGCAGCTACAAGGACTGACTCCGCCATGTCGAACGGTTGCTTGGGTCCCGGTCGCACGGCTGGTCATCAAGCGCGCTCTCAGCTGCGCGGGCGAGACACCGCTTAGGGTGCAAGGGACACTGGAGCCGCAGTCTCAGGGGTCTCGGCGCGTTCCGGCTGGCCGCCGGAACGTACGGGACTCTCCTCTGCCATTGAGCCAGTGCCCTCGTTCACAATGACTTGGAGCGGGTTCGACGGCAGTGCATCTTCGTCGCGAACGCGGGAGGTCCCATAGATGTGGAACGGCTGCGCATCGTTGATTCGGGCCACTTCCTCGAGCGTCTGCTTGCGATGCTTGGGGATCAGGCGAGGGGGCTCCGCCTTGGCGTTCGGCTCCCGGTCCCAGTTCAGATGCAGATGCGGCGACAGCTTCTCTTCGGGTTCGCCCGCGAAGCGCATCGCCGGCCACTTGAACGACGGCCCGTGAACGTGTTTTCCGCGAAGGTGGTAGAACACCTTGGTGCCGATCCTGAAGTACTTTCTCGACCGCTCGCGCATTTCGCCGAAATCGCGGCTCTGCTTCCAGGCGGTCATGATGAATTCCCATTGAAGCTGGGTGAGCTCGCGGGCCTTCATCGCATGCCCGGAGGCCATGCGTGTGTCCTCCAGCGGCGTGAAGATCGACGGCACGTACAGGACCTTGTTGTTCTTCAACCGATGCAGGAGCTCTAGCGACTGCTTGATGTCGTCATCGGTCTCGTTCGGCAAGCCCACGATGAACGTGTACACCGGAAACCAGTTGTTGTCGTTGAGGATGTTCGTGCCTTCGACAACGATTTCCTGCCAGTCCTGGATGTCGAACGGGAGCGCCTTGCCCGACATGGTGAGCGCCGCCAGGCGCGGCGAACCGGTCTCGATGCCGATCAGCGGGGCCAGGAATCGCTTGTCGGGATGGGTCGAGTTCCGATTCTGCAGTGCACTCTTGCCGAGCAGCACGTTCGACAGATCGCGGACAAGGCCGGGGTTGACCACCGCGGGCGCGATCGTGGCGTGCGAGACCGGGAGATAGTCCACGCCCGGTTCCTCGGCGATCGAGCCGTAGAAATTCAGCAACTGGTTGGGATTGGGCACATAGAACGGGGCGGATGCCCCGTAGATGAAGATGTCTTCCGAGACCGGGAAAATGATGCGACCGCCGTTGGACGTGTTCGCCCTCACGGCCGACAGGACATCGGGCATGGGCACCGAGATGCGTGTTTCCAGGGTGGGGGAGCAAAACGCGCACTGCCTGCCGCAGCCCCGGGTCATTTCGACGATGCCGTATGTGGATCGTCGCCGCGGGATGACCAAGTTCTCGATGGACGGCTCCGGCGCGCTGACGGTCGGGGGCAGGTCGCGGCCGTCCTCGGCCATCTGGAACACCTCCAAGATTCTCGATTCCGCCCGCCCATTGATCACGCAATCGATCCCGAGCCTCTCGCGGGAAGAGGTCTTGTCGATCTGCCATGCGCCGGCCCCTCCGACGATGACCTTGGGCCTGTGCCTCCGAATCGCGGGGTGCAGGTACACCCGCTCCGACTCGGCCGCGTTGATGGGGCGCGCCGAGGATCCGAAGATATTGGAGTACACGCCGGTAGAGAACGCCGTTCCGATCGGGTTGTGCGCACCGACGCCGACTGCCACGGTGCGGCGTCCGACGAAGGTATCCAGATCGTCGGGATAGCAGACCACCACATCGTCGTCCGCGTATGCCCGCCGCAGCACCTCTTCCGCGACGCGCACACCGTAGGTCATCACCTTGGCGCTGCCGTCCGGGTTGCGAGGCTGATCGAATTTGTTCTTGTAAAAGAATCGCGGAACGAATTGCGCCGGTGCAGACGCGTACATCATCTGCTTCCACGGGCTAAACGCCTGCTCCGTGCTCTCGGTATCCGGAGCCGTTAGGACGAATTTCACACCGTCGCTATGGAATGCCATTGCTAGAAAATCACCCGTCTGGTCTTGTAATTTTTGATTGTAAAGCCCGCTCGGCGATCAAGCGGGGCGCACCGCGCTTGGGTCGCAAGGCATTGGTGCGAACAAGCTTCGCTCTGAAGTCCGGCCCGACTCATTTGAGCGGGCCCGAGGAGCCGTTCCCGGCACGCAGCCAACCTTCGAAGCGCGAAATGCCATGATGGAGGTCAAGACATGCCGGCGGGTCTCTCAAAGGGACCGGACTGGTTTCGCGAACGGGAGAAAGAGGGAATGAACCTTGAATTCAGAACGACCCAGCTGCAAGCGCAGCCCTACCTAGGGATTCGTGCCAAGACAACGATAGACAAGCTTGGCGCGATCATGGGGCCGCTGTTCGGGGAGGTCTACGCCCACATCCAGCAGGGCGGGCAGAAGCCGGCCGGCATGCCGTTCTCGATCTACCACTCGATGGAGGGCGACGCCGTCGAACTCGAGTGCGGGATGCCCGTCGTGATGCAGATGGACGGCACGGCTCGCGTCCAGCCTGGCGAGCTTCCCTGCGGGACGATGGCCACCGTCACACACATGGGTCCGTACGAAGGCTTGCCGAAGACTTGGGCGGCGCTGACGGAGTGGATTCGGTCGCAGGGCCTGGAAGCTGCCGCGGCGCCTTGGGAAGTTTACGTCACCGATCCTGGCGCCGAAGCGGACCAGTCCAAGTGGCGCACTGACATCTTCTTCCCGGTTCGCTGATCCGGCCTCGTTCCGGCCCGGGGCGTCTAGAGGGATCTTCGGCGATCGGCCCTTTGCAGCCCGTGGCAGAAGTCGATGGTCGTGACAGGGGACAGTCGTAGAAGCCGTCGGTTGCCGGCCTAGAGGCTCGGGTAGGGGTCAATCCGGCCGCTTACAGGATTACAGGGTCCGGACACCTGTTTCTCCTCGGAATCGCGTGGACTCGAGCCGGTCCGCTCTTTCGAGGCTCCTGCCACAGGCTGTCAGACTCCCTTGGGCGTACTCCAGTGCGTGCGATACCGTCGACTCACGTGAAGATTGGCTTCTTCGTCGTTGATGGCCTGCTCAGACTCTTGATCGAAGTCCACATTGCGGCCAGTCCGCGCCACGATGTTGGCTAGGTGGCAATGTAGCGCCGACAGATGTCCGATGGAAATGTCGGCACTGGGCAGCTTCCGTGTGCGGATGCAGTCGATGAAGTTGCGCATGTGGTCGTCCGCCTCGTCATTGGCGTCGTTGTGTTCGACGAGCTTTCCCGAGCGATCAAATAGCTTATAGCCCCATCTGCGGTTCCAGCGGCCGATCTGTATGGTGGCATCGCTGCCGTACACAGCGACCCCGTTCTCTTGGCCGTCCATCCCGTAGGGATTCCAAATTCGCATTTCCCATATCAGGGCTTTCCCGCCATAGTCGAACGTGACGTTCATCGTGTCGGGTGTCTGCTGGTCATCGTCAAAGAAGATCTTCCCGCCCATTCCCTTGGCTGACTTGGGGTAGTCCACGCCGAGCGCCCACCTAGCAATGTCGATTTGGTGTGCACCGTCGTTGCCTGCATCGCCGGTTCCGAAGTGCCAGTGCCAGTGCCACTTGTAGTGGAAGCGATTCTCGTTGAACGGAATCCAAGGGGCCGGTCCCAGCCACGTGTCGTAGTCGACCCCGTCGGGAACAGGGGAATTCTCCTTGTGGCCGATGTCGTCGCGCAGTTGCACGTCCCACGCCTTGGCCATGATCACGTTGCCGATCTGGCCGGACTTGACGATCTCCAGCGCCTCAAGCGTTGACGGCCGGCTGCGGGACTGCGTTCCGACCTGAACGATGCGCTTGTTCCGCCGCGCGGCGTCGACCATGAGTCGGCCCTCGCGAATGTTGTGCGAAGCCGGTTTCTCAACGTAGACATCCTTTCCGGCATCGCAGGCCAGAATCGTCGCGGGCGCATGCCAGTGATCGGGCGTCGCGACGACAACAGCATCCACCGCCTTGTCGTCGAACAGATACCGCATGTCGTTCGTGGTCTGCGGCTTTCGCCCCCCTGCTTTCGCGATGACCTGATCAGCGCGTTCCAAGGATGCTTGGTCCGCGTCGCACAGATGGGTCACATTGACGTCGGGTAGACTTGCATACACCCCGAGCAGACCCCGCCCGCGGCCGCCGACGCCAATCATGCCCACGTTCACCTTGTCGGCAGCAGCCACTTGCGCCCGCGTGGCCGCCAGGCCCGCTGCGGCGGCCCCAAGAAAACTCCTTCGGTGCATGGATTCCCCCTCCGCGGCTATCGTCCACGAGCGCCGGCCGCGAGATCCCTTGGTCTGCGCTGGGCGGCGCACATCACGGTAACACAGACCATGCTCCAATTCTCTTCGGAATGGGCATGAAGAGGACCGGCCCGGAACGAGCAAGCAAGGCTGCGGGAAGCTAGCAAGACCCGGCCAGGCTTCACTCCTGGCGCGGCCCCGCGATTGAGCCTTCGCCGCGCTGCCTGGCGATCCCGAATAGCCGCTGGGCATTCTCGCCGAGTATTTTCCGCTCATCTGCCTCCGGCAGTTCGAGGCTTAGGAGAGCCTTCCGAGTCAGTTGCGGGTCGACCCAGGGGTGGTCACTCGCAAACAGCAGCCGGTCCGCTCCAACGAAGTCGTAGCCGTAGCGAATTGTCAAGGCCAGTACCGAAGCCGTATCCAAATACACCGTGCGCAAATACTCGCTCGGCAACTTCGTGATGGCTCCCCCTCCCCGACCGAGGACCGCCACCTGGTAATCCAATCGACCGATCAGGTACGGAAGCGTCCCGCCCAAGTGCGGGCACACCAGTTTCAGGGCCGGACGCTCTTCCAGAATCCCCGCCATGATCATTCTCGCCAACGCTATCGTGGAGTCGAACATCCAACCCAGCCCCCCCGTCATCTGGTAGCCTCTCGTGGCCCCGTAGCACACCGGGTGCGCCGGGTGCAGCACGAGGGGAACGCCCAAATCCTCGACGCGCCGAATCAACGGGCGGAATTCAGGTTCGTCGCCGAAGCGTCCGTTCTGGTTCGAGAACAGAAGCAGGCCCCGCATGCCCAGTTCGCACACGGCTCGGTCCAGTTCCTTCAACGATGCCTCAAGGTTCTGAGTGGGCAGGACCGCCAGGCCAGCGAACCGCTGCGGGTGGCGTCGAGCGATCTCCGCAACATAGTCGTTCATCATTCGGGCGATGGCCGGTCCCTCGGCACCGAACAATTCGGGCCCGGGGAAGTTGGTGCTCAACAGCGTGACATCGATTCCATGCGTGTCCATCATCGCCAGCTTGGCTTGCACGCTGGTGTGGCCCGGGCGGAGCTTGAGGGCCCAATCTCCCACCTGAACGTAGCGTTCGCCGCTTTGGCGATACGCCCTTGGCAGGGTGTTGCGCTTCTCTAGGAAGGCGAGAAACTCCGGAATGTAGATATGGCTCTGGCAATCCACGCAAAGCGGCCTGGATCGGCCATCCGCAGCGAGAGAGGATTTCGATGTCGCCGGGTTCATCTCCCGTGAGCCAGACACTTCAGGACGGAGCCAGCCTCCGACGCTGCGGCGAATCCCCAATGGCTGCGGGCGAGACCCTCACCAAGCGGGCCTCGCGCGCCGTTGTTCCTTGGCCGCGCGGGGCCTTCGGCAAAGACCCACCTCGATTTCGGCGCCCGTCACGGCAGCGCAAGCTTTGACGCCTCCAGATCGGTGACGAAGCCATGCCCCGGAGAGTGGGTAATCATCACGTCGACCTTGGCTGACAGCGCAGCTTCCTGGGGAGTAACTCCGCAGGCCCAAAAAACGGGAACGATCGAGGTCGGGATTGCCTCGACTGGCGGGCCAAAGTACGGCTCCATCAGGTCGGCGCCGATCACGGTCGGGTCGCCAATGTGCAGCGGCGCCCCGTGATTGAAGGGAAATCGCGCCGTCACCTGCGTCGCAGTAATGGCTTGGGCTGGCGAAAGCCACCGCATCGTGACGACCAAAGGGCCCTGGAAACGTCCCGCTGGGACCGTCTGCAGCGATGTTCGAAGCACCCACCTGTCCTGGGTTGTTTGCACCCCAGCTTTCTCCAACGCCTGATCGAATGAGATTCCAGAACCGATCAAGAACGACACGAAATCGTCGCGCCAGAGCTCTTTGATCGACGTAAGGTCTGGCAAGCGCCTGCCGTCGCGGTACACGGCATAGCGTGGAAGGTCCGTCCGGAGGTCAGCGCCCGGAGCCAGATGCTTCGGCTCCGGGTCGCCCGTGTCGGTGACTTCGAGCACGGGGCAGGCGCGCTGGTTCCTCTGGCAGTAGAGAAGGAATTCGTACGCATACCTTTCGCGAATCACGACGAGGTTGCATTGGACGTAACCGATAGCCAAGCCGCGCGTGGTGCCGCTGAGACGACCCTCGCGGCACGCCAAGCGCACCTCTTGCGGTGAAACCAGTCCGTCCGCAGCGATCGCGTGGGAAATCATCTGTGGGTCCTCCTGGAGCCCGAGGCCGGCCCCGCCAGTGAGGCCTGAGGCCGAGAGGGGAATCTCCCGTCCCTCGCAATGAGCAGCCAAAGCCCGACGAGAGCCAAGGCGCCGAGAGACCACAACCACTCCGCCGTTCCAGTCGGCGAGCAAATCGCTCCTGCGGCGGCCGCTCCGCACCAGATTCGTTCGAAGACCCGCAACGAACGCTTGCACCAGCCAACGACCGCAACCGCCCACGCCATCGTGCCGACGACAAGCGAGATGAACGCGGCGGCCACCCAGATCAGATCCCCGTCGCCCAGCAGCCTGGGGTCGAGGGCGAGGGCGACCGGGATCAGGAAAGAGACGAAGCTGAGGCGGAACGCGCAGACGCTGGTGCGCATGGCGCCGCCCCCCGCGATCCCGGCCGCAGCGTATGAGGCCAAAGCAACCGGCGGCGTCACCATCGATAGCACGCAGTAATACATTACGAAAAAATGGGCGGACATCTCCGGGATTCCGAGCTTCAAGAGCGCCGGCGCAAATAGGATCGCCCCGATGATGTACGCAGCGACCGTGGGCAGTCCCATTCCCATGACCAGGCATCCCACGACAATCAGGGCCATCGCGCCCACTAGGGTGCCACCGGTGCCGGCCATCAGTTGCGTGCTGAACTTCAACGCCAAGTTGGACTGAATCGCCACAGCGATGATGATTCCGATCGCCGCTATGGGCACGGCCACTTGACTGGCTTGCCGCGTGGAATCTGCTACGAGGCCGGCGAGACCCCGCCAATTCAACCTGCTTGCTCGGCGGAAATTGCAGACGACGAGGCAACTCAAGCTGGCGATCACAGCCGCATAGGTCGCTGAGTAACCTGCAACGAGCATGCTGACCAGGACCGCAGGCGGGGTCAGCAGATAGAGACGCGGGCCTATGGGCTGTTTTGGCTTGAGATCTTGATTGGGCAAAGCGCCCGCACCCGCCCTGCGCGCTCGCAAATCGACCGACAGAAAAATCGCCACATAGAATGCGGTCGCCGGAATCAGTCCCGCCAGTGCGATGCGCCCGTACCCGACCTGCAGCATTTCGGCCATGACGAAGGCGGCCACGCCCATGACAGGGGGCATCAACTGCCCGCCGGTGGACGCCACAGCTTCAATCGCGCCCGCCATCTCGCGCGAGTAGCCCGCTCGGCGCATCAGCGGAATCGTGAACACTCCCGTTCCTGCGACGTTCGCGACCGCGCTGCCGGTAATGCTTCCCATCAAACTGCTCGCGACCACGGCAGCCTTGGCGGAACCGCCGGCGCGCGCGCCGGCGACTCTGAGCCCGATGTCGATAAACAACTGCCCGCCACCGATCGCGGCGTATACCGCCCCGAAGAGGATGAAGTAGAAGACGAACCGCACAGACGTGTCAGTCGTGATCCCGAGTATCCCGTTCAGTGACATCGACAAGATCTCGACGGCCTCTTTCAGCCCGAAACCAGAGAACCGCAGCCAGCCGGGGGTCCATTCCCCGACCATGCCGTAGGCCAGGAATGCGATCAGCACCCCCAAGAGCGACCATCCGACGACCCGGCGAACGCCCTCCAACAGCAAGAGCACCACAAGCGCGCCGAAGAACATGTCCACGGCAAGGACGGGATCGACGCCTTCTATGCGCTCCGTCAAGCGCCGGGCCGACAGCAGGTAATAGGCTCCCGCGCTCAGGGTGGCGGCGATGATCGCGATGTCGAGGAAGCGGGAGAGTCGGCCCAGGCGCTTTGCATCGAGCGGGAACCACAGAAAGAGCAGGGTGGCTGCTAGCGCCAAGTGGAACGGACGTTCTACGAGAGGCGCCTGGGGGCGAAAAATGATGTAGACCTGGAATGCGATCCAGAGGAAGCTCAGTCCCAGGCGCAGGGAACTGGCGAGTCGCGGGGCGTCCAGCGCAGCGTGCTCGGTCAGATCTGGGGTGCTTGCGGAGGACTCCGTGCCGCCCGCTAGAGCCATCCTCTTTCCTTGAAGTACCGCTCTGCGCCCGGATGCAGGGGTACTCCTGTCTTTTCCAGGAGGCCGCCTTTCTCGGGTTCGAAATCCTCCCAAGCGCGATGGGCCGCCGCCATCGCGTCACTGTTCTCGCAAATGGTCTTCGTGATGAGGTAGGCCAGGTCCGGAGATACGTTCTTATGCGTGATCAGCACCGTGCCCATGTCAACTGAATCGATGCTCCCCAGTTGTCCTTTGAACCATTGCGGCATCGGGGTTCGCGTGATGCCAGGGGCTATGAGCTTCTGGATGACCGCGTCCGGATAGTCCAGGAACCGAACAGCGGTTGTCGTCGAGACCTCGGTCAAGGTCGGATGGCCCCGAATCGCCGTCTCCAAGTAGAGATCGGCCCGCCCGTCACGGAGAATCGTCGGAATCTGACTGGCGCTGACTTGGATGATGTCCCCGCCGCGGGCAAGGATCTTGGCACGGCTGGTCCCGAAGGCTTCGAACAGCATTTCGGCCACTACGGGCACGGTGCTGCCTTGCGGCTTCATGACAACCCGCAAGGGCTCGTCCGACAGCAATGCTCTTTCTAGGGTCTCGTGGCCCGTGCGTTCGATGTAGTCCTGGGTGAACATCGCCGCCATCCAGACTCGATTCAGCCCCCCAGCCAGGGCGCGGATATTTTCGTGTTTCCGCCCCTCGTAGGCGACAGGGTGGCCGCTATATGCCCAGGCCGCGGTCGCGGCTTGGGCGATGGCGATCGTTTCCTCGCCGCGGTCCACCAGGATTGGATTGCCAATGCCGCCGCCGCGCGCGATGACTTCGACCCGCGTGCCGTCGGGAACGGATTCCTGCAGCAGATTGGCCAAGGTGGCCGCGAAGACGTACCACGATGTCCCGGGTGGCATAGCGCCGATCGAGATGGTGGAGGACTCGTCCCGGCTGCAGCCGAAAACCCCGAGCGAAACGGCCGCAGCGAGGGCTCCAACCGCGATCCGCCTTCGCCACGACATCGTTGATTCGGTCCCGGGGCCGGGCTGCCTAACTCGCGGCCATCGAAACGGCCTCGACCGGGGACGCTGCGACGCCCAACAAGCCCGCCTCTTCCAATGCTCTCTCGATTCTCTGAAGTTGCTCCGGGCTTGGCCGCCGAGTCGGCGGACGGGTCAAGTCAGACTTCAAGCGTCCCGCCAAGACCATAGCGGACTTCATTCGAGCGTGCGCGTCACTAGAGGGTTCGTCGTTCGCGTACACCGCCTCTTTGAGGGTGTTGATCTTCGCTTGGACACCCCGCGCCCAGTTGAGATCGCCGGCGCAAACCGCTTCGTAGAGCTCGACCAGGAGTTCCGGAATGAAAGAAGCGAAACCCACGAGGGCGCCGTCCACTCCCTGCACCATCGAGGCCAGGGCATACTCGTCGTGGCACGTCAGGACCGTGCAGCGTGGATTGGCCTCTCGAATCGCCCGAATATCGCGGTCATATTTGGACATTTCCCTTGTGCCCACCTTGAATGAAGTCACTCTCGGCAACCGCGCCAACTCGGCCAACAACTCTGACGAGTAGCTGGCTTTAGTCCAGGCCGGATAAATGTGAACGATCAGGCTGATCTTGACCGCCTCCGAAACCGCCGCGAAGTGGTCGATCACATTCTGCGGCCGCATCCCAAAACGCAGCCAATAGTGGGGAGGCATGATGAGCAATCCGCTCGCGCCCGCTTCCTCCCCGGCCAAGGCGTGCTCGACTGCCTCCGTGATCGATTCGCAGCAAATTCCCGACACGACCGGCACGCGCCGTCCAACCTCGTCCGCGACGATGCGCGTCACCTGCGCCCGCTCCTCCGCGCTCAGGGAGAAGACCTCGCCCGTATGGCCATTGGTCACGAGTCCGCCGATGCCGTCGTGACTCGCCAGCCAACCGGAAAAACGCCGGAGTTCTGCTTCGTCGACCGAATAGTCGTCGTTGAAGGGAACCTGCATCGCGGGCAAGATCCCGCGAAAGTACTCAACACGCTCCGTCATTTGGCAGTAGCCCCCAGAATTTGAATCCTCCTTCTCGCGCGAAGGGTGCCGCTCTTCGCAAGAATCACAAGCGCGGAGCCAGCCTAGAGATTCGCCGCACGTCGTCTCCCGCAAACCGCATTCGGCGGCGGCGCCTTAGGGCCTTGCGGGGCTCTGGATCTCGAAGCGGTCTCCGGAATCCGCCGCCACTATAGCACGCCGCGCCCAGTTCGATCGGCTCCTTAGCTTGCCCGGCAAGCGAGGTCGCTTACGGGCTATCCGTGCCCAAAGAATGCCCGCCCCCGGCAGGTGGCGATCAGATCCCGACCGCTCTGGCGGTCCCGCGTCTCGCTCGATCCCGAACTGCGGGCGGACCACTGCCAGCTCGGGCTCAGGCAGCGTAGCATTGGGCATGCCGAGAAGGGTGCGGCCGCTCTATATCGTTATCGCCGGCTGGAAGGAACCGGGGCGAGCCTTCGCACCCCGGCGCCATCCAGCCCGGAGGCAACCCGTGTGGCCGGCCCCGCGCGCTTCGGCTACGATAAGCCTTCCTGACTAGCAAGGTGAGCCCCTCGTCGGCAAGAAAGATTGGCGTAATCGGCCTCGGGCTGCTCGGTTCCGCCATCGCCAAACGGCTTCTCGCGGCCGGATTCCCAGTCTGCGGCTTCGATATTGATGCGCGTTGCCGCGCTCGCTTGGATGCTGCGGGAGGCATGGCGGTTGGCTCAGCCTCGGAGGTCGCGGCTGGTTGCCGCTCCATCGTCCTGAGCTTGCCCGACTCGGGGGTTGTCGGGTCCGTCCTCGGAGAGGTTGAGGCTGGACTAAGCGATACAAGGCTCTTCATTGACACGACCACTGGGGACCCGGACGACACTGTAGGGTGCAGCAAGCGCTTGGCGGAAGCCGGCCACGATTTCCTGGATGCGAGCGTAGGAGGCTCGAGCAAGCTGCTTGAGTCCGGCCAGGCCATCCTGATGGTCGGCGGAGACGTGGACGCCTTCCAACGCTCGTCGAGCATTCTGCGCGCCATCGGGGAACGCGTGTTCCACGTCGGACCAGCAGGCGCGGGCATCCGCATGAAGCTCGTGTTCAACCTGGTTCTCGGCCTGAACCGAGCTGTCTTGGCGGAAGGACTCGCGTTCGCCTCACGCTACGGCCTGTCTGTCCTGCAAGCGCTCGAAATCCTCGAGGCGGGTCCGTCGTATTCGCGAGCGATGGACGCCAAGGGGCGCAAGATGATCGCGCGCGATTTCGCGCCAGAGGCACGGTTGAGCCAACACCTCAAGGACGTGGGTCTGATTCTAGCGGCTGGCGAAGGCTGTGGCGCCCAGCTACCGCTGTCGATCTTGCATCGTCAGTTGCTTGAACAAGCCGAGAGCCTAGGCTTCGGCGCAGCGGACAACAGCGCGATCATCGAGTCCTTCCGCTAACTCCCTATTCGGTGTCGCCGTTGGCGTACTGACCATACAGCCGCTCGATCTGTTCGGGGGCCTTGTGTCCCTCGTACAGGATCATGCGGTACTGAAACGTGATCGTCTCGCCTTCCGGCACAGTATGGCTTCCGTCGTTGCTCTTGTCGCCTGTAAAGCTCCCTGTCGCAAACGGATTCGCGGAATACAAGCTGTACCCTCGTGCATGCCACCGTGTGGGGTGGCGCAAGTTGGAAGGATGGTCGAACATCGTGGCGCCAACGCGCTTGCCGTCCATGGTCGTGGAGTAGTCGACCCAGCGAGCGGCCTGGCCCCAGATATTCTCCGTGTCCTTCTGGCCTTCGGAATTCTGCAGAACGGCTCCGTGATCTTGGCGAAACGCATCAGCCAATCGCACGGCCAATCCTCCGTCATCGGTGTCTCCAAACCGCAGGGATTGCCCTTGATCAGCCCGGATGGCAATCGTGGCGTCAAGCACGATGGCACCGTCTGAGGTGGAAAACCGGTAGTCTTGCCGCAGTGTTCCGATCCTTTGCCCCACCTCGGATTGCAGGCCGAGCTCCGCTGAGAGGGTGCCTTGGCCCTGTTCTGTGCGGAAAGTGGGCTCCGACGCGGGGATGATCATGCCGGTCTTGTCGCGACCCAACTCGCGCCAAAAGTCGTGCCCGTTCACATCGCCGTGTCCGTACCAGATTCCCCGGTGCCACTCGTGATCCCGCTCTTCGCCGGGCTGCGGGTCGACTGGATAGCCCCGAGAAATCACCAGTCCCGACGACGTTCTAAGGGGATGCAAGAACGGCTTGTCCCACGTGGCCGCATAGTGAAACGACGTGAGAGGCCTCCCGCCGAGATGCACGTCGATCCGATCCGTCCCTTGGCTGAAGGAAACAGCTGCAGGCCGGTCCGCAGCAGTTTCAATCGCTGCGTCCGTCGCTGGCTCCGTGGAACAGGCGATCGATGCGACAAGGCAAGCGGTCGAATAGAGTAATGCCTTGGGCATGATTGCTCTCCTCATCCGTGAATCGATCCTTTGCGAACTTGTTGAGGGCGGCCGAATGCGAGACCCGCGCCCGTCCCTCTAGGCACGAAGCAGCTTCCGGACAACGCGTCCCTGTACGTCGGTGAGCCGGAACTTCCGCCCGGCATGCTCGTATGTGAGGTGCTCGTGATCAAACCCAAGGCAGTGGAGGATCGTGGCCTGCAAGTCGTTGACGTGGATGGGGTCTCTCACGATCTCAAGGCCGAACTCGTCGGTTTCTCCGACGCTCTGTCCCCCTCGGACGCCGCCGCCGGCCATCCACATGCTAAACGCGTTGGGGTGGTGGTCACGGCCGGCCGCCTCATCCAGGCGATTGATCTGCCCCATCGGAGTCCGCCCGAATTCCCCTCCCCAAACCACAAGGGTCGTGTCGAGTAAACCCCTCTGCTTCAGATCCTTGATCAGCGTCGCCACGGGCTGATCCGTGATCCGGCAATTCTCGGCCAGTTGCTTGTCGAGCTTCACGTGGTCGTCCCAATCGCCGTGCGTCAGCATGATGAACCGCACGCCCCGCTCAACCATTCGACGGGCGAGAAGGCAATTGACGGCGTACGGGTGGGTCGGCTCCTGATTGACGCCGTATGCGTCGAGGATGTGCTTGGGTTCGCCGGAAAAATCAAGCAAATCGGGTGCCGCGCTCTGCAAGCGGAATGCCAGTTCGTAGGAAGCGATACGAGATGCAATCTCGTCATCACCCGTAGCGCGGCGGCGCTTCTGGTTGATCCACCGTATCGCGTCGAGCCGCGCCCTTTGCAAATCGCGATTCATCGTGCCTTCCGGTGGCGACAGATACAGGACTGGATCGCCGCTGCCGCGAAACCGGGTCCCCTGCAATGAGGAGGGCAGGAATCCACTTGACCAAGCGTTGGAGCCCGAACTGGGCCCCTTGCCGGACCCCAGGACGATGAAACCCGGCAGATCCTGCGACTCGCTGCCCAGTCCGTACACGACCCATGACCCCATGGAAGGACGACCCAGCAACGTAGCGCCAGTCAGCAGCAATAGCTCGCCCGGATCATGATTGAAAGCGTCCGTGTGCATCGAGTGGACCATGCAGATCTCGTCGGCGCAGGATGCGGTGTGCGGAAGCAGGTCGGAGAACTGGATGCCGGACTCGCCGTAGGGCCTGAATGTGCGGGGACTCGCCATCACGGCAGAGGTTGGCTTGACGAACGCCAGCTTGAGGTCCCTGGTCCTCGACAGGGGAAGCGGGGAGCCATCCCACCTCTGGAGTTCGGGCTTGGGGGAGAACAGGTCGAGCTGACTTGGGCCTCCAGACATCAGCAGGAAGATGATGTTGGTCGCTGAACCCGGAAAGTGGGGTGGCCTTGGCGTGAGCGGGTCGACGCGCGCCAGCGCCTGCGGCGCAGTCCGGCCCTCCGAGCGGAGGAGGTGGCCTAGAGCGGCCGCGCCCAGGCCCCATGTAGAGCGCTCCAGGAATCGGCGCCGGCCCTGGCCCTGCGCGGCTTGGTCAGACTGCGTTCCGAGAATCGTCATCAGTGGCTGGTGCGTCACTCGCGAGTGATGAATTCGTCCGTGTTGAGCAAGACGCTGCTGAGTGTCACCCAGGCAGCCTGATCGACCCGGCTGATGCCCGCAATCTCCAGCCCCGTGAGGTTTCGCGTGGCCTGCGGGGCACCGCTGATCACGGATTTCTGGCCATCCAAGGAACTCAGCAGGTACTCGCGCTCCTCCCGATCGGGCGTCCGTCCCAGGCAAAGCCGGTAGGCATAGTCCAACCTTCCTCCATCGTCGGAGGTTCGACTCTCCGTCAGAACACGCACCGCGAGCGCCTGTGCGGCTTGCAGGAAAACTGGGTCATTCAGCAGGTTCAGAGCCTGCAGCGGAGTATTGGAGCGGTTCCGTCGGCAGGCGGGGCCGTACGCACTCGGCATGTCGAAATTTGTCATCAGAGGGTAGGGCGACATGCGTTGGAAAACCACGTACAAGCCGCGGCGGTATCGATCGCTGCCCTCGCTGGGCGTCCATGCCGATCCGCCGAGACGCTGCGCCCCTTCCGGTTGAGGCGGCCGGATGCTCTTCCCTCCCACCTTCGGATACAACAGCCCGCTGACGCGCAACGTCGAGTCCCGAATCTGCTCCGCTGTCAGCCGCAGCCTTGACTGACGCGCCAGCAAGCGATTGCCGGGGTCGATCTCGTGCAGGTCGCGCCGCACCGTCGACGACTGCCTATAGGTCGCCGTCAGCACAATGCTCTTGATGAGCCTCTTCAGGCTCCACCCATCGCGCACGAATTCGCCGGCGAGCCAGTCAAGCAACTCGGGATGGGAGGGCCGTTCTCCTTGCACGCCAAAGTTCTCTGATGTTCCGACAAGGCCCGTTCCGAAGAGTTCCTGCCAGATTCGATTGACCATCACGCGGGGAGGCAGCGGGTTCTCTCCGGATACCAGCCAGCGCGCCAAGTCGAGTCGGCTTGGGTCAGCGATGCCAAGCGGGGGAAGAACCGCGGGCGTTCCAGCTTCGACGGGAATCCCATGGAGCTTGTATTGGCCGCGCACATGGATGTGGGTCTCTCGATTCGCTCGGCTAGTCTCCATGACGGGAGCTTCCGAGAGTGCAGGAAACGTGTCGTCAAGGTCTTTCAGCTTCTGGCTCAGTTCTTCGAGCTTCAATTCTTCTGCGCGTTCTCTGGTCAATACGCGGTCGTAGTTCCGGACGAAATAGTCCGTAAAGCGTTTCTCCTCCTTCCAAGTGCGGTCTGAGGGATTGGTGCGCAGGATCCTCTCACCGTGGTCTAGGAACGTTCGCAGGTCGTCGAACGAAATGTCCCAGTCGGGCCATTCGCCGGGACGAGCCGCGGCTTCCAGCAGGCGGGCCTCCCAGCCCCGTTTGAGTTCGGGAACTTGGTGTTCGTCGAGCAGCCGGCGCCTAGCCTTCAGATACTTCGCGCGCTCTTGCAGGTACGGCCCCATTTCTCCTGGCAAGGGTGCGTCGATGTCGACCTCGTCCGCGTTGTTGAAGAAGGAATAGAGCTGATAGAACTCCTTCTGCGACACAGGGTCGTACTTGTGGTCGTGGCACCGCGCGCAACCAACGGTGAGGCCGAGCCACACAATGCCCACGGTGCTGGTGCGCTCCACCACCTGTTCCACGCGGAACTCCTCGGGGTCGATTCCCCCCTCGCGGTTCGTCAGCGTGTTGCGAAGAAAGCCCGTGGCGACGATTTGCTCGGCAGTTGCGCCGGGCAGCAAGTCGCCCGCCAACTGCTGAATCGTGAATTGGTCGAAGGGCATGTCTCGATTTATGGCGTCGATCACCCAGTGCCGGTAGCGCCATGCGTTCGGGCGGAACGAGTCCCCGCGGTAGCCGTCGCTATCGGCGTAGTGGGCCAAGTCCAGCCAATAACGAGCCCAGCGCTCCCCGAAGTGCTTTGAGTCGAGAAGCCGCCCGACGATCTCTTCATACGCTCCCGGCCGCCGGTCTTCGACGAACGCATCCACTTCGGCGGGCGTGGGAGGCAGCCCCAGCAGATCCAGCGAGAGCCGCCGAATCAACGTCGCCCTGCCTGCTTCAGGAGAAGGTTGTGCCCCTTCTTGATCGAGTCGGGCGAGCACGAAAGAGTCGATCTCGTTGCGCGGCCACTCCCGATTCTGCGTCACGGGGGGAATTGGGCGCGCCAGGGGCTGAAGAGCCCAATGCGTCGACCGCGCTTGCGCTTCCACCTTGCCCGAGGCGCTGCTGTCCGATTCGGGCCACACCGCTCCCTGGTCGATCCAAGCGCGCAACAGGCCGATCTGCTGCGGCGTCAGGCGGTCTCCAACCGGGGGCATGCGCAAGTCTCCGTCGACACCCGCCACGAGGCGGATCAACTTGCTCTCAGCGCTGACGCCCGGAACGATGACAGGCCCGGAATAGCCGCCTTGCAGCGCGTCCGCCTTGCGGTCGAGCCGGAGCCCGCTGGATTCCTGCTCGCCGCCGTGGCACATGGTGCAGCGATCGCGGAACAACGGTTGGATCTCAGACGAGAAATTGACGCTGCGGGAGAGCGGAGGTGGAAGCCCCTCCGCGCCGAAGGCCGCCTGCGCAGCCGCTAGGCAGAGCACGAGCAACCCAGGGCATATCACTCCTAGCTCACGGCGCTCCATTGTGGCGGCGGGTCTCGCTCTTATAGCGTGCCCGATCATTGTATCGGGCGGGCAGTTTGCTGGCCGGAAATCTGCAGCGCTCTGCGGAAAGGCGCGTTGTGCCAGATATTGCGGATCGCACCCAATGGTCGCTTTCGGTTGGCAGCAGCCGTGTCGGGGGCTAGCGGCAACGAGCTGGCCTGAAGCAGTCCGGGAAGCTCCGGCCTCGGGAGATCGTGGCACTCCCGCTCCCACCGCCTCTGCCGGGGAGCCGGCGGGCTGTGCCCCTCTCACTGATATCATGCAGCCGCGGCGCTGGCATCGGTAGCGGGTTCCCCCGGCACCCGCCAACCGCACGGCGAAACCGGCAGGGGCTGACGAGGCTGAGCAAGCGCAGGCTGGAGCGATGAGCATTCTGAGCCGACGACAGTTCATGCAGTCCCAAGGGGCCGCCCTCGCGCCGGCCGTGGCGTCGGGGGCTTACGTCAAGCCCGAGCATTTCACGGTGGACTGCCAGAGCCACATTTTCGTGCCGGAACTAATCGCCTACATGGAAAAGCGCAAGGAGCCGCCCTATGCCTACAGGCGGGACGGCGGAACCTACGTGGTCGTCGGCGAGTGGCACAGGCGCCTCAGGGAGCGGCACGCGGACATCGAAGCCAAGCTGGCAGACATGGACGAAGCCGGGATCTCGCTGACGGCCCTCAGCATCAACGACCCGGGCCCGGAGCTGTTTGGAGCCGATGGCCCGCACGTTGCGAGGATGGTGAACGACTACATCAGCGAACTCGCGACGAAGCACTCGGATCGGCTCTTTGGGTTGATCGTCCTGCCGCTTCAAGACGTTGACGCATCCTTGAAGGAACTTGATCGATGCGTAACTGACAAAGGGATGAAGGGCGTGCTCCTGTACTCGAATCTCGACGGATCGTTCCCCGACGAGGACCGCTACCGGCCCCTGTTCGAGCACGTCCAGCGTCTTGACATCCCGGTCCTGTTGCACCCAGCCTATCCCGTCACGTACGACGCAACCGTTGGCCGAAACCTCGTCGCCGGGCTGGGGCTGATGTTTGACACAACCATCGCCCTGGCGCGCCTCATCCTTTCGGGGATACTCGACGAATACCCCGACCTGAAGCTGGTCTGCCCGCATGTCGGCGGAACGCTGCCGTACCTGATCGGCCGGCTGGACCACCAAACGCAGGTGCTCAAGCGAGGCGCCGAAAACATCACGAAGCCCCCGAGCGAGTACCTCCGCAACATATACTTGGACGCGGTGTCTCCGATTCCTATGGCCATTCAGTACGGGATCGATTTCGTTGGTGCTGAACGGATGCTCTATTCGAGCGACCATCCATGGGTAGACCCCAAGGTGATTGCGGACTGCGTGCGCAGCCTTGATCTGCCTGACGAGGACCAGCTCAGGATCTTCGGGGGGAACGCCAAGAAACTGTTCAAGCTATGAGGCCGGATCGTCGCGAGTTCCTAGCCCTGGTTGCGGCATCTGGGTGCGCCTGCGGGACCCGGGATGCATTGATGCCGCGGGATTCACATGCCGAGCCTTCCAGCAGATTCCAGCTGGCGATCTGCAATGAGACGTTTCAAGGCTGGGACTTTGCGGCAGCCTGCCGGGGAGCGATCGAGACCGGCTACACCGGCATCGAGATCGCGCCGTTCACGCTGTCTGACGACCCGGCATCGATTGCCGCGGACGTGCGCCGAGAGTGTCGGGACATTCTCGGCTCGGAGGGGCTGGGGTACGTTGGGTTGCACAGCCTGTTGACCGTCCCGGCCGGGGAACTGCACATCACCACCCCGAACGGCGCAATCCGGAATCGCAGTTGGGAGTACTTCCGCAGGCTGATTGACCTGTGCGCGGATCTGGGCGATGCCGGGATGATGATCCTCGGATCCGGCAGGCAGCGTCGCGCGGTCGAGGGCTCCTCCGTCGAGGATGCGACCAAACGACTGCGGGACGGCCTTGCATCGGTGGCCGGGCATGCGGCTGATCGGGGCGTCACGATCCTGCCCGAGACTCTCGCGCCGCATTTGTGCGACGT
Organism: Bryobacterales bacterium; assembly: GCA_022823865.1. GTDB lineage: Bacteria > Acidobacteriota > Terriglobia > Bryobacterales > UBA6623 > VXMF01. Next base: position 52,318 of record JAJEHF010000140.1, read on the forward strand.
TCTCACGTCCCTGCACGAGACGGTGCAGCTTGTTCGGGAGATCAATCATCCCGCCGTTCAGACGATGTTCGACACTCACAACGCGGTGGCCGAGACGACGCCGCACGACCGACTGATCGAGGACTACGCGGACTTGATCCGGCACGTCCACATCAACGAAATGGACGGCCGTCATCCGGGCACAGGGACGTACGATTTTTCTGTCCCCCTGCAGGCCCTCAAGGACATCGGCTACGACGGATGGCTCTCGCTTGAGGTGTTTCGGTTCGAACCGAGCGGCGAGGAGATTGCGAGGATTTCCAGCCGGTACCTTCGCGAAATCGAGGCCAGTTTGAGCAACTCCTGATCGCAGTGCGGGGACCCGCGCGCGGAGGTCGGTGAGCAACCCACTTGCGGGCGAGCCGGCACCGTCTCCGTGCTGGATGGCCGAATTCAGAGAAGGGGCGCGCGGGCGGCAACCGCCCCCACCCGCTGTCGGCGGCGACCCACAAGGACGAGGAAGCGTCGGAGCGCCCGGCTCCAGACGCCCCCGTGACGGCAAGCCTGACGCAGCGGCGAGTCAAGCAGCGGTTCTCCCGTGCGCTTGCCTCTTCGGGGCGACAGGAGTATGCTTGCGGTGGTTCCGGCGCTGCCTGGTGCGATTGCCGCAAGCGGGCAGTGGACGGCAGGGATCGACACGAGGAAGGAAACCATGCAGGAAATGACCCGGCGGGAGGTAGTCGGAGCGACACTGACCGGCCTCGCGATCCGGTCCAGAGCCCAGTCTCCGAATGAGGAAATCGTGCTGTCCGTGATCGGCGTGGGAGGTATGGGCCACGGCCACGTCGAGCGTGCGCTCACTAGGAGCGATGTCCGCATCGCATCGATTTGCGACGTCGACCAAGCCAATGCCGAACGGGCTGGGCAGACCGTCAACAAGAATCGAGGCAACACGCCCGAGCTCGTCGAGGACTTCCGCCAAGTCTTGGACGACAAGCAAGTCGACGCGGTTGTCGTGGCGACGCCTCACCACTGGCATGCGCCAATCGCAGTCCGGGCAATGCAGGCGGGCAAGGACGTCTATCTTGAGAAACCCGCGAGTCATGTCTTCCGCGAGGGCAGACTGCTGGTGGACGCCGCCAAGAAGTACGGCCGGATCGTGCAGCACGGGACCCAGATGCGGTCGAGCGAGGTCACCAAGCGGGCTGACGAACTGCTTCGCCAAGGGATCATCGGCGAAGTCAAGATGTCCAAGGCTTGGAACTGCCAGCGCCACACCCACCGCCAGCCGGTTCCCGACGCGTCCGTCCCGCCAGGGGTGAACTATGACCTGTGGGTGGGGCCCGCTCCCTTCGATGGCACGTTCAATCCAAATCGGTACAACCGCAACTGGAACTGGTACCGGGCGTTCGGTAACGGCGACATAGGCGGCGACGGACCCCACGACATCGACCTCGCCCGCTGGGGCCTCGGCGTCGAGACGCATCCCGTCCGCATCACGGCTCACGGCAGCCGGGTCGACCTGGAGGGCATCCGCGAGTTCCCGGACAACATGCTCGTTGCATACCACTACGCCGAGGGCAAGGTGCTGATGTACGAGGACCGAGGCTGGACCCCGTACGGACTCCACGGGTTTGACAGCGGGAACGCGTTCTACGGCACTGACGGGTACATGATCTTCTCGCGCCGGGGCTATTTCCAGGTGTATCTCGGCAAGGACGAGACCAAGGGCCCGGGCATGGCCGGCGGGCCGACTGGCCATCCGGAGCACTTCTACAACTTCCTGGACTGCGTCAAGAGTCGGGAGCAGCCGGTGGCCAATGCCGAGGTCGCCCACCTGTCGTGCGGCCTCGTGCATCTCGGAGAGATTGCCTACCGGGCCGGTCGCGTGCTTCACTTCGATCCCAATCGGGAATCGTTTGTCGATGACCCGGAAGCGGACAAACTCCTGACCAAGAGTTACAGGAGCCCTTGGGAGATCCCGGACCCGGTCTAACGGCCACGGACGCAGTGCTTGCCTTCGCCTCCCGGCGAGTGCATCGCGGAGACGAGACCCGCCGCCCGTTCCTGTGTCCACTGCCCTAGACGGCCCTTGACAGCGATGCCAGCTGGGCGCCGATGGGCGGGCTCAATAGCCGTAGCCAAGGGTGCTGCGCCAAACCGGCAGGTCGAACGACTCAAGCGCGCCGATCGCGGAGCAAGGGCCCCAACCACTTCGCGCAGGTCGCTTATCGGGCCGCAACGGCGCAGCGTGCGTCATAGCTGCTACGTTCCGCGTGGCTTCCGCGGTCCCGCCGCCCGAGCGGCCGGTCCTCTCGCGGCAGGTCCGGACTCGACCGGGAGATTCAATCCCGAACGCGCCCGAGGCCCGCGTATGGCGATGCTAGGCTCGAGCACGTGACCTAGTTGGCGAGCAAGGCTGTCTGCCTGTCGCCTCCCTCCGCGCCAGCTCGAGCGGCTAAGCCAAGGCCTGGGATATAACCGTCCCGCCGACGTCGGTCAGCCGGAAATCCCGGCCCATGTGCCTATAGGTGAGGCGCTCATGGTCGAGCCCCAGCGCGTGCAAGATGGTCGCTTGCAGGTCATGCACATGAACGGGATGCTCCTCGATGCCCAGACCGAGCTCGTCGGTCTTGCCTATGACCTGACCGCCGCGAACTCCCCCGCCGGCCATCCAGACGCTGAAACACTTGGCATGGTGATCCCTTCCCGCCGCTTCGTCGACCCGTTCCAACTGCCCCATGGGCGTACGTCCGAATTCGCCACCCCAGACGACGAGCGTCGAGTCCAGCAAGCCGCGTTGCCTCAGATCCTTTAGCAAGGCCCCCGCCGGCTGGTCGGTGATCGCGCAGTTGTTGCCGAGTTTCCTGTCGATCTCTTGGTGATCGTCCCAGCTGGCATGCACGAGCATCACGAAGCGGACGCCCTTCTCGACCATTCTTCTGGCCAGCAGGCAGTTTGTGGCGTATGGATGAGTGGGCTCTTTGCCGACGCCGTACATGTCCAGCGTCGATTGGGACTCCTCGCTGAAGTCGAGCAAGTCCGGGGCTGCCGCTTGCATGCGGAACGCGAGTTCATACGACTGGATCCGCGAAGCGATCTCGGAGTCGGCGGTCAGCGCATGGCGCTCTTGATTCAGCTTGCGAATGGCGTCGAGACGTGCCCGTTGCGTCCGCTCGCTGACGCCGGGAGGGTTCTCGAGGAACAGGATCGGCTCTCCGGTGTTGCGAAAGACCACCCCTTGGTAGGTTGAGTCTAGGAATCCGTTGGACCAGTTGCTGGAACCCCCGCTCGATCCCCGCCCGGAGCTGAGCACGACGAACGCGGGCAGGCTTTCGGACTCGCTTCCCAAGCCGTAGGAAACCCACGAGCCGACGGTCGGGCGCCCGAGCTGGGTGCTTCCGCTCATCAGCAGCGACTGGCCCGGATGGTGGTTGAACGCCTCGGTGTGCATCGAGCGCAGCAGGCAGATATCGTCGGCGCGCGAAGCAACGTGCGGAATGTAATCCGAGAACTCGGTTCCGCTCTCGCCATGGCGCCGGAACACCCGCGGGCTGGCAAGCACCTTTGCGCTCGGCTTGACGAACGCCAAGCTGAGATCCTTCGTCATGGACTCGGGCAGCGGCTGGCCATGCCAGCGCTGCAAGGCGGGCTTGGGATCGTACAGGTCGATCTGGCTGGGCGCGCCCGCCATGAGCAGGAAAATCACGTTCTTCGCGCTCGCCTCGAAGTGCGCGGCTCTCGGTGCGAGCGGACCGGCAGGGCCGGGCGCGGCGAGCGCATTGGAGTAGCCCGCCGACAAGACCGCCAAAGCGGCCGCGTCGATACCACCTGCGCAGTAGCGGAAGAAGTGTCGCCGGGTCGAAATGTCGCGGTACTCGGAGAGATCCATGGTTGCCCCCTCGGTCGCGGCTACTCGCGAGTGATGAATTCGTCCAGATTCAGCAACACGCTTGCAACGCCTGTCCATGCCGCTGCCTGGGCCGCATCCAGTCCGGGCATTTCGAGCGGCATGAATTCGGCCGCCAGCACGGGTTCCGAATCGAAAATGGCCTTCTGTTCCGAGTAGTACTGCTTCAGATGCCGCAACTCGGCGGCGGTCGGCACACGGGAGAGGCATGACCGGAAGGCCGCTCGGATGGAGTCGTCGAAGACGTTACGACCCGCTGCCAGGCTCTGCACCGCCAGGGCCCGCGCAGCTTCGACGAACGTAGAATCGTTGAGCAGGTTCAATGCTTGAAGCGGGGTGTTGGACCTCTCGCGAGCGCAGCGGGCGGCAGTTCTGTCCGGCATGTCGAAGTTGACGAGCTGGGGATAGGGGGCCGTGCGCTGCAGGAACGTGTACAGTCCCCGCCTGTAGCCATCCGCACCGCGGCTGGCTTCCCACTTGACGGATCCCGCGTAGGCCAAGTCCGCGACTCCCGGCGGCTGCGCGGGGCGCACGCTGGGGCCGCCGATCCTAGTGTCCAGCAGCCCGCTGGCCGCCAAGGCCACGTCGCGCACCAGTTCGGCGGGAAGGCGCAGGCGGCGTTGCCGGGCGAGCAGTTCGTTCTCCGGATCCATATCCTCGACGTCCGGCCGGCTATCCGATGATTGCCGGTAGGTGGCGGACATCACGATGGCCTTGTGCAGGCCTTTCAGGCTCCAGCCCGAGCCGATGAACTCCGCCGCCAGCCAGTCCAGCAGGGCGGGATGCGTGGGTCCGGGGCTGCGGGTTCCGAAGTCATCGGCGGTCGTCACGATCCCGCGCCCGAAAAACTCTTGCCACACGCGGTTGGTGATGACCCGGGCGGTGAGCGGGTTCTCACGCGAGACTAGCCATTCGGCGAGCGCCAGCCGCGGGTGCTTGCCCTGCTGCGCAAGCGGCGGAAGAACGCCGGGAGTGCCGGGTTCGACTGGCACGCCGAGAGCGTCCCAGCCGCCGCGCAGGTGGATATGCGTGCGACGGGCGGGACTTGTGTCTGCGATCGCGCGGGCATAGGTGAGATCTGGCGTTTCGGCGCGCATGCGCAAGAGCTGCTCGCGCAAGCCCACCCAGTCCAGCTCCTTCCACAGCTCCTTCGAGATGACCCGGTGGTAGTTCTTGATGAAATGGTCCTCGAGCTTGAGCTGTTCTCGGTCGGTGCGCTCCGACCGCTGCTTCCTGACGATGCCCTCTCCGTTGTCCAGGTACTTTTGCACGGCGTCCAGCGCATGGTCCCAATCGGTCCACTTGCCCGGGTTATCAGCGGCCTCGACCATCTTGGTTTCCCAAGCCGGCAGCAGCTCGTAGACGCGGTTCGCTTCGAGGAGCTCGCGACGGCGTTTCAGGTACTCCGGAAGCGCCTGCAGGTAAGGGCCGATTTCCCCCGGCATCGGAGCGGCGATCTCCGCCTCTTCGACCGAGTTGAAGAAGGCGAAGAAGCGATAGTACTCTTCTTGCGAGATGGGATCGTACTTGTGGTCGTGGCACTGGGCGCAGCCGACCGTCAGTCCGAGCCAAACCGTGCCGACCGTGTTCGCCCGGTCCACGGTCTCCTCGAACCGAAACTGCTCTAGCTTCACTCCTCCCTCGCGGTTCTTGAGGCCGTTGCGGTGGAATCCAGTCGCGACCTGCTGGTCCACGCTCGGATCCGGCAGCACGTCTCCGGCGATTTGCTCGATCGTAAACCGGTCAAAAGGCATGTCGTCATTGAGGGCGTCGATCACCCATTGACGCCAGCGCCACGCGTACGGCCTCTCGTTGTCCTTCTCATATCCATCCGAGTCGGCGTACCGGGCGAGGTCTAGCCACTGGGTCGCCCAGCGCTCGCCGTAGTGGGGCGATTCCAGGAGCTTATCCACGAAACGCTCGTACGCCGCGGGACTGGGATCGCCCAGATAGGCGTCAATAGCGCGGGGGGAAGGCGGCAGCCCGGTCAAGTCGAGGCTGACCCGCCGGATCAACGTGGCACGGCTCGCCGGCGCGGCAGGCTCGACGCCCTCCCGTTCCAGCCTGGCCAGAACGAAGCTGTCGATGGGGCTCCGCACCCACGACACGCGTCGAACGGCGGGTGGGTCTGGCTTGGCGATCGGTCGGAACGCCCAGTGGCCTGACCCCGGCGGATCCGCCCTCGCGCTCTTCGCATCAGCCTCCGTTGCGGGCCAGTGGGCACCTTCATCGATCCAAGCGCCGATCAGTCTGACCTCATCGGAGGACAGGCGATCCCCGAACGGGGGCATGACCAGATCGCCCTCGCCGCCCGAGATCAGCCGCACGAGCCGGCTTGTCGAGCTGCTTCCGGGCACGATCACCGGGCCGGAGTAGCCCCCCTTGAGAGCCGCCGCGCCATGGTCGAGGCGCAGCCCGCTTTGCTGCTGCGCCGCACCATGGCACGCCTGGCAACGATTCTCCAAGATCGGGGCGATCTGTCGCGCGAAGTCTACGCGTGCCGGGGCGCCGGCTCGGGATCCCGTTTGCTGGGCCGATCCCAGCTGAGCTAGCAGCGACGCAATGAGCACGCCGAGGCAGCGTGCAATTCCTGGCGATGGGAGCGGAACCATCCTTCTCTGGGCTCAGGCCCCTGAGCGGGATTCGACCTCCTGCCAGAATTGCCGGAGCGTATTGTTATCGTACACTCGCAGCCCTTGCAGGCGGCAGCGTTTCTTTAGGCGAGTGTCGCTGCCGCCCGTCGGCACTTCCGCACAGCGACGCAAGCTTGGCTCGCGAACTGGCCTACTGATTAGCTCGGCCAGCCGGGAGGGAGCGGGCGAAGCCGCAGGTCACCGGCAATCAAAGTCCGGGGCCGGCCCGCGGGCCGGCCCCACGCGATGCTTGTCGCGAATCCTAGAACGAGTACCGAATCATGAGCTGCACCCGGCGCGGCGGCGCCACGCTGTTCAGGAGGCCGAACGTGCCGGAGCGAGCGTTCTGGTTCACCCTAGTGAAGTTCACGACGTCGAACAGGTTGAAGAAGTCGATCCGGAGTTGGAGCCGCTGTCCCTCGCCCGGGGTGATGTTCTTCTGCAGCGAGAGGTCGAGGTTCCGGAACCCGGGTCCGTACAGGGCCCTTCGCGAAAGGTTGCCTGGCCGGATGTTCACGCCCTTGTCGTCGGTCGGCGGCAGGGCGAACGCTTCGCGATCCAAGTACTGGCGCTGGTTCGGGCCCCAGTTGCCCATGATGGCCTGCGCGTGTGTGGTGAGGATGTCTGGACGAGCGCCCGGGTTCGTGCTGGTGCTGCTGCTCACCGGAATCGTGAAGCCCGAACGGAACTCGAGGATCCCGCCGACCGTCCAGCCGCCCGCCAGGTGCTTCGCCGTGCCCTGCAGGTTCTTGCCGGGCAACTCCCAGAAGAAGTCCGTCGTCATGCGATGGCGGATGTGGTACGACGTGGGACCGCGGTTAGGCCGCAGATTGAATTCGTCCTGCGGGTTCTCGCTGCGACCGCAGCACGTCATGTCACCCCGGAAGTGCGAGAAATTCCAGCCGTACGTGTAGTTGATGTTGTACTGGAAGCTGTCCGCAAACCGACGCTTGAGCGATGTCTGCAGGCTGTGGTAGCCCGTCGAGTCCGCGTTCATGTAGTGGCGGAACTGGGCGAAATTGCCCTCCAGGCCCATTACGTGGCTGCGGCGCTGCCCTCCGGTGTTGGCCACGACCCGATTGAAGTCCGGGCTGTAGATCATTCGCACGCCGTGGTTGCCCACGTAGCCGATCTCAAAGACAGTCGACCTGTCCAGCTGCTGCTGGATGCCCAGCGAGTACTGCAGGCTGTAGGGCGGACGCCGGGCGGGATCGACCGAGCTGCCCGAGATGACCCCGCTGGACTGGGCGCCCGCCAGCGCGGCCTCGTTCGGGTCTCCGTACTCCAGCCCCAATGTCCTGACCTGGGCTTCGGAGGCCGTCAACTCGACCGGGGCGTCCGGGCCGTTCGTCAGAATCTCGATCGCGCCCGAGAACATGTTGTTCGGCATGAAGAACACGCCCGTACCGCCCCGAATCACCGTCTTGCCGGCGTCGTCCAAGGTGTAGGCAAAGCTGAGCCTTGGCGAGAACATCCGGTTATAGGCGTCCCAAGCGCTATCGGCGGGCCGGAACAGGGCGCTCTGGTTCGCCAGAGAGGCACCCGGCTGTCCAAACGGCCCGTCCCGGTTGAAGACGTTGTTAGAGATTCCGTCCACTTGGTTGGATCGCACGACCGAAGCGTAATCCCATCGAGCTCCGAGGTTCAGCATGAACTTCGGGGTCAGTCGAATGTCGTCCTGCACGAAGCCGCCCACGAACCAGCGTGTCCAGAGAAACTTCTCCAGCGGGAAGACGAATCGAGCCGACGTGATGTTGTTGGCAAGGAGGTCCGCCTGGGTCTCGTACACGTAGACGGGTGACTCCTCGTTCACTCTGGTTCCGCTCATGTAGCGGTACATCCCGCCGAACTTCAAGGAGTGCTTCCCGGCGGTCTTGGCGAAGTTTTGCGTCAGGGTCGATGTGTGGCCGTCCTTGGCAAAGACTTCGGCACCCGGCTCCGAGGGATTGCCGAAGCCCCTCAGGAACGGGATCTTGTCCGCTGCGAACGCGACATCGAGCCTGTTGATCGCGTTGACGTTGGTGCCCCAGCGAGTCTCGGACGTCATCGTGTTGCTGATGACCCTGGTCCACGTGGCGGAACCGTTGTGATTCTGGCCGTCCCACTGGCGGCCGTTGCCGAGCATCGTGCGCGGAATCCGGCGGAGCGGCCTCCCGCCGACATAGCGGAAGGTCAGGAAGTCTTTGCCGGAGGCGTTCCAGTCGACCTTGCCGACGAAATGGTCGTCGGTGCGCCGCTCGTCCCCTTGGCCGGCCCAGAACGATGTGGGCGACAAGCACGGCGTGTTCACTGGCAGATCCCCGCACGCGGGGTCGCTCGGGTCCAGGTTGGGTCCATCCGGCTCGGTCGGCTCGGGCCAAAGCGCAAGATAGGCCCCGGCACCTGGAACTGCCTGTTGGATCCTCGCCCGCATGCCGCTCGACCATACGTCTCCGGGCACCGGAGTCTTGCCCCCGAAGCGGTAGCCCTCGAACGTGACGAAGTAGAACAGCTCGTCCTTCTTGATCGGGCCGCCCAGCGATCCCCCGTACTGGTGATACACCAAGGGAGCCTTCTGTCCGACTAGGAAGTTGTTCGCATGGAGGCCGCCGGACTGGTACATCTCGAAGAGACTGCCGTGCAAGGCGTTGGTGCCGCTCTTGCTGATCAGATTGACGTTGCCCGCGATCGTGTGGCTTGTCTCGGCTGAGAAAATGTTCTTCGAGGTTTCGACCTCCTGCACCGCTTCGACGCTGATGCCCTTGATGAAGTTGAAGTTCTGATACAGTGCCATTCCCGCGAATTCGGCATCTGGCACGGCGTCCACGGCGTCCACGGTCATCGTGAACCCCCGCGGCGCGAGGCCGTTGATCGACAGCGTCCAGCCCCCGTCCGTCAGCGAAGCACCCGTTCCCAACGTCAGGATGCCAGTGATGTCCCGGTTGATCATCGGCAACTCCGAAACCTGGTTCTGGTTCAGCGAGATGTCCTGTTCCGCATTCACGGTGTTCATCAGCGGTGCCTCGGATGTCACCGTCACCGTCTCGGTTGTCGCGCCAAGTTCGAGTCCGTAGTCGCGATTGTGGCGCTGGCCGGACGCTAGTGTCAGACCGGTCTCGAGGTATGACTTGAATCCGTCAGCGGTGATGGCGAGTGAGTACCTGCCCGCGGGGAGGAATGCGATTGTGAACTCGCCGCCCGATCCGGTCACGGTGGAGTATTCGGCAGCGGTGGCCTCGTTCGATGCCGAGACATTTGCTCCCGGAATGATTGCCCCTGAAGGATCGACGACACGGCCGTAGACCGTGGCGGTGGTTACCTGCGCGTGAATCACTGGCTGCAATGCCAGCGAGCCTAGGCACAACGCGATCGCCGCGAATGCCCATGAACTGAGTCGAATTCCAGACACTTGGTTCCCCCTTTCTTGCTTCTTCGATGCTTCGCGGCCCCTCGTTCCACCGGCACAGCCTGGCTGCCGGGCCGCGCGTACGCCGGTAGTGTAGACGCAAGTCGCAGGCCTGTCAACGGGGTAGAGGCTGCTATTTCGGACATATGCGGGCGACTGGATCGTTTGGGCCGGAGCACCGCGCGATGGGGTGTCGCGTCGCCCCTCAATGCGGCCAGTCGCAGGCCTGCCGGCGACCCCTGGCAGGGGACGGACGGCTACCGACGCACTTGCGCGGCCCTCCGCGCGGCCCATGATCGGAGAAATGCCAGCCGAGCCCGGCAGGTAGCTGGTGGCGTCGGGCTCCCGCCCTTAGAGGTAGCGGCCGGTCCTGTCCAGTTCCGCTCCCTGTGTGATCGGATTGAAGGCACGGGAATAGCGTGCCGCCTCTGCCTCGCATACTGCCACCTCCTGCCAGTTGGCGACATTCGGAGCCTGCCCGGCATCTGCAGCCTGCCGCGTACTGGCGAGCCGGCGGCCAGACGCTGCGCTCTTGGCGCCAGGCGGCACGGCCGCCCGCCGACGCCAAGCTGTCACCCCTGATTGGCTGCGGCCATCCGGCGAAAGCCGGCTTCGACTCGTTCAGCAATCCGAACGTAGGTCTCACTCTTGACGGGATCGAGAGGGGCTCCGATTTCGACACGGACGGACCCACTGCGCGGCCAGGAATCATGCATTGACATCACGTCGAACAGCCCATGCAAATGGACCGGCACGACGGGCACTTCGAGCCGTTGGGCCATTAGCCCGATTCCCGGCTGAAATGGTTGGAGGGAGCCGTTGGGGGTCAGTCTCCCCTCCGGGTAGACCAGCGGGCAGAACCCCGCTTCGACCAGCTCCCCGGTGTATCGGAGCGAATCGCGGACCTGTCCCAGGTCCTGCGACAGCGGATAGGCGTTGAACAGTCCGCAGCAGAGGAAATACAGCGCCCGCATTCCAACCCTCCGGCCAAGGCCAGGCGAGCCGCCGGACGGGAAGAAGTGCTGCTGACGCACCGCCGGCGCCAGCTTGCCGCGCCACTCGGCTGGAAGCGCTGCCGTTAACGCGACGGTGTCGAGATGGCTGGAGTGGTTGGCGGCGAAAATGACCGGTGGCGCGACGCCATCCAGATTCGGCAGTCCCGCGACATCCAGCGCAATGTAGTGATGGAATAGCGGAAGGAACATTCCTTGGCGCAGCGCGCCTCGCGCCATCGAGGCCGGCCGGCTCCGGGCCCAGCGCGGCGGCGGGATGTGAGGCGTCTTGGATGCGGCCTGTGTCGCGCTCGCCCCGGCGGGTTCATCTGCGGGACTGGTTGCTGGGTTGGCGGCCTGGCCGGCGACCCACGCACGAACCTGGCCGACAGTCGATAGAGCCGAGAAGGCCGTCTCGCTCAGTTCGAGCCCATGCCGGTCTTCTAGCGCAGCCAGCATGTCAATCCGCTCGAGCGAGGACAGCCCTAGGTCTTCGGCCAAGCGCTGGTCGTCCGCTAGGCTCTCGGCGCTGCGGCCGGTGAGAGTCAGCAGGATTCCGTCCAGGCCGGATCCGCCGTCTGGACCCGTGGCAGGAGCCGTCGAGGAGAGGCGCTCGGCTACTTTCCGTCTCTGCGTCTTGAAGGTCGACGCTGTGCGCGGAAACTCCTCGTCCGGCCATTCGGAGGCGCTCTGGATTCTCTGGTGCGGCTCGAGCTGGCGGTTTGCTCTCTCGATGATCGCGAGAGCGTCCCCGCCGGGAGCGTGGAGAATGAGCGCGGCATGAATTCTCTGTGCGCTCGCCGGCCCGACCGGCACCACCACCGCATCCCGCACGCCGCCCTCGAGCTTGAGAGCCCTCTCGATGTCCTCGGGATGGACGTTCATCCCGTCCGCGGTGACAATGAGGTCCTTTTTCCGCCCTCTGTAGACCAGGCTGCCCCTGGCATCGCGCTCGCCGATGTCCCCCGTGTGAAACCAGCCGTCCTCGTCCACGGCACGCGTGCGGCGGGCACCGCCTTCCAGATAGTCGCCTACGACACTACTTCCCCTGACGAGGATTTCCCCGTCATCCGCAATACGGACTTCCTGGCTGCCAACCACCTCGCCGAGCGTGCCGCGTCGCGCACGGAAGGGGTGGTTCACTGACACTACCGGGCTCGTTTCGGTGAGACCGTAGCCTTGGATCACGAGCAAGCCGACCTTGGACCAGAACTTCTCAGTCTCCGGGTCCAGCATCGCGCCACCGACGACGAATGCCCAGAATTTCAGCCCGAAGTCTCGATGGATGTCCCGGTGACGCCACCACCTGCGGAGCGGCCCGCCCGGCTTCGCCGGGACGGCCCTGGCTCGAGGGTGGTGCCGCTCGGCGTCCGCCCGCAGGCTCTCGAGAATGCGGGGCACGCAGGCCAGAACCGAAATCCGCTCCCTGCGGACCGCCTGGCGGATCAAACCGGGGTGCAGCCCCGCCATGAACACCGCCGATCCTTCGAGCAGAAGCGGGATGAACAGGCCCATGGACTGCCCGAACATATGGCTCAGCGGCAGAAGGTCGAGGATTCGAATCGGCTGGAACGGCGTGGCCCACTTCTTGTATCGGTCGATCTCTTCTCGAATCGGATCCAAGTTGGCGCAGATGTTGCGATGCAGGTGGATCACGCCCTTGGGCTCGGCAGTGGTCCCGGAGGTGTACATGATCTGGACCACATCGCTTCCACTCACAGGGCTCGGCCTGAAGCGCGGCCCGATCGTTAGCCCGTTGAGCGACTCGATCGCGAAGCACTCCGCAGCCGAGGCCGAGCTGGTCGCGGCGCCACCATGCACCAGCAGTCTCGCGCCGGTTTGATCCACGATGCGGCTGACGAAGTCCGCGGAGGATTGATGGTCGAGAGGCACGACTTGGACCCCGCGTGCCAAGCATGCCCAGAAGATCGCGACCCACTCGGGCCGGTTCTCGGACCACAGCACCACGCGGTCGCCCGAGGCTACTCCGCAGCCGTCCATAAAAGCGACGAAGCGCCGGATCGCGGCGTCTAGGTCGGAGTAAGACCAGCGCCAAGTGCGGTATCCGTTCCAGAAGCGCAACGCCTCTCTAGATCCAAGGCGTTCGATCCGCGGCAGGAGGTCGAGCAGCGTCTCCATGCAAAGGTTTCAGCGCACCGCCAGGCCCGCACATCCCGGAGCGCCGCTCGGACGGACAGCCGGGCCGCAGGCTCATCCTAACCTACAGCCGATGCCCGATTGACTGCAGCGCGCGGGCATTCGCCGAGAGGGGCCGGCCGCTTGGTCTCGTCTCCGGTCGCATCTCCTGGAATGCAGCCAGCCACGGCGAGATGGCGTCGCCAAGCTCGCGAAGTCGGATATGCTCGGGGCATGACTCCGGAAGCGCTGTCTGACCTGCTGAACTTTCACTATTGGGCTCGCGACAGGCTGCTCGATGCGGTCGAGCGGCTGACCCGAGAGCAGTTCCATCAGGATCTCGGGAACAGCTTCGGCTCGGTCCGCCACACCCTCGCGCACGTTGTGTCGGCGGAATCGGTGTGGTGCTCCCGTTGGGAGGGCAATCCGCCGAGCGCACATCTCGGGCCGGAGGACTTCGAGACGGTGCAGGACTTGCGTGCCCGCTGGGTCCGCGAGGAAGCTCGGATCCGGGACTTCGTGAACCGACTTGGGCCCGAGGGTATTGATCGCAAGATCGAATACAAGCACTTCAGCGGAAAACCGATCGAATCGGTCTTCTGGCACATGCTGCAGCATGTCGTCAACCATGCGACGTATCACCGCGGACAGGTCACGTCGATGCTGCGGCAGCTCGGCGCCGAGCCGCCGAAGAACCAGGACTTGATCACGTTCTATCTCGCCTCCGGCGCTTGAAGCGCGACGTCGCAAGCAGTTGGCCGAGGATCGACCAGTCGCGAGTCGTCAGTGGGCTGGAGCCGCTTCGATACAGCAGCAGCGCAGGGTCGCGCGGCCACAGTCCTCCGCAGGCTCGACCCCCGCCAATGAGCGGATTCGCTTGATGATCGGGGCAATGCCCTATGCTGAGTCCATGGGGCGATTTGCCATCGTCGGCGTCTTCGTGACACTCCATTGGGTGGGCACGGGGAGCCACTTGTCCGCGCAACAAGTACAGGAAACGCAACAAGTAGAGCCCGCTGTCGCGACTGTCACGGTCACGAATCTGGCCAAGGGACAGATCCTCACGCCCGCGGTGTTCATCACCCACAGCGATGCGGCCCCGCCCTTGTTCGTTCCCGGAGAGCCCTCGAGCACGGAACTTTCCGCGCTTGCCGAGCAGGGCAGCACGAGCGGCTTGGTCAATAAGTTCAGCGCGGAGCCCGATGTGCTCGCTGTGACCGTGCTGAGCGCGTTTGTCCGTCCGACGAGGACTGCCACCGTGAACGTCGAGTTCGACTCGGACCATCGGCTGATATCGTCCGCTTCGATGATCGAGATGACGAACGATGGATTCGTCTCGCTGCTTGGCGTCGAAGTGCCGTGCGTCGGCACGAGCACGTATTTTCTAGACGGCTGGGACGCCGGCTCGGAAGCGAACACGGAGCTTTGCTCCCAAATCCCTGCGCCTTGCCCTAGACCGCCGCGGCCGGGATCCTGTTCGGTCACGGTCGAAGGTGCCGTGCACATCCATAGTGGGATTCACGGATGCGGGGGCTTTCCGCCCGAAGTGTACGACTGGAGGAACCCGGTCGCCAAGATCACGATTCAGGTGGCACCGGATCTGTCTCCTGCAGGTGCGCTTGAGGCAGCCTGCCCGGATGCGTACCCCGCGAGTTCCGATACCAGCGGCGACGAAAGCTGACGAGGCCTGCTCGGCGGCCTGCCGAGAACCAGGCTCCGATGGATCGAGCCACCCGCGATTACGGGTACGTGTACGTGGACTGCAGCCCTAGTGGGATGCCCAGCGCCCAGTACAGCCCCAGAGCCAAAGACCATGTAATCAGCAGGGTGATCGAATAGGGCAGCATCAGGGAGGTGACCGTGCCGATTCCCGTGCTCTTCACCCACCGCTGGCAGAAGGCCACCACGAGCGGGAAATACGGCATCAGGGGCGTGACGATATTCGTAGTCGAATCGCCCACGCGGTAGGCGGCCTGGGTGAGTTCCGGGGAGAGTCCCACCTGCATCAGGACCGGGACGAAGACCGGCGCCAGCAGGGCCCACTTGCCCGATGCTGACCCGACTAGCAGGTTTACGAACGCGCTCAGCACGATGATGCCGCCGATCGTCAGCATGCCCGGCAGGCCTAGCGCCTTGAGGAATTCCGCGCCTTCCACTGCGAGCAACGCGCCTAGGTTGGACTTGGCGAAAGCCGCGGTGAACTGCGCGCAGAAGAAAATCATCGTGAGGTAATAGCCCATCGTCGACATGGACTTGCTCATGCCAGTGATGATGTCGCGATGGCTCTTGACAGTGCCCGCCACGTATCCATAGATCGTGCCGGGAATCAGGAACAGCAGGAAGATCAGCGGGATCATCGACTGCATTAACGGAGCTGCGAACGAGCTGAGCTGCCCGTTCGGTGCGCGCAGCGGGGAGTCCGCCGGCAGCACTGCCAAGAACAGCGCCAACACACCCAGCGCCATGGCTGCGAGACCGGCCCAGACCCCGGCTCGTTCCTTGCGGGAAAGCGCTTGCTCCTCGACGCTGTCGGAGCCCTCGCCATCCAGAGGGGTCCCCTTGAGCCGCGGTTCGATTACGCGGTCAGTCAAGATCCACCCGACGACGATCACAAGCGCGCTCGACACGCTCGTGAACAGCCAGTTGCACAGGGGGTTGACTTCTCGGCCCGAATCCAGGATCTGCGCGGCCGACTGAGTGAAACCTTGGAGCAGCGGATCGATAGCCGATGGAATGAAGTTGGCGCCGAAGCCGCCCGAGACCCCCGCGAATGCACAGGCGATACCGGCGAGGGGATGGCGTCCGGCAGCGTGAAAGATGACGCCTCCCAATGGAATGACCAGCACGTAGCCGACATCCGCCGCAGTGTGGCTGATGATGGCGACCAAGAGCAGCATGGGGGACAGCAGGCTCCGCGGAGTCATCGCTACAAGGCCCTTCAGGCTTGCGCGGATGAATCCGGTGTGCTCGGCAACCCCGACGCCCAGCAGCGCCACCAAGACTACGCCCAGGGGGGCGAAGCCGGTGAAGACGGTCACCATGCTCGCCAGGAACGCCGCTAGGCTCGACCCGGAGAGCTGGTTCTGGACGACCAGTGTCCGCGCCCCGTCCTTGGCCGGAACCGTGAATTCGTGGCCGGCCAGGAGCAACGATGCGATCCAAACCGCGACGAGGGCGACTACGAAGAGCGCGGCCGGATCGGGCAAGCGGTTGCCCACCCGCTCGACCCAATAGAGGGCACGCTCCACTGCGGTTCGGCGTGCTTGGGGAGAATCTTCTGAAGCTGTCATATCGAGATCAGAGCATCAGTATATTGGGATATTCGGGGCGGGCCGCAAGGCGAGCCAATTTCCGTTCTTCCACGTCGCAGGCTTGCCGCCGTCAATCGCCGTCAGTCCATGGTGGCGATGCCCGGCTGCTGGTGCGCCCGGTACGGCATGCGGAGGTCGTCGGCTGCCGGAGATGCTCCGTGGCCGCGTTCGCGCGCCTCGCGTCCAGGTGCCGGTTGCACCGCTGTCCCACACGTTCCGGCGGGCTGGGCGCGGAACGTCCCCCCGGTCGGCATCCAGACGGCGAACCCTGGGACTGCCGAAGCTGGCGTGGAGGCGGCGTTCCGGCCCCTGAAGCTGGTTGCGGCCGATCTCCCTCTAGCGAGGACCAGCCTACGCGCGAGGCAGGCTTCGCGAGTGATCTAGTAGCGGCTCTGAATCGCCAGGCAGGCGTCTTTCACCGCGTTGCCGAGAGAGCGGGTGGAACTGCTGGCGACCATGTCGCCGTCGCGGTTGAACAGCGCCATTTTGTTGTCCTTCGCGATGATATCCCTGCCGCCAACCCGTTCGAGAAGAAGAATGTAGTCCGCTCTCTCCCGATTGATCGTGACGATGACCCCGGCGCATTCGCGCTTCCGGCCGATCGTCTTCATGATCTCGGCGGTCTGCGGCTTGGCGCCGCCCTGCATGTGGCCGCCTCCGTCGCCTTCGACAACCGCCTCGGTTCCCGACACCGACCAGCTAGTGCTCTCCGTCACGAAGACGCGGACCTGACCGCTTGCACCCTCCGTCCGGGGAGGCAGGGCTGGCAACGTCACTACAACGAATGCTAGCAACAGCGCACGAATCGCTATGCGGGACTTCCGCTGGAGGCCGCAATCGAGCCAGCCCCGTACGCCGTTGAAGAGTTCAGCAGGTTTCACTATCGGCCTGAGACGAGCGCGGGAGCCGTATGGTTCCATGGCCGCGTTCCACCATCACAGAGTTACTGGTTCCAGACCGGGGCGCGAGCAATGGCATTAACTTGAGTCCGTGACTGGCGACGAAATCGTAAGTGATCGTAAGTGACTGAAATAGAGTGAGTTCGCGATCAGAGAGAATTTTTTCGCCGGGGCTTGACTTTTTCCGCTAGGTTTGCCATCGTAGGGTTG
>JAJEHF010000228.1 GCA_022823865.1 Bryobacterales bacterium
GCGTCTTGCCGGGCCTGGAAATGCGTATCCAGCTGACAACGCATGTCGATGATCGACCGCGCATGCGGGTCCGTCTCCATCAGGACCTTGCCGTCGGAGTAGGGGTACTCCACCGGTTGTCCTGCGGTCGGTTCGGTGAGGGCTTCCACAAGCGTGCTGGGAGCGGCCATGGCTGCATGATAGCAGGCGGGATTGGGGCCGAGGCGCAGCCAGTTCGAGCCTGCTGGTCAGGCCCGGTTCCCTCGGAGCAGGCGGCTCAGGCCGAAGGGCAAACCGGCAGAGAATCGCTCCCCACGATCAAACTTGCTCCATCGTCAAGATTGCGCCGAGACAAGGGGTCTAGCGATCGATCACGACAATTGACGCGCACGGGGCAGTACCGCTCAACAAGGCTACTGCAGTGACTGCTGCGACCCGATGCAGTTCAACGATCACGGCCCTTCTGTGGTTTCTGACGTTCGGACCGGAATCTTGTCTTTATCGTGATCAGCCAACCGAGCCCGGCCCGCCTCGGGCCCGTGTCAGGAGGAATCTTGACCTCGGGGCCGAAGAGGATTCATGAACGGAAGACCCACGAAGTCTCTTTCGTTAGCAGTGACGACCAGGCAGTCATTCGCTTCGGCCACGGCAGCGACGATCATGTCCAGGCCACTACGCGGGCGTCCATCTATCTGTCCTTCAGCCATCAATCGTCCCCAAATGAGCGCTGCCTCCTTGTCGAATGCGAGGACCCGTTCGGCGAACAACGCGTGAGGACCTCCTGGACCGGTAAACCACGCAGCCAATTCGTCCCGTCTCCGACCCAAGGGGAGTCTGAGGATTCCGCGCTGGATTTCGGCCACTGTGAGTGAAGCGATGAACAGGGAGTCGTCTTCCTGGGCTGCCATCCACTCTTGCAACGAAGCAGCTGGAACCGGCTTGACGAGTTCCGAAACGATGTTGGTGTCGAGAAGATAGCGCGTCACAGAATGACGTCTCGCCCTTCCTCGCGCGGGCGGGTGAGGTCGATATCGGCCCCGACTAGGGGTGATCGACGTAGCGCTGCTAAGGCGCTATTCGTCGGGGTTGGCTCCATTGGATCAGGAAGGCGCTCCACGATACGAACGGTTTCCACGCTGACCTGGACGATCCGCCTGATTGCAGCGACGAGATCCTTCGGATCGTCGAACCAATCGTTGGGATCATTGATGATGCCGCTCTCGCGATCCTGTTTGATCCGGTAACGGTCAATGAACCATTCGAGCGGCGTCCGACCGTTGACTTCGTATTGATGTGCCTCGGACGGGATCCCTGAGATCCGAATGTGGTCGTTGACTGCTAGAACCGTCCTTTCTTTGTCAGCGAACCGCATCGCCTTGGATCCGATCCTGTAGTGCCCAGGGGCCGGCTCACCCGGCGAGTCCGACTCGACCAGCAATGGATACTCTTCGCAGGTTTCGTAGCCAATGTGGAGTTCTGCCAGTGTCCGCCCGGCATCCGCGAATGCATGGAAATTCGGTGCCATGGGCACCCTCGGCAAGCCTTTTCCCAGATCGTTTGCGAACCGCTCGCGATAGCACGGTGAATGGAGTACACCGTACACGTAGTCAAAGATCGCGTCCTTGGTGATCGCGCTGTCTTCGTAGTGCTCGCGGAAAGCGAGCAAGGCAGCGTCTGTGATGTTGTCGATGCGGTCTAGCGAGGATTTCTCCTCCAAGATATCGTTGCCTTGCTGTCGCACATACCGAAACAGGGGAAAGCACTGGCCCTTCGAAATCAGTTCAAGGTCTGGCATTGTATCGGTGACCAGTACGGAGAACGGCTTGGTCGAGCCCACACCCGGCACACAGATCGCCCGGTTCTCGCAGTCAGCGGTCGGGAAGATACTGTCCATTTGGTATTTGTTGTTCACGAGTACGTATTCGACGTAGCAGTATTGCCGAACGAACGGTCGATATTGAGTCGTCCAGATATTCTCGGGTGAATACGCCACCGCTTTGCAGCGCCGCAAGTTGTTCTTAAGTTCCCTGTCCCACCTCACGTTCGAAGAATGGCGACTCGCGAGTTGATCGATGTTCAAGTCCGGAGGCAGGCCTTGCTCGACTACGTTCAGCGCGCCCATATAGTCCTGCACTACTCCGCTTGCGTTTTCCGCGCAGGCCTCGCGCGACGAGTTGTAGAGGTAGGCGTCGCGGCTGGTCTTGTACCCGTTACTGAACAGTTTGAAGATCACTCCCTCATCCTTTCCAGACTTCGCAGCCTTCGAGCCAATCGGATACAGCTTCTGGTAGGCCTCGTCACGCTGGCCGATCCAGTCGTTGTGCCGGTCGGGCGTGATCTCGCGCCAGTCCGGAATGCCCGCGATCGAACCTGCCTCGCGCAGGATCGCTAACTTTTCCTCCCGCTTCAGGTAGTCGCCGATGTCTCTGTACCGAATGCGGCAGCCCTCATGTTTCGCGTCCGGGTTGCGCACCAAGAGCGTGATTGCTACGGGCGCACGGGAGCCTTGGCCGAACACTTTGCCACCTTCTCGCCGTGAACGCTCACCCTGGGTCCGTTGATTCCCCCGCAGGTTCAGCACGTAAATCGAGCTGAACTCCCTAGCTAGGCAGGCCCGCACTCCCGAGTCCACGTTCCCGTCAATCCATGAGCCGTTGGTCACAAGGGCGACTACGCCTTGGTCGCCAATCCGGTCCGAGGCCCAGCGGATCGCCATCTTGTAGGTGTCGTACAGGCTGTTCTTCAGGGTGGCGGTCGAACGAGCCGCGTACGTCTCGGCGACCCGCGCCTCCACTTCCGGATAGTCCACGTTCGGGTTTTCGTCCGAGGAACTCCGCTGTCCGGCCGACCACGGCGGATTCCCGACTATCACTTGGATCGGGAGGCCCTGCTGCCGCTCGGCGCGTTCGCTGTTATCAGGCAACCAGTCTCGCGGAAAGCCCGTCCGGTCTGTGTGGAGGTTAAAAGTGTCCGTTAGGACGATACCGCCGAATGGCTCGTAGGATCTGTCGTTACCCGCTCGTCCGTGAAAGGCCTCTTCGATATGAATCGCCGCGATGTAATAAGCGAGCAGGACGATCTCATTGGCATGCAGTTCCTCGCGGTACTTCCTTGGCAGGTCCGCATCGCGGATCAGCGCCGACTGTAGCAATCGCACCAAGAAGATTCCTGTCCCGGTGAATGGGTCGAGAACATGAACCCCCTTGTCGCTGAGTGACCGCCCGAATTCGTCCTGCAGTACCCGATCAGCGCTCTCGAGAATGAAGTCGACGATCTCGACGGGCGTGTATACGATGCCTAGCCGGTCAGCGTCCTTCTTCAGGGCCGTTGCGAAGAACTTTTCGTACAGTTCCATCAAGACGCGCTGGCGCGCCGCGCTATTGTCAAGGCCACGTGCGCGGCGGCGCACGCTCTCGTAGAATCCTTCGAGATCCCGTGTCTCGTTCTCCAGGCCAAACTCCCCGAAATCTCTCCGAAGGCCATCGAGTGCGTGCGCCACCGGGTTGCGACCCGCGAAGTCATACCCCTCGAAGAGTGCCTCGAATACGGGACGGGTCAGGATGTGTTGGGCCACCATGTCGATCGCGGCACCGCGGCTGATCGAGTCGTTGATCGACGCCCTGAGCTCTTCGTGGAACGTATCGAACCAGTCCCTCAACAGCTTGTGACGATCGTTCGCCAGCAGGCCCTCGATCCGCGTCACGAGACGCGAGAAGATGGCCGCGACGTCCTTGGCCCATGTCTCCCAGTACTTCCGGTCGCCGCACTTGTCGACAATCTTGGCGTAGATCGCCCCGGCTGGTAGTTCGAGTGGCGGGAAGGGAAGTGAGGGCGGCCCATCTCCGCCTTCTCCGCCTATACCATCGCCGCCAATGATGATTTTCCCCGTCGGCTGCTTGTTCAGATCGATCTGGTTGATTTCGGCCTCGAGCCGGTCGTCGTGCGAGCGTAACGCCCGCAAAACGCTCCATACGGCCGCGAAGCGCTCCTCGTGGTCGAGCACCCCCGCTGGGTCGACGCCTGCCGGCACGGCGACTGGCAGAATGATGTACCCGTATTCCTTGCCTTCCGCCTTCCGCATCGCACGGCCCACTGCCTGCACAACCTCGACTTGGCTGTTGCGGGGACTCATGAACAGAACCGCATCCAGCGCGGGCACATCGATCCCCTCGGTAAGACAGCGTGCGTTCGACAGAATGCGACAGGTCTTTCCCGAGTCGCCCTTTAGCCACTCGATCCGGGCCTTGCGTTCCAGCGCATGGTGCTTCCCGTCAACATGGCGGGTCTCACAACTGAGTGCGACCGATTGTTCGTCCTCGGGTAGCAGCCCAATGGCCTGTTCAACGAGGCCATCCCAATGCTTCTCCAATCGCTGAGACGACTCGATCGTGTTGGTGAATGCGATGGCCCGGCGCAGCGGTTGCATCCCGGCACCGTTGGTGCGTTTGTTCTCCGGGTTCTGCAGTGCTTGCCAGCAGCCAACAATCTTCGCGGCGTCATCAAGGTTAATCAAGCCGGAGGAATGTGCCAGATGGGCCTGAAGGTAAGAATCGACGTGCTCTTCGGAGACGGCCAAGACCACGACCTTGTAGTCCGAAAGCAGGCCCTGCTCGACAGCTTTTGAAAACGGAAGCCGGTGGAATTCAGGCCCATACGTCTCGGAATCGTCCATCGAGAAAACATCGATGTCATGATGCGCCGCCCTCGACTTTGCTCCTTCTGTGTACAGGCGGGGAGTAGCCGTCATGTAGAGGCGTTTTGCCGCCCGGACCTTCTTCTCGTCGTGAACCAGAATGAAGGGGGAAGCCTCATCCCCAAGGCGCTCGATGCCGGTCGTCCGGTGAGCTTCGTCGCACAGAACGAGATCGAACGGCGGCGCTCCAGCGTTCTGAGCCTGCTGGATAAGGCTTAGAGAGTGATACGTGCAGAAAACTACGGTCATCGCATCCGGGCGAGTGACTTTCAGCGACTCCAAGATTTGCTCAGGATCAGTTGTGACCGGAATCTCTAGTTCCTGCAGCGAAGCGTCTTCATCGTTACGTCCTGCGCGAGTGTCGGAGCAGATGCCGATGTAGCGGTGCGGGATCGTTCGATGCGTCGCCCATTCACGCATCGATTGCTGGAGTAGCGAGATCGATGGAACTAGGTAAAGCACAGTGCCGCCTACCGCCGCGACCGTCTCGGCGATTCGCAATGCCGTAAACGTCTTCCCCGTTCCGCAAGCCATGATCAGCTTGCCCCTCTCGTACTGGGCAAAGCCCTTGGTGACATCCTCTAGGGCCGTTTCTTGATGCGGCCTGAGGCTGAACGGTTCGATTCGGTAAGTTAGCGCTTCTGGCTGATCCCGGACGAGGTCCGGCCAGTCAATAGGTCGCTCCGCTAGGTCACCGAACCGGAGCACGGTGCACGCGGGTATCAGGCCATCGATTGTCTTCCTCGCGTTCGGCCCCCACTCGTCTCCGGTGTCCACGAACATGCGCGCGGTGAAGGGCTTGCGCGCCGAAGCAGAGACAAACGAGTCGAGATGCGATTTGGAAATACGCGTTCCAGCCGCGTAGCACTTACACTGAATGGCGCACACGCCCCCGGAGAGTTCCTCCGCTACCAGATCAATGCCAATATCGGTTCCGTCGAAATCGGCCTGTGACGCTGTCCACTCAAACCACAAGTGGACCGCAGAGAAGCGATTCCGGTAGAGCGGGTCGTTGATCAGGTACGCCTTGATCAGCCGTTCGAACAGCCGTCCCTTCTTTGCTTCCGAGTCGGCTAGGGCACGGATGTGGTCAAGTGTTGCCTGAAGACTTCCAGCCATGAGCCACCCTCCCCGATTTACTTGGACGACTAGACCGCGCCCCTTAGGTGACGATACCAAGGACGCCGCACTGCATCGAACTGGAAGCAGTGTGCCAAGGTTGTCGCAAGACGCGTAGCTCGATTTCGAACATCACAGGAATCTTGGTGTCGCAGGGCCAGGGGTGGTTTGCTGAGAAAGTGGCTGAAATGTTCCTAAGTTATTGATTTAAAATCGTTTAGGTATCGGAGTCACGCATCGGCTATGCGGCTTTCTCAGGCTTCCGAGTAACTCATCCAAGCCCAGTGCTCGCACTAGACTCCTTGTCTAGGCGTAACGTTTACAAGCGAGTCAAGTTTCCGGTGAGATTGACTCGCCTTCTCAGAGGCGCTCGATCTCCCGAGCGAAGTGCTGCAGCGCCCGCTGCAAGGGGCGTTGCCACACTCGCGCCGGAACGCTACGGACGGGCTCAGCAGGCGGGCCTAGGAGGCATGCCAAGTCGTGTGTGGTGACAGGCTGAGTTCGCGGCACAGCGGGCGCCCCGCTCAGACCGCAGTGGCACGGTGCTAGCATCATCTCTAG
>JAJEHF010000031.1 GCA_022823865.1 Bryobacterales bacterium
CTGCGGCAGGGTCAGGATCCCGATCCGCTCCAGCTCCTCCAGCAGGCGCAGCGCGAACTGCACGCGGTTGCCGCCCTTGGGTGTCTGCCAGCCGAACTGCACGCACAGCGTGTGCCCGAGCTCGGTCCGGCTCAGCTTCGGCAATTGCCCCACGGTCTGCTGGATGCGGACAATTTGGGGACGGGTCAGGCGCTGGCCGAAGAAGGTGGTGGATTTGAGATTGCGGATCAGCGGGTCCAAGAGTTTCGCTCCAACCCTACGATGGCAAAGCAAGCGGAAAAAGTCAAGCCCCGGCGAAGAAAATCCTCTCTGGTCGGGAAACAACCCTATTTCAGTCACTTACGGCTTCGCCGCCAGTCCCGGCCTCAAGTTAATGCCATTGGGTCCAGTCCGGGCTGGACTGGAACTCCAGCATGACGTAGACGTACAGCCGCCCGCCCTGCCGCGTGCGCACCTCCCAGATCATGTCGTTCTCGCTCTGGCGCAGGCCCTCGCTGACGTGGCGGGCCGCGACCTGTTTGAGGCTGGCTAGGTCCAACAGGTTCCCGACGGCGCTGGCGGCGAAGCCCCGCAACAGGTCTTCGATCACACGCGGCTCCCCGAACAGCAGGCGGTAGATGCCATCGTGATCGGTCTCGGGCATGGCATGGGTCTCGGGCATGGCGCTTGCGGGCGCTCGGCACCCTGCTCCGCACGATAGCACCCTCCGGGGCGGGGTTTCAGCTACGGCATGGCGCTGGCGCGCTGGGGACAAGCGGTGATCTCTCTACTCCGGGATCGGTTCCATCACGGGCCACGGGAGCGTTGCGCACAGGGCGGGACTGAGTGGCAATGCCTGCGGTCGATGTTCAGCTTGCCAGCTAACAGCAGATACTACGACGCGGCAGCATCTTGGAGGAAGCCGGACTTAGCCCTTTGACGCATGTGAGCCCCGTCTAGGCCTGGACCCGTCGCACAGCCTCGGTGACGACGCAGGAGCTGATCGATCAGCTCAATCCTGTCATTCGCGGGCGGGGCCAGTGCTATCGCAAGGCCCAAGTGCGCAAGCTCTTGCACCAGCTTGACGGCTGGAAAGCGCGACGCATTAGGTCGCATCGCTCAGCGGCGAGCCGGGCGAACGCCTTGGCCTTGGTTGAACGTTCGCAACTCAGACCCCGCGAACGTCCGGCACTGTTCGTAGTCTTTGACGCCAAGCGTGCTGGTTTTGTCAATCCAGGCGCTCGAAATAGGTGGCCCGTGCATCGTGCCGCCGCCCATTTAACGAGTGGGGTGGTCCGGTGGCCAGCGAGAGGCTCTGGCCTGCGGCCCGGTGCCTGCAGAGTGAATAGCTGACGGCCAGTCTAGACGAAGTGCGACTCGGGAACGATACGTATCCTCAAGCCAGCGATCCGCTAAGCCGCAGCTGCGAGTCGAGAGGCGCGATCCTATCAAGGCGTCGCCGGCATCACCAATACGCGGCCCCACGAACGTGAAGGAGCGAAGTCTGCGGCCGCTCCGATGGGGGGCAAGCCCCTCGGCCGACGCATGCCATACTGGAGTCGCCGTGCGCAAATTCAACAGGGAAGGCCCGGTTTTCGCCGATCGCCACTACTGCATCCCGCCGCTCGACCGGGTCAACCTAGACGAGATCCTCGAGTTGATCGCGGACACGAAGTACTTCGTGCTGCACGCGCCGCGCCAGACGGGCAAGACTTCAATCTTGCTCGCCCTCCAAGACCGGCTCAATGCGGAGGGCGAGTACCGCTGCCTGTACGTGAACGTCGAGGGCGGGCAGGCGGCTGGGGAGGATACTGCTCGAGCGATGCGGACGCTGCTCGGGGAGATTGGCACCCGCGCCCGACTAGTGCTGAAGGACTACTTCGTAGACCAGTCGAAGTCAGGTCTGGCGTCCGAGTTCGGGCCTGACGGCTGCCTAGCCGAATGTCTCACGCGCTGGTCGGAAGCCGATCCGAAGCCTTTGGTCTTGTTGATCGACGAAATCGACACCCTCGTCGGGGACACGTTGATTTCCGTGCTGCGCCAGTTGCGCTCGCGGTACGACTTGCGGCCGGAAGAGTTCCCGCAGAGCGTAATCCTGTGCGGAGTCCGAGACGTGCGCGACTACCAGATCTATTCCAGCCGGGAAGGAAGCCACATTAAGGGCGGCAGCGCATTCAACATCAAGGCGGAATCGCTGCGCCTCGGTGATTTCTCGGAAGGCGAAGTGCATGACCTGCTGGCCCAGTATACTGCCGAGCGCGGCCAGGCATTTCAGGGGCGAGCCGCCGAACGCATTTGGGACCTTACCCAGGGCCAGCCATGGCTGGTGAACGCCCTTGCATACGAAGCTTGTTTCAAGGGCGCGGCCAACCGCGACCCGACTGCTGCAATCAGTGTGGAAGCGATCGACCAAGCCAAGGAAGCGCTCATCTTCAGGAGGGTCACGCATCTCCACCAACTCGCCGACAAGCTTGACGAAGAGCGGGTGCGCCGCGTGATCCTGCCGATGCTTGCCGGGTCCGAGACGTGGGACTACTCGGTCCGCGACTTGGAGTACGTGCGGGACCTGGGCTTGGTGGCTCAGCAGGGCACAGTGCGCATTGCAAACCCGATCTATGCGGAGGTGATCCCGCGCGAACTGACTGCGGTACTGCAATCTGGGCTGGAACTCCAAGTGGACCCGGCTTGGTATGTGACGGCCGAGGGCGGCCTAGATTTGGAAGGGCTGCTGAGCGGGTTCCAAGACTATTTCCGGGAGCACGCCGAGTCGTGGGTGGAGCGGTACGGGCATGTGGAGGCGGGGCCGCAATTGGTGCTGCATGCGTACCTGCATCGGGTGGTGAACAGCGGGGGGCGGATCGAGCGCGAGTACGCGGTGGGTCGCGGGCGCAGCGACCTGTTGATCGAGTGGCCCCAGGTCACTGGCAAGGGGGAAGCGCGAATCCGCAAGTACGTGATCGAGTGCAAGGTGCGCACGGGGAAGACCGGCCTGGATCGGCTGATCCGCGAGGGACGGGAGCAGCTGGCAACGTACATGGACGGCTGTGGGGCGGAAGCGGGACACTTGGTGATTTTTGACCTGCGCGAAGGCCAGTCGTGGGAGGAGCGGCTGTACCGGAAGGATCCCGAACCGGGCGGGCCTAGGATCACAGTCTGGGGGGTGTAGCCCATAGGCGTTAACTTGTTCTCCTCCGATTGTGTAGAATGGAGGCATGGAGCAGAAAGATCTCCCCGCGATGAGAGAGGACTGGCCGCTGCTGGTGTCGTTCCTGCCGGAAGACTGGTCTGAGCTAGCAGCGAAGACGGG
>JAJEHF010000047.1 GCA_022823865.1 Bryobacterales bacterium
GGGAGCGCGCAGGATCGACGATCTCGGGTCTCCGAGGGGTAGGGGTAGGGGGGAAGTCGGCCGCACGGCAGAGCGTGGCGCAGTCCCGAGCAGTGACGAGTCGGGCGGGCCGGTTGCCCTCGCCGTCCTGGAGGCTGGCAAACAACGAGGCCGAGGAGCTTGTCCGCGACTGCTCAATGGGCGTTGTTCCGTGGCGGTGCCCGGAGGGGCGTTTCGGCGGCGCCCCGAGGCTGACTTGACGCAGGCTAAGGGCGACAAGCCAGCACACGCCACGTTCAACGTTGGCGGCTGGCGAGGGGGCCGTGCCCCCTTCGACCCCCAGCTTTCCGATCCGATTTCGGAGCATCGGACCGGAGCGAATGTAGCCGCCGCCCGAACCGCCGCGAACCCGCGCGACGTGGTATCTTCCTTGAGAATTGCCCGACGGCAGAAGCATGGCCGAATTGCTGGGAAGACACGATGGCCGGACCGAACAAGAAGCTGGTTGCCGCCGCGGAGGCGTACTTCGCCGATCTTCGGCAGGTGCGCGCATCGGGCGGCGCGACGGCGGAGCGCTCGTACTACCCGGCGCTGGAGGGCTTGCTGCGCGCGGTCGGAGCCACGCTCAAGCCCATGGTGTTCTGTCTGCGTTCAGGAACTGGCCGATCAGGGAGCCGGGCATCCCGACCTTGCCCTGTACACGGCGAGGCAGGTTCAGAAGGGCCGTCCGAGGCCGGGGCAGGTTCCCGAGCGTGGCGTCGTCGAGGTCAAGGGCGTCGGCGACGATGCGTGTTTGACGGCGGGGTCCGGGCAGGTAAGCCGCTATTGGGGCCGTTACCGTCTGGTACTCGTCACGAATCTACGGAACTTCGTCTTGGTGGGCGCGGACGTGGAAGGCAGCCCCGCCAAGCTCGAATCCTTCACGCTGGCCGAGGACGCCGACGACTTCTGGCGCAACGTGGAGGCTCCCCGCGCCTCCGCCCGAGAGGTCGGCGCGGGCCTTGGCGAGTATCTGGCCCGGGTGCTTTCGCACCGGGCGCAGCGCACCTGGAAGCGGAACCGGGACGCGCAGAAGCCGACCTACGCCAACCACCGGGATCCCGAGCAGCGCCGCCCCTAATCACAGCTACAGGAATCAAGACTTGACGGACATGCGCATCATGCAATCGGTGATTAAGGCGGTCAGGCATCTCCGCGCATCCATGCCGGAACGTAAGCTCGCAATCCTTGAGCGGCATTTGTTCGCCCGAAACCGCACGACGCTTACAGCGCTCGGACAGGCCTACGGCGTCAGCCGGGAGCGCATCAGACAGATCAAGATCCAGGTCGCCGCAGAGGTCGACGATTGCGTGGGTCCAGAGATTGCGATCATCGCGGCGACAGTTCGCCGAAGAGCCGGCCCCCTCATAGACGAGGCCGGTCTGACATCGCTTATGGACGATCTGTTCGAGAGCAGATCCCTCGACGATCCGTCAACCGACCTTGCCCGCCGGATCGTGGAGACGACCTTGGGATACGACTGCGTTCACGGCGTATGTGCCAGCCGGTCCGCTCGAGAGGCTCTCGGCGGACTCAAGGAGCGCGCAAGAGAGCTTGCGGATGACGTGGGGCTAATTGACGAGGACGCTCTCCGGGCGACGCTGACCGAGGAGCGGTGGCACGGGCTCTTTCGACTCATGACCGAATGGTGTGGTCTCGCGTGGGTAAATGACCGATTGGCGCTTCGTTACAGCCGAAAAGCGCACGCGAAGGCCGCCGTCCTCTCGATCGGGCGGCTCGCCACACTTGCCGAGATCTCGGCGGAATCCGGGCTTTCACGGACACAGTTGGGAAGTGCGCTGTCCGACACCTCAAGCGTTGCGAGGGCAAGCAAGACCAAGTGGGGGCTCAGGGAATGGGTCGACGACGAATACAAGGGCATCGTGGCCGAAATCATGGAGCGGATCGAGGAGGATGGCGGTACAACTGCGGTGGCTCGCTTGGTGCGCGAGTTGCCGAAGAAATTCGAAGTGAAGGAATCCAGTGTGCGAAGGCTGGCAGGGACTCCTCAGTTCGTGGTGGATGACGGTAACGTTCGCCTGGCGAAGAATTCGGAAGTCGTACTCCGTGATATCAATGACGTTGTTGACGGTGCGACAGAAGAAGGGTGGCCGTATTGGAGTTTTCAGGTTGAAGGCAGACATCTCGACGGATACAACGTTACTCGTGTTCCTCCAGAGATTGCCGACGCGCTCGGGTGCCCGAGGAATGGCAGCATCAAGGCGGCCGTGTCCCGGCCAACGGGTTGTGGGCGGGTTTCGGTGAACTGGCGATTGACTTCTATCTCAGGGGCAGATGTCGGCCATGTCTCGACCGCGCTGAGGAGACTGGGTGCCGCCGAAGGTGACCGCGTGTCGTTGGTTGTCGTCGATGCTGGAGTCCTTGAGTTTCGCCGCCAAGTTCAGGGGGAGAGGGACCAAGGGGCGGCGGCGAAATCGCGGCGGCCGACCGGCTGCGGATGAGCGACCTCCTGGCGAGTGGTGACCACATGGACATGGGCCTTTCCGCGCGCGTCAGATCCCCATGCGAAGGTTCGGTGGGCGAAGGCGATCTTCAGCGCACAGCGGTCGAGAATGATCGGCCATGGCTAGCCCCACTTGCTCCCCTTGGGTGATCGAATTAGTGGCCACGAAGCCGATCGGGGTGTGGGTACCGGTAGCGTACTCTCCCGCCTTGCTTGCCGACCATAGCGGGGTAAGCCAGTCCGTTCGGATGCCCGCGAGACACACCCGAGGCACCGCTTGGGCTTCCGGTCATGCGGCGGGACGCAAGCGGCGCTCTTCCGGGCCGAGGTCGGCAATCTCCCAGCACGCGTGCGAGATCTACGCGGTCGATCACTGGCTCTACTTCCGGCGACGGGCTGACCGCCCGAAACGCCAGTGAACATTGACGCTGCCCGACCGCTCTTCGAGTTTCCTGATAGGGCGATTCCCGACTCATCCGCGTTCATCCGGCGCGCATCCGGCCTCTGAAAGGGTAACGAACATGGGCAGTTCGCACGATTCCGTCATGGAGTACATGGAAGACGAACTGAAGAGGGACCCCGGCGTGAAGAACAAGACCTTGTTCGCCGGTGCCCGCGAGATCGACGAGTCGGTCGGGGAACTCACGCTGCAACAGTTTCACGCAAAGTATCGGCTGCCCGCGACCCGGAGGATCGCGCCGCCGCCAAAGCCCGCACGGCAACCGAAGGCGAACCCTGCGCCGACCGCCGCGCCCGCGCCATCGGGCGACGGAGCCGCCGTCATGGAGTTCGTGGTGCGGACGCTCGAAGCGGACCCCGGCATCTCGAACGCGGACCTGTTCGCGGGTGCCCGCGAAATCGATGCCTCCGTCGCGGACCTCACGGCCCGGCAGTTCCACGCGAAGTACCCCCTCCAAGTGAAGGCGCGGCTCGCAAGGGACGCAGCGGCCAAGCCCGAGGCACCGCCGGAACCGGAGGCGCCACCGGCTGAGGAAACGGCGGTCGAGGATGTGCGACCGGCCGAGGGAGCCGCCGACGCGGAAGCGCCACCGGAGAGGACAGGCGACCCGGTCGCGGTCCGCCGTCTGCTGCTGGATCTGGCCAAGGAACTCGCGAACGCGGAGAGTCAGGCGGATACAATCGAGGTCATGTCCCGTCTGGACGACTATGTGGCCGAGATCATGGAGGCGGCACGAGGCTGAGTCGTCCGCGCGCCCTTGTGGCCCGACATCGGCTTCGAGGACCGCGACGGCGCGGTTGTGCCGCGCACGGGGATCGCGCGGCTCCGATGTCCGGCCTCGGGGTTCCGGGGACGGACCATTGCGGGCGGCGCTGCTCGGGCCGCGCGGATGTCGTGAAGGGGTCCGGG
>JAJEHF010000061.1 GCA_022823865.1 Bryobacterales bacterium
CGGTCCGCCGAAGCGGAACACATAAGATGATCGAACGACAGCCGGAGCGCTGAAGTCGTTCACATCAGAAACCTACCCGTATATCACTGATATAAGATGTCTTGTACGTTGCACTCTTCCAGTTAACGGGACAGTAGTGAAGGGAACCAACGAATCCTGCCGATCGTCAGGGTCTGGCCGCTACGGAAGTGAGCGTAAGTCCACGCGTCGGGCCAAAGTGCAGCCATTTTAGTGTAGAGGCTGGAATTGGATTCGCAGCCGTCGTTTCTAACTCAAGAAAAGTAGCCTAGAGGCGGAGGTGAGCAGTCCGGCCGGACCTATTTCGTCCGGGAACGTCCGCATTAGGTCGACCAGCGAGATGCCCTTGCGGTACCTGCGCCCTGCCATGCCCGCGCTCAGCCTAGGCCCAGCCTCCCGGGTGCAAGCAACCGTTGGATCATTGGGAATTACCTTGACAGTGGTCATAAATCAGCCCTATGCTGGGCGTAGCAAATGTGCATCACCCACCTGCTACGGAAGGAATAGTCAACAATCATGCGTAACACAACCCCGGTCCGAATATTGTGGGACATAACCGGTCGGTAGCCAGGCAGCACGGCACATGGATGTCAAGATCAAACTCTTCATCAAGTACCGACGAGACGGGCGGGCTTGGATAGCTGTATGCCCGGCCATCGACGTCGCCACGCAGTCAGATACCAAGACCGGAGCCCTGTCCGGCCTTAGCGAAGCAGTCAGTCTCTGGTTCGAGTCCTGCATTAGCCGAGGAGTTCTTCACGAAGCACTGCAAGAGTGTGGCTTCAAGCGTTCTGAGACTGGCCTGGCTCCGGAGAATGCAGACAACGTCGTTCAAACGCTTCCTGCCGAGGCGCCAAGAAAAGACAACAGCAAGCCAATCGAGTTCCGCGCGGCCAAGGGGAATCAATTTGTAGAAGGGTTTATCTCATCTATGGTCATAGGGGACAGCCAATATCAGTATGCGACCGTTTAAGTGGAGCGAAATCAAGACATTAGCCGAAGCTAGAGGATTCCGGTTCGAACGACATCGAGGAAGTCACTACATTATGGTCAAAGAGGGGGCGCTGCGGGCAGTAGTGATCCCGATGAGGAACGACCTCAAAGAAGATATTGTCAAGTCCGTAGCCCGAACAATCGGGATGTCCCACAGTGAGCTTGTAGAGTACACCCGCCAATCTGCGAAATCGCGCAAGAGGAGAAACGGCTGACCCCGTATATAGGCCCGTAAGCCTGTTTGAGCGAAAGCGCGAGTCCTCAGGGTAAGCAGGGACCTCATCTACCCTCTGTTTCCGCGCTAGACCCAGCTCGATCTTGGGTCTGCACTTGCCGAAACGGGAGGTCTGGAATATGGGCTTGGACGGGAGCTCTCGTCACTGTGCCGACGTCAGCGAAGGCCTACGTCTATACTCCCGGTGCCGCCGCAATGCCGCTACCCATCGGAGACTTCGGTACTGGGCTCATCCAAGCATTGGTCTGCCGTGCAGAAGTATGCAGAGCCCATCCACCGAGAACGGCTCTAGACCGGTAAGTGGCCCAAACGGCTAATCGGCACAGCGCCTCGCCGTAGTAAAGGAATACAGCCCGTCAAACTCCGGGCATCGCCTTCTTTAGGGGCTTCAGCAGCCCGGCCAGAAGGGCGCCGACCGCGAAGCACATGATGCCGAGGACCGCGAAGAACACCGAATGCGGCCAGCGTGTCCAGTACACGCCAATCGCCGTGAGCTTGTTGCCCACTGCCGTGGCCACGAACCAGCCGCCCATCATCATCCCCCGGAGTCGGAACGGCGCAACCTTGGACACCAGCGAGAGACCCATCGGAGACAGCAGCAACTCTCCGAGCGTGACCACTCCGTACGACGAAATCAGCCAGATCGGCGACACCTCGTAGGCGTATATGTCGGCTCCGGTCACGGACGCCTCGCCGACCGTCGCCGCGGTGTAGAGCACGAAGTAGGACAGTCCCGTCAAGAGCATGCCGATCGACATCTTGGCCGGGGTCGACGGCTCCTTGCCGCGCTTGTTCAACCATCCCCAGAACTTCACCAAGGGGAAGGAAAGAATGAGGATCCAGAGCGGGTTGGTCGCGTTAAAGATCGTGCCGGAAAAGTTCCCGCGGGTGTTGTCGTTCGCGAAATATGTCAGGGTGGAGCCGCTCTGATGGAACGCCATCCAGAAGACGATCACGATGAGGAAAATCACCAGCAACGCGATGATGCGGCGCGACTCGGGCACCTTCGCGAGTTCGGCCGCCTCGACCTGACCGCCGGCCGGGGGTGCGACCGGGGCATCGACCATCTCGACATGCCGCCGAAGCAAGTACAGGGTCGCCAGCGAAACAACCATGCCGACACCCGCGACTGCGAAGGCAGGGTGATAGCCTGCTTGCTGCTTTATGAACTCCATCGTGACGGGTGCGACGAACGCCCCGACGTTGATTCCGAAGTAGAAGATGATGAACGCCCGGTCCTTGAGGGGGCTGCCGTCCGGGTACAGGTTTCCCACCATCGTCGACACATTGGGCTTGAACAGCCCGTTGCCGATGACCAAGCAGACCAGTGCGACGTAGACGATCGTGATCGAATGGAAAGACAGCAGCAGGTGTCCGGCGACGAAGAAGACGGCGCCGATCAACGTGGTGCGGAGGTAGCCTAGGTAGCGATCTGCCAGCAGGCCTCCGATGAACGGGCTGGCGTAGACAAACGTCAGATACCAAGAGTAGAGACTGATCGCCTCAATCTCTGTCCAGCCAAATCCTTCTACATCATCCCTAAGGTAAAGCGTGAAGAGCGAAAGCATGGAATAGAAGCTGAATCGCTCCCATGCCTCGGACGCGAAGAGGACATACAGCCCCCGCGGGTGTTTGGCTTGGCTGGGGGACTGAGATGAGTCCATGGTGAAGAGATCTACGGGGGTCGGTATTCCGCGCGGAGAGAGCGCTAGCTGGCCCTGCAGCGGTTTCGTGTAAGTGTAGCAGCGTGTCTCGACCTACCCCCGAGGCTGGGCGGGTGCGCTCCGAGGATCGATCCGACGTCGATCTGGCCTCGCGAATCTTGGCCTGCGGTGGTCTCGGACAGATTGTGTGCCAAGATAATGTGTCGGCGGCCGGCGGCCGTGCCCGCTCGGGGCGGGTCGCCGGGCCAGCCAATGGACTCATCCCGTCGAAAGCGAGCGCGCGGGCTGCCGGCCCGCACGTTTCGCTCGTTCCGGTACCGGAACTTCCGCTGGCTGTGGTTCGGGGCATTCACCTCGACAACGGGCTACTTCGTCGCTAACGTAGCCGAGAGCTGGTACATCTACGAGCAAACCGGATCCGAGAGCCTGCTCGGCCTGACAGCCTTCCTGAACGGCCTGCCGATCTTGCTGTTCTCCGTGCTGGGGGGCGTGCTGGCCGACCGCATGGACAGGCGCTATCTCCTGATCTGTTCCCAGGTCTTGCAGATGACCGCCTCGCTTGCCTTGGCAGCGCTCTTCTTTGCAGACAGCGTCGAGGTCTGGCACATCCTGGCTGCCGCCTTCATGGCGGGACTGGGACAGGCATTCGGCGGTCCGGCCTATCAGGCACTGATCCCATCCCTGGTGCCAAAGAGGCACTTGTCCAACGCAATCGCGCTCATCTCGATCCAGTTCAACCTCGCGGGGACAGTCGGCAAGCCAATTGGCGGCGTAGTGTTTAAGTTCCTCGGTCCGGCCATGTGCTTCTTGGTCAATGGCTTGAGCTTTCTGGCGGTCATCGGGTCGTTGCTAACCCTGAGAATTCCTTTCACGGCCAAGGCCGGCCACAAGAATATTCTCCGCAGCCTCTTGGAGGGATTCCGCTCGATCCACGCCAGCCTCGCCCTGCGTTCGCTGATGGCGCTCGCGGTGGTCTCAGCATTCTGCGGAGTGCCGATCAACCTGTTGCTGCCTGTTTTCGCCAGCGACGTGTACAGCCTTGACGCTGGCGGATTCGGCCTGATGGGCTCGGTGCTGGCGGTGGGCGCTGTGCTCGGCGCGCTGTTCGTCGCGAGTTTGGGCGACGCTCCCAGAAAGGGAAACAAAGCGTTGACTATGCAGGCGTTACTGGGTCTGGCAACAGCTGGATTCGCGCTGTCGAGCACGCTTTGGCTTGGCATGCCCTTGCTGTTTTTCTCCGGCGGGGCGATCCTCGGTGTCTTCACGTTGGTCAGTTCGCTGGTTCAGCTCAACCTCTCCGAGGAGCTGCGCGGTCGGATCATGAGCGTCTACAACACCGCCTTCCGCGGCGTGATGCCGCTGAGCAACCTCAGCTGCGGCTTGGCGGCCGACAAGATCGGCGCTCGCAGCGTGCTCGGAATCAATGGTGCGATCTTGGTCGCGGTCTCGGTGCTGTACATGCTCAGCGGCAACGTCGTGAACAAGCTCTAGCCGTCCGGGCACGCCATGTGCCATCGGATACAATCGACGCCATGGCACGCCAAGTACCCGTCGAGGAACTCCAACAGAACATCGGCAACGAAATCGCGGTCAGCGACTGGTTCGAGATCACGCAGGATCGGATCGACAGCTTCGCGGACACCACCGAAGACCACCAGTGGATCCATGTCGATACCGAGCGCGCGGCGACTGAGTCGCCCTTCAAGACCACGATCGGGCACGGTTTCCTCAGCCTGTCCATGCTGGCCCCGATCATGATGGGCACCGTCAAGGTGGCGGGTGACTTCAAGCACGGCATCAACTACGGCCTCAATCGGGTGCGTTTTCCGGCCCCAGTGCCGGCGGGCGGCAGGATCCGGGGACATATTTCCCCGCACTCCGTCGAGGAGCATGCATGGGGCGTTCAGACCATCTGGAACGTAATCGTGGAACTCGAGGGCGCGACCAAGCCGTGCGTGGTTGCCGAATGGGTCACTCGCGCCTATAAGTAGACGATTGCGAGCGGACCGAACTACGGGCCTTCGAGGTCTCGCATGTTCGGTCCCATCTTGATATCTACCACCAAGGGAACGGCCAAGCTGGCCACGGCCTCCATCTCGGCCTTCAGCAGCCCGCTGACGGCTTCGACTTCCTCTTCCGGTGTCTCCACGAGCAGCGAGTCGTGGATCTGTAGCACCATCTCCGCCCGCAGCCCCTCCTGTTTGAGTGCCGCGTCGGTGGCGAGCATCGCCTTCTTGATCAGGTCGGCGGCAGTGCCTTGGATCGGCGAGTTGATCGCGATGCGCTCGGCCATGCTGCGGGCGGCGTGATTCTTGCTGTCCAAGTCCGGCACGGGCCTGCGACGCCCGAACAGGGTCCGGCTGAACCCCCTCTGCTTGGTTTGCTCGATGGTGTCGTCCTTGAACTGCCTGACCCCGCTGTAGCGTTCAAAGTAGCGCTTGATGTAGTCGCGAGCGTCGCCCTGGGGGATATTGAGCTGCCTGGCCAGGCCGAAGGCGCTGAGACCGTAGATGATGCCGAAGTTGACAGCCTTGGCCCGGGCGCGCTCTTCCGGACCCACCAGCATTGGCGGGATGCCGAGCACCTCGGATGCGGTGCTCTGGTGCAAGTCCTCGCCGCTGGCAAAGGCCGCGATCAAGCGGGAATCGCCCGACAGGTGCGCCATCACGCGCAACTCCACTTGGGAGTAGTCCGCCGAAACGAACTGCCATCCCGGCGGGGCTACCAGCGCCTTGCGGATCTCCCGTCCGAGCGAGGTCCGGGCGGGAATGTTCTGAAGGTTCGGGTTGAGCGATGATAGCCGGCCGGTGGCGGAACCGGTCGGGTTGAACGTGGTGTGCAGGCGCCCGTCGGCCGCGACCAGCTGGGGCAGCGCATCGACATAGGTGCTCTTCAGCTTGGTGTGCTGCCGCCAGTCCAAGATCTTGGCGACGATCGCATGCTTGTCCTTCAGGCCTTCGAGCACGTCCGAGGCGGTCGAAGGGGCCTTGGTCTTGCCGCGCTTCTGCGGCCGCGGCAGGCCGAGGTCAACGTACAGGATGTCGCCCAATTGCTTGGGCGAACCGATGTTGAAGTCTCGGCCGGCGAGCTCAATGACCTCGCGGCTCAATTCGTCTATTCGGCGCTCCAGTTGCACGGAGAAATCTGCCAGGGCCCCGGAGTCCAGCATCAAGCCCTTCGCTTCCATCGAGGCCAGAACCGGAGCCAGCGGCAGTTCGATCTCTTCATAGACCGTGCGCAGCTCCATCAGGTCGATTTCGCCTTGGAGGGTGTCGCGCAGGGCGAGCGTTTGATTGGCTGCGACTCCCGCATCGTCACTGCCAGGGCTTCCCAGACGCCGCTCGACAGACTTCTTCAACGTATAGTTCGTCCGGCTCGAGTCGGCCAGGAAAGCCATCAGCATCGTGTCGTCGGCCGCCCGCGGGAATCCGACCTCTAGCTTGCCGAGCGCATGGATCGCCGACTTCCAGTCGTGAACCCAAATATCACGCTGTCCGGATTCGACGGCGGCCCGGGCGCTCGGAAGCAGGTCAGGCGGAAGGTTCCACGCTTCGTCCGCTTTCGCCGCGAACCCGATGCGGGTCTGCGGAGTCCCGGCCGGGTCGCTCGCCTGGTCGGTCATCACCGCCATCGCGATCGGGCCGCTCTCGGCGGCCAGCCATAGTTCGAATTGTTCGGCCGATTCGAAAGTCTGCGACTCGACCTGGGCAGCCTGTCCGCCGCTGCCGCTCTCAAGCTGGCTCGCCAGCGTGTTGAACTCCAGCTCGCGGTAGCAGCTCAGCAGCTCGTCGGTGTTCCCGGTCTGGAGCCGAACGGACTCCAAGTCAAGCCTCAGGCTGCCGGAGGCGTCCAGCGTGGCCAACCGCTTGCTGAGCCGGACTTGATCCGCGTGGTTCTGCAGGCTCTCGCGGTAGGTCTTGCGCTTCACCTCGCCGGCATGGCCGATGATGCCCTCAATGTCGCCGTACTCGGCGATCAGCTGCTGCGCGCCCTTGTCTCCGATCCCTGGCGCGCCGGGAATGTTGTCCACCGAATCGCCTTTGAGGGCCAGAAGGTCCGTCACTTGGCCAGGCTTGACGCCGAGGAACTCTTGCACGTCCGACGGCCTGTAGAGCATGTCCTTGGTCGGGTTCCATTGCGAGACGCCTTCCCCCACCAGCTGCATCAGATCCTTGTCTGACGAGACGATGACGACTTCGACGCCCTGCTCGGACGCCTGCCGGGTAAGCAGCGCGATCGTGTCGTCGGCCTCGTAGCCGTCCTCCGACAGCACCGCCACGTTCCACGCTTTCAGGATCCGTTCGATATACGGCAACTGCAGCGCCAGGTCTTCGGGCATCGCATCGCGATTGGCCTTGTACTCGGGGAAGATCTTCTCGCGGAAGGTCGGGCCATGTCCCTCCCACACCGCCACGACGTAGTCCGGCTGCTGCACCTCGAGCATGGCCTTGAGCATGTTGTTGAACACATAGATCGCCTCGGTCGGCATGCCGGCAGAGGTTCGCAGCGAGCCCACGGACGACCGCGCGCGGCCATAGAAGGCGCGGAAGATCAGCCCGAAGGTGTCCACGAGGAAGATACGCGGCGAGGCGAGGCTCATGAGCGACTTAGTGTAAGCAATCAGGGCCGGGCAGGCCGTTAGGCGCGGCATCAGGATGAGTGCCATACTAGAAAGACAGGGTTCATTGGTGGAGAGGGGACATGATCAAGCCCACGGCGAAGATCTGGTACAACGGCGCTTTCATTGACTGGGACGACGCGAAAGTCCACGTCCTGACCCACGCGCTGCACTACGGCACCAGCGTGTTCGAAGGCATCCGATGCTACGACACGAAGAAGGGCCCGGCGCTCTTCCGGCTCGACGAGCACGTGCGGCGAATGTTCGACTCGGCCAAGATCTACCGCATGGAGGACTTGGGCTTCTCGCACGAGGAATTCGCGCAGGCCTGCAAGGATGTGACGCAGGTCAACGGCCTCTCGTCGTGCTACATTCGCCCGGTTATTTTTCGCGGCTTCGGGGATGTGGGAGTGCGCTCGCTCAACAATCCGATCGAGTGCTACATCGCCTGTTGGGAATGGGGCCGCTACCTCGGCGCCGAGGCTCTCGAGCAGGGCGTGGACGTGTGCGTCTCCTCGTGGACGCGGATCGCGCCGAACACATTGCCGGCCATTGCCAAGGTAGCTGCCAACTACATGAATTCCCAGCTGATCCTGATGGAGGCCAACCAGCACGGCTATACCGAGGGCATTGCTCTCGACACCGCCGGGTACGTTTCTGAAGGCAGCGGGGAGAACATCTTCCTGATCCGCGACGGCGTGATCTACACGCCGCCGCTGGGCACCTCCGTGCTGCCGGGCATCACGCGCGATTCGATCATCCAAATCGCCTGCGATTTCAACTACCCGCTGCGCGAGCAGGCGATTCCGCGCGAGTGGCTCTATATCGCCGACGAGCTGTTCTTCACCGGCACTGCGGCCGAGGTGACCCCGATTCGCTCAGTGGACAGGATCAAGGTCGCCACAGGCCGGCGCGGGCCGATCACCGAACACATCCAGTCCGAATTCTTGGCCATCACGGCAGGCGCCAAGGAAGACCGCTACGGCTGGCTCAGCATCCTGGACGCGCGCAGTTCGGCTGCAGCCTAGATCGGGGTCGCGCTTGCCTGAAGAACAGCGCGGCGCCCCGTCCGGGCCGGACGGGCCTGGCTCCGACTGCAGCGCTGATCGCCACCTTGGCGTGACCCTGCGGCCTAGCGGCAGCATCGCGCCGCTCCGGACGGGGCCGGAGCAATGGATCGAAGAGGGCTTGCCGGAGCGGCCGCCGAACCTTGTACAGCCCAAGCAGCGGATATTCCTCAGCTTGAGCCTGTTCCTGCTCACGGTCGCAACTACGAGCTACTTCGTTTCGCCGATTTACTCGGCGTGCGTACTGGCGATACTTACGGCGCACGAGTTCGGGCACTATCTGGCCGCCCGGCACTACCGCGTGCCGGCAACGCTGCCGTACTTCCTGCCGGCACCCTTCTTGTTCGGCACGATGGGCGCAGTCATCCGCATGTCTCCGTTCATCCCCAATCGCAAAGCGCTCTTCGATATTTCGGCCGCTGGGCCTATCGCCGGCGTGGTGCTCGCGATCCCGATCTCGTGGGTGGGCGTGACGCTCTCCTCGCGTCAGCCGATCGATGACCCGTCGGGCTTGGTCCTTGGGGAGCCGCTATTGTTCCAGTTCTTCCAGTGGGCTTGGTTTGGAAGCGCCGAAGAGGGCCTGACGCTCGTCCTGCACGACGTCGCATTCGCGGGCTGGGTCGGGCTCTTCATCACGGCGCTGAATCTGATACCTGTCGGGCAGCTCGATGGCGGCCACATCTGCTACGCGGTGTTCGCAAAGCGCAGCTTCAAGGTCGCGATTGCCTCCTTCCTAGCGCTTATAGCGATCAGTATCGCAACGCAGGCCTCCTACGCGCTGTTACTGGTCCTGTTGTTCATCACGGGCATCCGGCACGTGCCCACCATGGACGATTCGGCGCCGATCGGCCGCGGCAGGCAGCGCATCGCCGCGCTGCTACTGGTTGTCTTCGCGCTCTGCTTCGTGCCGGTGCCAATCAGCCCCGGCCAGTAGGAGGCCAAGACTAGGCGATCTTGACGATCGCCTTACCGCGCACCTTGCGGTTGGCAAGGTCCCGGATGCCTTGCGGCACCGCTTCCAGCGGATAGGTCGCCCCCACCGGGGGGTCGATCTTGCCCGCTAGGAACATGTCGCAGAGGCTGTCATGCAGCGATTTCATGTAGCCGGGGTGCTCGTCGCAGTGCCGCCCCCAGAACACGCCGACGAGCGACATGTTCTTCAACAGGGCACGGTTGGCGGCCAGCGACGGAATGCGCCCGCTGGCGAAGCCGATCACCAACAGCCGACCGTCCGGAGCGATGACCTTGGTGGACAGGTCGAACACGTCCCCTCCGACCGGATCGTAGAT
Source organism: Bryobacterales bacterium (assembly GCA_022823865.1). Lineage (GTDB taxonomy): Bacteria > Acidobacteriota > Terriglobia > Bryobacterales > UBA6623 > VXMF01. The sequence goes on from JAJEHF010000061.1 coordinate 9,885, forward strand.
CACGTCAACGCCGAACTTGCCCGCGATCTGCTTCACTTGGTCGACCCAGCCGTCGTCGCGGTATGTCAGGGCGTGTTCCGCGCCGTGCTGCCTGCAGAACTCAAGCTTCTCGTCGCTGCCTGCCGTGGCAATGATCCGGGCGCCCATCGCGACGCCGAGCTGGATCGCCGCGACGCCTACGCCGCTGGCGCCGGCGTGTACCAGCAGCCATTCGCCAGGCCGCAGCTTGGCGCGGTAGTCGAGGGCAAACAGCGAAGTCTGGAACACCACCGGCATAGCTGCCGCCTGCTCGAATGACATGCTGTCAGGAATCGGGTACGCGCGCGATTCGTCGACGACGGTGCATTCTGCAAAGCCGCCGCCGCGGGGCAGAGACAGCACGCGGTCGCCAGCCTTGACGAGCCCGACCCCTTCGCCGACAGCGTCGACGATGCCTGACACTTCGGCGCCGATCGTGAACGGAAACGCCGGCCTGGACTGGTACTTGCCCTGGCACTGGAGAAGGTCGAAGAAGTTGAATCCGCAAGCATGGTTGCGGATGCGAACCTGCCCGGCTGAGGGGACCGGCGTATCAACTTCCGCCAGAACCATCTCTTCCGGCTCGCCATAGTGCGTGACCTGCCACACCCTCATGCGCTGTAGGGTACCAGAAGCGCAAATGGCGACCGGCAGGGGCCGTGGTGCCGGCTCCGGAAGCGTCTAGCCGTTACTTCTTGGCGATGATTTGGTCGACCAAGCCGTACTCTTTGGCCTGTTTGGCGTCCAGGATGAAGTCCCGCTCCACGTCCCGCTCGATCCGCTCGATCTCCTGGCCCGTGTGACCGGCCAGCAACGCGTTGAGGCTCTGGCGCATGCGCAGGATCTCGCGTGCGTGGATGTCGATGTCGGTAGCCTGGCCGGCCAGTCCGGACAGCGAGGGCTGGTGCAGCAGAAAGCGCGAGTTGGGCAGGGCGAAGCGCTTGCCCTTCGCCCCGGCCGCCATCAACACCGCCGCCATGGATGCGGCCTGGCCGATGCACACCGTGGTGATGTCGGGCTTGACGAACTGCATAGTGTCGTAGATGGCCATGCCGGCGGTGATCGAGCCGCCGGGAGAGTTGATGTAGAGCCAGATGTCGCGTTCGGGGTTTTCGGCCTCCAAGAACAGCAGCTGCGCCGTGATCAGGTTGGCGATGGCGTCGTCTATCGGATACCCGACGAAGATGATATTGTCCCGCAGCAGGCGCGAGAAGATGTCGTAGGCGCGCTCGCCGCGGCTGGTCTGCTCGACCACCATCGGGACGAGATTCGCTCTCGGTTCCACAACGTCTGACATGAGCGCTCCCTATTCGTCCTCGGAAGGGTCTGCGGCCGGACTGGGCTGCCCTTCGGGCCCGTCGGAATCCTGCGGCGCTGGCTCCTCGAAGGGTGCCCCGGAGTCGATGACCAATTGCATCGCCTTGGAACGACGTCCGCGGGAGCACATCGAGGCTAGAATGCCCGACTCATCCATCTTCTCCCGGGCGCGTTCGGGAGTCAGCTGCTCCGATTCCGCCCATCGGTTGACGAAGTCTTGAATCTCTTGATGGCTGAGGTCGATGTCCTCAACGTCCGCGATGCGGTCGAGCACTTGCTCGGCGCACACGGCCATCGCCTCTTGCGCGACCGTGAGCGGCGTCAGGCTCGGCTGCTCGGGGGCGCCTTCGCGGGCCTCCATCCTTTCGGCGAGGCGTTGGAGCCGCTCCCGTAGGTGCTGCCTCGGCACGTCGATCTGATGCGAGGTGGCGAGCTTGTTCATGACCTCGAATTCGGTGGCCGCGCGCGCTTCGAGCTCGGCGCGCGACTCAAGCTCCTTGCGGATCGCACCCTTCAAGTCGTCCAGAGTTTCGTGGTTCCCTTTGAGATCCTTGGCGAACTCGTCGTCAAGCTCCGGTAGATCCACTTCAAGAATCGAATGCACCGTGGCCTTGCACTCGACGGTCTTGCCGGCGATGTCAGGGTCCGGGTAGTCGTCAGGGCAGTGGCAGGAAATCTCGGTCTCCGCTCCGGGCTCGAGTCCCGGGAGTTCGCGGGTGAACGGCAGGCCGCCGGGGCTTTGCTCGCGGCCGAGATCGCAGGTCAGTTCTTGGCCGAAGAACGGCAGCTCTGGCCCGTCCACGGCCGAATTGAACGTGACGCGCACAACGTCTTTGTCCTCGACCGGTCGCGGGTCCAGAGTCCGAACAGATGCGTGATGCTCGCGAAGGCGCTCAAGTTCTGCGTCGACCCGCTCATCGGTCACCGCTTCCGCGTCGTGGACGACCTTGAGGTCCCTGTACTCCCCAAGCTCGAAGCGGGGGAAGACTTCGTATTCGGCATCGACCTCGAACGGCCTGCCCTCGACGAACCGAAAGTCGGTGATATACGGTCCGGCGGCCAGCTTTTGGTCCATGCCGCCGAGCTTCTTGCTGAGAAATTCAGGCGCCAATCGCTCCGTCAGCACGACCGAGATCTCCTTCTCGAAGTACCGGTACAGCACACGCTCCGGCGCCCGGCCCTTGCGAAAGCCCGGCACGGTCACTGACCGCTGGGCTCCCTTGACGTAGTCTCTGCGCTCCTTTTCGACCACGTCCCAAGGGATCTCGACGGTCACAGTACGCGCGCAGGGATCCTTCTGGTCAGCTTCGCTTTCCAAGGCCTACTTCACCTATCGGCGGCGGCTCATAGGAGGCCCCGCGTTAACCTCCAGTCTACAGCAGAGCCCTTTGGCGGCTCGGAAGGTCACTGGCGTCTCGGTACACTCGAACCGATGCGAGGGGGGGCCAAGCTCGGCCAGCACTTCCTGCAGGACGAGGGCGTGCTCGCCCGCATTGCCTCGGCCGCAGTCGCGCCGGATGACACCGTGGTCGAGATCGGACCGGGCAAGGGAGCACTCACCCGGCACCTGCTCGGGATTGCCCGGCACGTCTTGGCAATCGAACTGGACTCTGGATTCGCCGAAGCGTTGCCGCAACGATGCGGTGCCCCGCAAGGGCTTACCGTCATCGCGGCGGACATCCTGCAAGTGAGTCTGCCGGACATCCTGCCCGAGTCAGCCCCGAGTCGGTCTGTGGTCGTGGGGAACCTGCCGTACTACATCACCTCCCCGATCCTGCGCAAGGTGCTCGCCGCGCGGCATGAGTTTCGCTCCGCGACATTCCTGATGCAGGAAGAAGTGGCGGACCGCGTGGTGGCGAGCGGAGGCAGCCGTTCTTTCGGCTTTCTGAGCTGCTTTTGTCAATTGCAGAGCGGTCCCGAGAAGCTCTTCCGGGTTCCGCCGGACGCATTCGATCCGCCACCAGCCGTCCACTCTGCCGTCGTGCGCTTTGACGTTGCCGGCGAGCCGCCGCCAGCAGGCCTGCTGGCCTTCTTGAGTGCCTGCTTCCGGCAGCCCCGCAAGACGCTGAAGAACAACCTGGCCGCGCGCTATCCGCCCGAGCGCTTGCATGCCGATCCATGCGCGAGAATGCGGGCGCAGCAGCTCTCGCTCAGCCAGCTGCGCGAGATGTGGGAGCGACTCGAAGGCCCCTGAGGGGATGGTTGGGCCAATTCCCCCAGTTTTGCCTTGCAATCCTTCGCCGATGTGCTTCAATAAAGTTTCGGTAAAGCAATGTTGGACAGAGTGCGGTCGGGGGCGCTGGCTCTAGGCGTCGTCTTGCTTGCCGCTTCCGGGCAGGCGCAACTGATAGACCGCACCAAGGAACGCGACGAGATTAACCCAGCGGCCAGGGAGCTCAGCCCAGAGCGGCGCGGCGACATCTACATGGCCCGCAAGATGTATCGCGAGGCCGGCGATACCTACAAGGAGGCGCTCCGGCTCGAACCGGACTCGGCCAAGCTGATCAACAAGCTCGGCATTTCCTACCATCAGCTCCTCATGCTCGGCAACGCCCGGCGGCAATACGAGCGTGCCTGGCGCGTGGACAAGAGCTATAGCCAGGCGCTCAACAACTTGGGCACGGTCCATCACGCGCAAGGGAACTACGGCAAGGCCATCCGCGCGTACAGGCGAGCGCTGAAGGTCTCCCCCTATTCGGCCTCGATCCACAGCAACCTCGGCACCTCGTACTTCGCCAGGCGGAAGTTCAAGCTCGCTTCTCAGTCGTACTTGAAAGCCCTGGACCTTGACCCGAACGTATTCGACACGAAGGGAACCTTCGGAACGATGCTGCAGGAGCGCTCGGTGGGCAACACAGGCAAGTACTACTACTTCATGGCCAAAGCCTACGCGGGGGCGCAGATTTGGGATAGGTCGATCCTGTACATCCGCAAAGCACTTGAGGAAGGTTTCGGTGGGCCTCGCAAAGTGGCATCCGATCCCGCCTTCAAGGAGATGCATGAGATACCGGAGTTCCAGAGGATCGCGTTTCCCGAAACCATAGCTTCGGCTGGCAATCCCAGCACGCCCTGACCGTCAGGGGAACAAGTAGCTTTCCGCCCCGACCCTAGGCCGGCCCCGAGGCGTCGCGCCAAGAACGAGGCCCATCGCAGCCGTCCAGCTCGCCATGCGGCCAAGGTGCCGGGAGCGCCGCTCCGGAGGATCGGAGCCCTCGACCTAACGACGGGCGCGCTGTATCCGGATCACGCTACGGGTAAGATAGGACGCTTGCAAGACACCTCGCATCCACGCGAGTCTGAGGCTGCGAGCGCGCCAGCAGACGCTCGCAACTGGAACCGGATTTACGTTCTCGTGCTAGCCCACCTAGCGTTCTGGATCGTGGGCCTCTGGGCCGTCACCCGATTCCTGGGCGAAGCCTCATGAGCGCGCTCGACTGGTCAGTCCTGATCGCCTCTCTGGTGGCAATCCTGACCTTCAGCCTGAGACGCTCGCGCGGCGATCAGTCTGTCCACGCCTACGTCTCCGCCGGCAAACAGATGCGCTGGTGGGTGATCGGCCTGTCGATCATGGCGACGCAGGCCAGCGCGATCACCTTTATCGGCACGACCAGCCAGGGATACACCGACGGCATGCGCTTCGTGCAGTTCTACTTCGGGCTGCCGATTGCGATGGTGCTGATCGCGGCGTTCGCCGCGCCGGCGTTCCATCGCAGCGGAGTGCAGACCGCTTACGAATACCTGGAGCGTCGCTTCGACGCCAAGACCCGCAGGTTAGCCAGCGGGGTGTTCCTGGTCCAGCGCGGCCTAGGCGTTGGTCTGGCCGTGTACGCCCCGGCGGTGGCCTTGTCGGTCATCCTGGGTATCCCGGAAGCGCCGACAATCCTGATCACTGTCGTCGTGGTAGCGACTTATACCGTGTTGGGCGGGATCCGGGCCGTGATGTGGGCAGACGCCGTCCAGATGGGCGTGATGTTCGCCGGCATCGCCGTCGCGTTCTGCTTTGCATGGACCGGCCTGCCCGACTCCGTTTCGTTTCGTGACGCGCTGGCACTCGCTGGCACCGTGGGCAAGCTCGAGGCCGTGGACACTACGTTCGATTGGAACAGCCGCTACACGCTGTGGTCCGGGCTGATAGGAGCCACATTCCTGTCACTGGCCTATTTCGGCACAGACCAGTCTCAGGTCCAGCGCTACCTTACTGCGAAGTCCTTGTATCACAGTCGGATTAGCCTGCTATTCAATGCAATGCTTAAAGTCCCGCTGCAAGCGTTCATCTTGCTGACCGGCGTCTTGGTCTTCGCCTTCTTCCTGTACGAGCCGCCGCCGCTGCTGTTTCACCCGGCCGAACGAGCGCGACTCGAACAGACGCACGCGGAGGAGCTGCGCCAAGTGGACGCCCGCTTCGAGCAAGCGTTCCAAGAGCGCCGCGGCAGCGCGGACCGTTTCGTTGCCAGCGGGGGCGCTCCGACCGAGCGCGATGCGTTCGCCACAGCCAACCAACGCCTTCAGGGCGTCCGCGCGGAGGCCATCGCGCTCGCCGAGGAGGAGAGCGGCCCCGGCACCTACAACGACACCAACTATGTCTTCCTCACCTTCGTTCTCGGCTACTTGCCGAAGGGACTGATCGGCCTGATCATGGCCGGAGTTTTCGCGGCTGCTATGTCGACTATCTCGTCGGAACTGAACTCGCTCGCGACGTCCACGATCGTGGACCACTACGCCCGCTACGTTCGGCCGCATGCGGGCGAGCGAGGCACCCGCCGGGCCCTGCGCTGGGCAACCCTGGGTTGGGCCGCCTACGCTGCGATCTTCGCGAGCTTCGGGGGCAGGCTGGGGTCGCTGATCGAAGCCGTCAACTTCGTGGGGTCGCTGTTCTACGGGCCAATGCTGGGGGTCTTCGCCGTTGCCTTCCTGTTCAAGCGGGTCACGGCGAACGGTGCGTTCTGGGGCACGGCGTTCGGGCTCGTCGCGGTCTGGCTCACCAAGCTCGTGTTTCCGGGCCTGGCATTTCTCTGGCTGAACCCCCTAGGCTGCTTGGCTACTATACTGGCAGCCTTGTTCATCTCCGCCCCCAGCGGCGGTGCGGGCGTCGCGCGTAGCGATGCGATGCCCGATGGGAGGATCTGATGCGACGACTCGCTCTACTCTTTGCGCTCCTCACGGCCGCAGCCGCGGCCAAGGCAGAGACCCCCAACGTCCTATTCATCGCGGTCGACGACCTCAATGATTGGATCGAGCCCATGGGGGGCCACGCGCAGGCCAAGACGCCCAATCTTGCACGCTTGGCGCGGCGCTCAACGCTGTTCAGTCGCGCCTACACGGCGGCGCCAGCCTGCAACCCGTCCCGCGCAGCGCTGATGACAGGAGTTGCCCCGTACCGCTCGGGCGTCTATCAGAACGACCAAGCCTGGCGTCCGGCCATGCCGGATGTGGAGACGCTTCCGCAGGCCTTCATGCGGAACGGCTACTGGGCCGGAGGGTCTGGGAAGATCTACCACGGCGTCTATCCTGATCCAGCCTCGTGGCACGAATACTGGCCTTCAAAGAACGTCCAGCGGGGCACCGACCCAACGCCTGCGACGCGTCCCGCGAACGGCATTGCCGAAACCGGCAATTTTGACTGGGGTCCGCTCGATGTGGCGACCGCTGAGATGTCTGATGCCAAAGTCGCGGCATGGGTGTCAGCCAAGCTGGGCGAGACGCATGCCAAACCGTTCTTCCTCGCCTGCGGCATCTTTCGCCCGCATCTGCCGTGGTTTGTCCCGCGCAACTATTTCAGGCGCTTTCCGCTGGAAGGTATTGAACTGCCGAGGGTCTTCAACTCGGACTTGGCTGACGTTCCGCAGTCGGGCGTGCGCATGGCCCGGCCCGAGCGCGATCACGCCAGCGTGGTCGAGCACGGGCAGTGGAAGCACGCTGTCCAAGCGTACCTGGCCTCGATCAGTTTCGCCGATGAGATGCTCGGACGGGTGCTGGACGCGCTCGACGAGAGCGGATATGCGGACAACACCATCATCGTGCTGTGGGGAGACCATGGGTGGCACCTAGGCGAGAAGCACCATTGGCGCAAGTTCGCCTTGTGGGAAGAGGCCACTCGGGTGCCGCTGATGATCTCTGTGCCGCCGGGAGCGCCAGGCCTGCCTGAAGGCACCCGTGACGGGGCAGTCTCGCCGAGACCGGTGAGTCTTCTGGATCTCTACCCAACCCTGCTGGAACTGGCCGGCTTGGCCCCCGCCGGAGAACTGGATGGAGAGAGCCTAGTCCCGCTGTTGCGCAACCCCGAGTTGCCGTGGAGACCCGCTGTCATGACCCATGGTCGCTTGAACCACGCTGTGCGATCGGAGGACTTCCGCTACATCCGCTATGCCGATGGCAGCGAGGAGCTTTATGATCACCGCGTTGATCCGATGGAATGGACCAACTTGGCCGCCGACGAACTGTATGCCGAGGTCAAGCGGGATCTGGTCGAGTGGCTGCCGGTGATCAACGCGCCGGAGCGACCTGAGCAACCTAGTGACCGTCGGACGAACGAAGTGGCCGTACCGCGCTGACTCGGGCAATCCCAGACTCGCAACTGCGCACCGGCCAGCCGGGAATCGGCTACTCTATAAGGCATGCGTATCTGGATCACTCTCTGCATTTCTGCCGCATTGCTGGCAGCGCTCGCTGCTGCGGAGCCGAACAAGCCGGTCAACTGGAAGGGCCTGCCGGAGCCGTTCCACACCGAGTCGGCGACCAACCGCCCGAACGTGGTCGACCGCCCTTCCGACGCCAGTCTGGCGGTTCCCGAGGGCTTCAAGGTCGAGGAATACATCACCGGCGACTTCATGCGCCCGCGCTTCATGCTGTTGGGTCCGAATGACGAGCTGGTGTTCAGCGACTCCGGCTCACGCAATGTTGCCGATGGCACCGTCTACGTGCATCACGACGGCGCGACGCGCAAGCTGATCGAGAACTTGGATCGACCCTACGGCCTGGCTTTCCATGAGAAATGGCTGTACGTAGCCGAGCCGACGTCGGTCAAGCGCTTCGTCTATGACGCCGATGCCATGACAGCGGCGGATGGCGAAGAGATCATTTCCTACGAGGGGCATGGCAAGGGCCACTGGACGCGCTCGCTGCTCTTCAACGATGACCACTCCAAGCTGTACGTGACGGTCGGTTCGGGTTCGAACATTTCCCTCGGCGAGGACCCGGTCCGCGCGGCCCTGCACCGCTACAACCCTGACGGCAGCGGCCACGAGACGTTCGCGGAGGGCCTGCGCAACATCATTGGACTGCGCTGGCATCCCGGCTCCTCGGACATCTGGGCCGCGGTGCAAGAACGTGACGGGCTCGGTGACGATATTGCCGAAGACTACTTGGTCAATGTCAAGCAGGGCGAATTCTACGGGTGGCCCTACGCATACAACGGTCCGCACGCCGAGCCGCGCCACGAGGGCGCGGGTGCCGACATGGTGGCCAAGACGCTGTATCCCGACGTGCTGCTGGGCGCGCATGTCGCGGTACTCGACATCCACTTCTACACCGGCACCCAGTTTCCGGAGAAGTACCGGGGCGGGCTCTTCCTGGCGTTCCACGGATCTTGGAACCGCTCGGTTCGCACGGGTTATAGCGTGACCTTCATCCCGTTCAAGGACGGCCGGCCTCAGTCAGGGCCGCAGGACTTCCTCGTCGGGTGGATGCTTGGCGAGGACCAGAGGGAGGTTTGGGGACGCCCCGTCGGCCTGCTGCAGCTGAAGGACGGCTCGATGCTGGTCAGCGACGACGGCGGCCGCAAGATCTGGCGCATCAGCTACGGCGAATAGCCGCAGCGTTGACGTTCTCGGACCGGCAGCATGGGATTGCTGAACCTGTTCCGCCCGAAGTGGAAGCATTCTAATGCCGACGTGCGGATCGAGGCCATCGGGGCCATTTCGGACCCCCGAACGCTAGCGGAAATCGTAGTGGCCGACAGCGAGTGGTTCGTGCGACACGAGGCGTTCGCGAAGCTCCGCTCGCTCGAGCCGGATCAAGGCCACTATGCCCGCCTGATGCGCGAATCGAATGACGAGGAGATTCGCCGCAAGACGGTAAAGATCATGACCGACGTGACAGAACTCGAGCGCGTCGCCAAGGAGGATCAGTACCTTTACGTGCGCGATGCGGCAGAGCACCGCTTGGACGAGCTTCGCACGGGGATCTGGGACAAGCTCGCCCAGTAGAACGTCTCGAGCGGCACTCATCCGGCCTTTCGCGGAAGGCTGCCGCGCCGGTCGGACTCTCAGCAGGCCCGCCGTCACCGCACTTGCGGCGTCCGCAGGCCCGTGAGCGAAAGCTGTGATCAAGCACAACCCAGTTGCAACCGAACTTGGCGGCACGTACTCCGGCGAGGCCTCCCCTGTCGCAGCCTTGCCTACCAGATCTGCGGAGCGCACGCGCGAAGCGTTCGTGCTCCTGCTGCTGACCCACTTCACCGTCGACTGCTTTTCTTCGACTCTGCCGACAATCCAGCCCATCCTTGCCTCGCGCTTCGAGCTGACGCTCGCGCACGCCGGGCTGCTGGGCGGATTCTGGATGTTCGCATCGTCGGTCATGCAGTTGCCGTTCGGCCTGCTCAGCGACCGCATGCACAGCCGCCTGTTCACCGTCCTAAGCCCATTGGCTGCGGCGGTTTTTCTGACGGCCACCTCGCTGGCCACGGGATTTTCGGCAGTGGTCGTGCTCTTGCTACTCGGCGGCATGGGAGTGGCGGCGTTCCACCCGCACAGCACGAGCCAAGCCGGTCACCTAGGCGGCCAGCGGCGAGGCATCGCTACCGCCGTCTTCATCACGGCCGGCACGGCTGGGCTGGGTGCAGGGCCGCTCTACTTGGCCGAGGTGATCGGCCGTTTCGGCTACGAAAACCTCTGGGTGGCCGCGCTTCCCGTAGTAGCGGCCAGCCCGCTACTGTTGTGGCGGGTGCCCCAGCCCGCAGTGGATCCTCACGCGAGACGGAGCGGAGTGGACTGGGCAGTGCTTCGGCAGCAGCGGCGTCCGCTGCTCGCGCACTACGCATTCGTGGTCTTGCGCTCGATCGTGCAGGTCGGAATGGCACAATACCTAGCGCTCTACATGGTGCAGGTCCGCGGCACGGACTTCGGATCGGCGAGCGTCGCACTGGCGGTATTCTTCGCGAGCACTTCGGCCGGTTCGTTTCTTGGCGGGTCGTTGGCGGACCGCATTGGCGGCCGCAAGGTCATTGTCGGGTCCTGCCTGGCATCCGGGCCCTTGTTGGCGTGCTTCCTGGCATCGGACGGCTGGTTGTCCTTGCTGGCGCTGTTTGCCGGGGGCACGGTACTGCTGTCCACGATTCCTGTCAACATCGTCATGGCAAGGGAATTGGTCCCCTCCCAGGCCGGCACCGCAGCGGCCCTCATGATGGGCTTCGGCTGGGGCCTCTCCGGGATCGCGTTCGTTCCGGTTGCGGGCCTGATCGCTGACGTGGTCGGCCTCGACCTGGTGCTGTGGGGCTTCACGGCGCTGCCGATCCTCGGGCTTCCGATCCTCTTCGCACTTCCGCGCCCAAGCCGGCCCCAGCCAGCTGCGAGCGGCCCGAGCTGATCAACGCACCTCACTGCACTGCGGCGCGCGCACTCGCACAGCGGAAAATCAGCGTCTCGCCTGTGCTATGCTTGGTCCAAGGCGTTCTTTGCTGCTATCGCCTTGGGTCCAAGGCCCGCCGAGCTGGCGCAAGTGCGAGCTTCGAGGCGACTCCTCCCTAGGACGGCACCATGTCAAGAATCTGCGTAGTTACGGGAAAGCGCCCGAGGTCGGGCAATAGGGTTTCACATGCCCACAACAAGACGAAGCGCTGGTTCCTGCCCAATATCCAAGACAAGCGCTTTTGGTCCCCGCGCCGCAAGCGCTGGGTCAAGCTGCGCATCAGCGCCAAGGGCATCAAGATCATCAACCGTCGCGGCGTCGACCGAGTCCTCGACGACTTGCAGAAGCGCGGCGTCAAGTTCTAGCCGCCGGTAGCCAGCACGGCCGACCGAGCCCGTCCGCAGGCTTGCCTTATAGTTCGATCGCCTTGGCGAAGGTGACGGCGTTCATCCGGTAGAGGCCTTCAAGCACGGACGCCGTCAGCGACTGGTCTGTGCGCACCAGCGCCACGGCTTCCGCGGGCTCATCGTTCGAGGACGGCTCGCCGCGCCCGAGCGCGAAGTCGGAAATATTGATGCCTTGCTCGCCCAGCGCGGTGCCGATGCGCCCGATCACCCCAGGCACATCCTGGTTCCGCACGTACAGGAGCGACCCGCTCAGAGGCGCCTCGACATAGATCCCGTCGATGCTCAGCAGGCGAGGGGAGCCATCCGGGAAGACGGCCCCTTCCACGGCGCGGTGGATGTCCTCTGTCTTGAGATCGAGCTTCAGCGAGTCGCTGAAGTGCGCCTTCCCGCGGCGGACTTCGGAAACACCGAGCGCCCGGTCGCGCGCGATCTGGGAGGCATTGATCAGATTGGCCTTGCGCGACAGGAAGCAGTTCAGGATGCCGCTTAGGGCGGCATTACGGATCATGGCCGTGTCGGTCTCGCCGAATTCGCCCAAGTAGGTCAGCTTGACACGCACCGGTCGGCCTCTGGAAGTCTGCGCGACCAGCGAGCCCAATCGCTCCGCAAGCTTCAGGTAAGGTGCCAGCCGGCCGTACTGCTCAGCGCTAACCGAAGGCATGTTGACGGCATTCACGACCACGCCGGACTTGAGGAAATCGCGCACCTGCAGCGCTATGTTGAGCCCGACCTTGGCTTGCGCTTCGGCCGTCGAGCCACCGATGTGAGGCGTGGCCACGACCTGCTCGTGGGAAAGCAGGGAAGTGTCCTCGGGCGGCTCGGGAGCGTAGACATCCAACGCCGCGCCGCCGACCTTGCCGGCTTCGATGGCCGCGTCCAAGGCCGCGGAATCGACCAGCTCGCCGCGGGCGCAGTTGATGATCCGCACGCCGTCTTTCATCTTGCTGATCAGGTCAGCGTTGACGATCCCGGCAGTCTCCGGCGTGAGAGAGAGGTGCAGGCTCAGGTAGTCGGCACGGGCCAGCAGCGGGTCGAGCTCGAGCAATTCCACCCCGGAACCCTTTGCAGCGTCACTCGACACGAACGGGTCGTACGCGATCACCTCCATGCCGAAGGGGCGCGCGCGCTCGGCGACCTGCCTGCCGATGCCCCCGAATCCGATAATCCCGAGGGTCTTGCCGAAGACCTCGTTGCCCTGAAACTTCTTCCGTTCCCAAAGACCGGCCTTGGTCGATGCGTTGGCGGCCGGCACGGACCGGGCTAGCGAGAGCATTAGCGCCAGCGTATGCTCTGCGACCGCGGTCGCATTGCCACCCGGGGTATTCATCACTACGATGCCGCGCTTGGTAGCCGCTTCGCAGTCGATGTTGTCAACGCCGACTCCGGCGCGGCCGATCACCCGCAGGTGGGGCGCGCGGTCCATGACAGCTGCTGTGACCTTGACAGCGCTGCGCACGATCAGCGCCTCCGCACCTTCTAAGTGCGACTCATACTCGACCGCATTCGAGACAACTACATCAAACGCCTCTTCCGCTCGAAGTGTCTCGATGGCTGCCGTGTCCACTGCGTCGGCGATTAGGACCGTCATCGCTGGCCTCCGTTCGCTGCTCCCAGCGCATCGAGGTACACGGCTTGAGCCGCCTGCACGCCGACGCCGAAGTCGACGTTGCGGCCCAGTTCGTGGAGGATGATCTCGAGTTCGGCGATGGTCGCGAACAAGTCGTGGAAATCAAAATAGCCCAAGTGGGCGAAGCGGAAGATTTGCCCCTTCATCGATCCCTGCCCGTTGGCGATCACGGCCTCGAAGCGGTCCTTGTAGGCTCGCACGATCTGGCCCGAATCCAAGCCGTCGGGGGCGAGGATCGCCGTGACCGCTCCGGCCGGGATCGCGTTCCTAGCGAACAGTTCCAAACCGAGAGCCTGCGCGGACTCGCGAGTGGCGCGCGCGAGCAATTGCGCGTTGCGGATGAGCTGGTCGCGACCGAGCTCGCGGATGTAGCGCAGAACCTCTGCCATGCCCAGCAGCAGCGAAGATGCCGGCGTCCACGGGGAATCACCCTTGGGCCCGGCTTCGACGTGCTTGCGCAAATTAAAGTAAAAGTTAGGGTTGGTTGCGATTTCCGCGCGTCGGAACGCTTTCTCGCTGACAGAGCAATACGCTAGGCCGGGGGGAATCATCAGGGACTTCTGGGACCCTCCGATCACCACGTCCAGGCCCCACTGGTCGATCTCAAGGATGCTGCTGCCAAGCCCGGTGATGGCGTCCACCACCAAGATCGCGTCTGTCGCAGCCACCATCCGGCCCATGGACTGCACATCGTGCGAAATGCCTGTGGAGGACTCTGTCGCCTGGACGAGCACGCCTTGGACATCGGGATGCTGGCGCAACATCGCTTCCAACTCCGCCGGCAGCACGGACTCCCCGTACGGCTTGGCCAGCACGACCGTCTCCAAGTTGAATGCCTGCGCCATCTGCACCCAACGCTCTCCGAACTTGCCCGCTGCGCATACGATCACCTTGTCGCCCGGCGAGAACAGGTTCGAAACCGCCGCCTCCATGGCCCCGCTCCCGGAAGAAGCGAACAGCGCGATTCCGTTCTCCGTGCCCATGAAGTAGTGCAAGTCGGCGATGACCCCGCTATAGGCTGCGCGGAATTCCGCCGTGCGGTGATGCAAGTCTGCGGCCCCCATGGCGCGCACGGCCGATGGCAGCAGCGGCGTGGGCCCGGGGGTGAGCAAGCGACTCTTGCGGACGTACATGGGCGGATCGATTGATGGTAGGGCGGGGGGCCTAGGCCGAATGTGGGAGGATCGCGCCGGGATTCGACGGCGCTGACCCCGCAACGCCAAGCTCGCTCTTGATCGATATTCCTAGGAAGATCCGGCCGGCGGCAGCCTAGTTTGCCGAGGCTGCCAGACGGCCGGCTTCACTCCGTAGTCTAGCGTAGGGGCTGTTTCGCGACTCGCGATTTCCGCGTGCCGCTGGTGCGGCCGGGCTCACAGATCAGCGGCTAGGACTTCCATCCCGTCCTCGATCGCATCGCCGGGATATGCGATCACCCGATCGCCCTGCTCCAGGCCAGCCAGCACTTCGGCCTCGAGTGCGTTGCGCCTTCCAATCTGAATTTCGCGCAGCCGGGCCAGCGAGAGTTCGTCGATCACATAGACCGCCCAAGCGTCCCCGTTGCGGAAAAGGCTGCTCGAGGGCACCTTCAGGGCGTCGTCCGTCTCCCAGACGACGACCCGAATCTCCACGCGATACCCATCCCCGAGCGCTTCCCAAGCGGCCTGGGGGTCCTCGAAGTCGACGATGACGTTGACCCGCTGCTCCTCGACGCCAAGAGCCGAGATCTTCGTGAACCCGAACGGCTCCACCTGGCGCACGACGCCCCGGAGGGCCGTCTCGCCCCCCCACTGCTCGATCAGCACCGGGTCGCCCTGGTCGATCTGCACTGCGTCCATGGACAGCATGTCGGACACGATCTCGAGATCCTCGGGATTGCCGATCTCGATGAGCGGCTCGCCGGAGGGAACGACAGACTCGCTCTCGCGCAGGCGCTGCAAGACCACGCCTGTGATTGGTGACCGCAGGACGATCACGTCTTCTTGGTCGACGCCGGCCGAACCGGCCTCGATCAGACTCGTGCGAGCGCGCTCGAGCTCCAGCTCAGCAACTACGATGGCGGATTCGGCACCCCGTACCGCCTCGGTCGCCGTCACGGCGCGCAGGCGCGCCGATTCGAGTCGATTGTCGGCCGTGAGACCCTCTGCATGCAGCTGCTCGTGCCTCGCTAGTTCCGCCTGCGCATGGTCTCGCTCAGCCTTGGTACGGTCCAGGTCAACCCGGGCGCGCTCAACCTGCGCCTCGCTTCTGGCGACCCTGGCCTGTGCCTCAGCCCGTGTCCTGGAGTTCAGAAACTCGGGTCGCGACGGCCGAAACCGAGCGAGGATCGTCGAGTTGGCCTGAACAGTGTCACCGGGCTCGTGCTCGATCCGCAGCACCTTGCCGTCCAGCGGGGCCGACACCACGTAACGATCCCGCACGCGGGTCTGGCCTTCCTCGTCCAGCGTGACCTGCAGAGAACCCCTCTTAACCGCGACTGCGGCCACCTCCACAGGCTTGGGGAGGAAGGCCCATACAAAGGCGGCAGCGACGCCGGCAAGCACCAGCCAGACAAGAATTCGCGTCGGGCTCAACCTCATCTGCTACTCCTTCGCCTTCAGGACTTCCAAGAGGTCCAAGTGGTCAAGCTTCCGGCGTACTAGCAAGCCTGAGACCAGCGTGGCCCCTAGGATGGTCAGTGCACATATCGCGTACGTTGACGGTACGGCCGAGAGGGGAAATGCGTAAAGCTCGGTTTCCATGGCCTTCACGAGTTGGGATGTCAGCCCGTAGCCCAGGAGCAACCCCAAAGGTAGCGCAAGCAACGCCAAAATCCCAAGCTCTCCCAGCAAAATCGCGGAGATCTCTTGCCGCATGAAGCCCATCACGCGCAGGCTGGCCAATTCCCGGCTCCGTTCGGCCAACGAGACCCGGGCCGCGTTGTAGACCACGCCGAACGCGATGATCGAGGCGAACAGGACGTTGAAGAAGATCATGATGCCGAGATTGGCAGCGAAGGTTTCCTGAAAGGACTTCAGCGCCGCCGCCTTCAGCCCGCTGCCGGCAATCGCGGGAGTCTCCTTGATGGCGCGGAACATGTCCGGTAGCGCTTGGGAGTCGACCGTCAAGTAGCCGCCGGACAGCGTTCTGTCCTGATGTAGCAGGCGCCGGACCGCGTCAATGTTCATATACGCGGCCAGCCCCATGTGCTGGCGGACCGTGCTCGCGATGGCGAGTTCGCGCACGGGCCTGCTGCCGATCAGCACCTCGGCCGTGAGCGAGTCGCCGGGCCGGACGTCCAGCACATGGGCGAGACGCTCCGCCAGCACGACACCGTCGTGGGAGAGGTCGGCCGGGCTCAGCGTCTCGGCGTCGACCACCCGGAATAGCTGCGGGGACTCCGGCAAGCCCGTGATCGCGAGTTGACGGGAGCGCTGCCCGGACCTTAGCCGGACCGGGACCGATAGCACCGGCTCGGCCATCATCACCCCGGGCAGTCGCTGAAGGGAATAGATCCCGTCCGGCGAGATCGGCTCGGTAAAGGTGAGCTGCAGGTCTTGCCTCTGGGCGACGCGGAACTGCATGTCCATCATGAGATCGAGCGAATCCACCGCGAACATCCCCACGATCAGAACGGCCAAGGACAGCGCAATGCCGCCGATCGTGATTGCCGAGCGCAAAGGCTGGCGTTCGATATTGCGCAGGATGATGCGCGCTGGCTGTGACAGCAAGCGCTGCAGGCCTAGCCGCTCCACGAGGCTGGCCGAGTACTTCGCCGGAGGCTCCGGCCTCATGGCCTCGGCGGGCTGCAGGCGGACAGCGCGACGAACAGAAGTGTGGGCGCCAAACACTGCAGCGAAGATGCCGACCACCACAGCTCCGGCCACCACAGTGGGATCCAAGCGGTATTCGAGGACCGGAAAACGGAAAAACTCGTTGTACATCGACAGCATCCCGCGACCCAGCAGGCCGCCGCAAACCGTGCCGATCAGAGTTCCCGTCAGGCTAATCGCCAATGCCCAGTACGTGTAGTGCCGGGCGATCGAGAGTCGCGGATAGCCAAGAGCCTTTAACGTCGCGATCTGCTCCCGCTGCACTGCGACGATGCGATGCAGCACGACGTGGAGCAGGAAGGCCGCGACTGCCAGGAACACCATCGGAATGATGACGCCGGCCACCCGGATCCCATTAAGTTCGTTTTGGACCGACCAGTGGGACAGCTGCAGGTCGCGAGGGATCGCGCCCCACCCCCCGTACGGCCTGATCAGCTCATCCAGTTCTTGGATCACCCTTTCGACCTGCGCGCCTGGCCGTAGCAGCAAGGAGACATCGTTGAAGCCGCCTTCCATGTCGAACGCCGCGGCAAGCGCGCGGCGTCCCATCCAGAACACCCCGAAACGGGAATTGTCAGGGATCATCTCGCCCTGTCGAATGGTGTAGACATATTCCGGCGATAGCCCCACGCCGACAATCTCGAGATCTCGGCGACGACCGTTGAGAATGGCGCCCACCGTGTCCCCAGGCCCGAGCCGGTTGGCTTCCACGAAGCCTTGGGAGACGATCACCTCGTCGGGCCGCCCGGGTTCGATATAGCGGCCATGCACCAGCACGACATCGTTCACGATCTCTCGCTTGTGCTCGGGAATGGACACGAGACGGCCCGTCGCCGGCTCAGCGAGGCCGTCAACGTCCAAGGCCACGTCAAATACGACTCGTGTCTCGGCCTGCGCCACTCCAGGAATCGCAGAGATGCGGCTTCCAAGTGCCAGCGGAGCACGCTTCAACGTTGCGAAGACATGCCCGAAGCGCTGGCGCTCGTAGTAGGAATCCCGCGTGGATTGCAGCGAGTTGAAGTTGCTGAGGTAGGCAATCAGCATCAGCACGCCGACGGCTATGACCATGCTGATCGCGAGCGCTTGGCCCTTGATCCGCCACAAGTCGCGGAAGAGCTTGCGGTTAAGTGCCTGCATGGCTTACCACGTGAGGTCGCGTGCTGCGGTCTTTACGGGATTGCCGCGATCCGCCACGATCAGGCCATCCGAGAGTTGCACGACGCGGTCCGCGATCGACGCCACGGCGGCGTTGTGGGTGATGACCGCGGTGGCGGTGCCGAGTTCTTGGTTGATGCGCTCGATGGCCTCCAGCACCACCACTCCGGTGGAGATGTCCAGCGCTCCGGTAGGTTCGTCGCACAGCAACACTTCGGGTCGCTTCGAAATTGCCCGCGCGATCGCCACGCGCTGCTGTTCGCCGCCAGAGAGCTGCGCGGGAAAGTGGTTCATGCGGTCGCCCAGCCCTACGATGCGGAGCGCTTCCTGCGGCGGCATGGGATCGCGCACGATCTCGGTCACGAGCGCTACGTTCTCTCGAGCCGTCAGGCTCGGGATCAGGTTGTAGAACTGGAACACAAAGCCCACATGGTTCCGGCGGTATGCGGTCCGAGTGGCGTCGTCTGCGCCGCTCAGGTCGCGTCCCCGATAGGTGACCGCCCCAGAGGTGGGCACGTCGAGACCGCCGAGTATGTTGAGCAAGGTCGACTTGCCGCTGCCAGACGGTCCGAGCAGAACGATGAACTCCGACGCGCGCAGGCTCAGGTTCACACCCCGCAGCGCATCGACAGTGACTTCGCCCATGTCGTAGCGCTTGGTGACGTTCTTGGCCTCAAAAACGATATCGTGGCCGCGAAAGCCGCCATCGGCAGTGGCTTGCCGGGCCGGATCGGGAATCGACGCTGTCACCCTCGAAGCTCCTGACTCCCCCGCGCCAGGCACGACACGAGTGAATTGTAGTGTAGGCAACCCAACGTTGGGCGTTTCAGCCGGATTTGTTTCGTCCGCTTCCCGGGTGTTGGAGGGCCCGGCCCGACCTCACGCGTCGCAACAGAACCAAGAGTTCGGGCGGGAGTAGAGATACTGACCGCGAGGAAGTTGTACGCGCATGAAACACATGCACCAAATCTAGGAGCCGACGCTGCCCGCAAGACTCAGCCGTTGCAGCGGTCCGGCGAGAGCGCTTCTCGAAGCGGATGAAGCTGCCACGCGCCGCTCGGCATTCTACCCTTGTCTTGCTGGCGTTCCAAACGTCATGCCATACTATGACTACAGTGGTCTCTTCGAGGGTTGTCCCGATGCAAAGGATTCAGTTGCGTGACGCGAAGGCAAAGTTGTCAAGCTTGGTAGCAGGGGCGGCAAGTGGAGAGACGACCGTCATCACTCGCCACGGCAAACCCCAAGCCGTAATCCTCGGGGTCGAGGAATGGAACCGGCTCCGCCAGGTGCCATCCTTCGGCCGGTTGCTGCTGTCGGCTCCGCTGGAAGACGAAGACCTGCCACCGCGAGACCCGGGCCCATCGAGAGACACTCTGCTCTAAGAGGCGTTCTTGTTCTTGGTAGACACCGATGTGCTTTCGGCTGGGACGCGCGACCGTCCCAAACGATCCGTGGGTCTGATCGACTGGATGGATAGACACTCGGGAGACCTGTTCTTATCGACGGTCACGGTGGCTGAAGTCTGCAACGGCATCACGAAGCTGAATCGGGCCGGGGCTACATCAAGGGCCACTACGATTGAAAGTTGGCTCGAGCTCACGCTTCATATCTACTGCGATAGGGTCCTCTCGTTCGACATCGCAGCGGCGCGCTTGGCCGGGAGACTGATGGACAAGGCACGCGCGGCGGGCCATTCGCCCGGTTTCGCCGATATAGCGATCGCGGCAACCGCCGAGAGTCAAGGCCTGACGGTCCTGACCCGTAATTTGCGACATTTCGCGCCGATAGGAATCGCCGCGATCGATCCCTTCCAGACTCTGCCCTAGATGCGATCGTTGCCCCTCCAATTCCGAAATCTCCGCGCCCTGTCGGAGATTGCAGCAAAGCACTCAGGCTGAGGCGGAGCCGCCACCTCTTGGCGCTTGCAATCACCGATCGTCCGCCGGACGCCCGCGAAGCTCTCGGTGCACCCTGGCAACCTGCCACATGTAGTTTCCGGATTGCTCTAGCTGCACAGCCTTCTCAATATGCGCTCGTGAGTCGAGCGTCTCTCCCATGGCCTCGTAGTACAGGCCCAGATACAGGTGGGCATAGAATTCCGGGCCCGTCCCGCCGCCGGAACCGGCCGCTCGGTCGGCCGCGTCTAACACGTCTTGCACGCCGCCGCTGCCACCGAAGAGAGCGAACACCTCCATCATGGGCACCCTGCCGTCCCTGTCGATCGGGATCAGTCCCGCACGCGCGGCTTCGAAGCCTCTGGTCGCCGCGACGCACAGGAAGTGCCAGACAGAATTCTCCACGTCCTGTGGGTTGACCGTGCGGTGAAGTTCGAACAGGGCCGCGCAGCCTGCGAAGTCCCCGGCGTAGTACTGCGAGATTCCGAGTTGCCAAAGCTGCGCCCTCGCGTGCGCTTCGAGCTCGGCTACGCGCTCGAAGGCGGCAACCGATCCCGCCATGTCGCCGTTGCGGAACCTCGCCGCGCCCAGGTCTAGATTGATCCGGGCGTTGTCAGGCTCGAGCTCTGCCAGCCTCTCAAGGTCCGCGGCGGCTCCGGCGTAGTCCTCAAGATCCGTCCGAGCCTGCGCCCGAATCCAAAACGCCGTGGGGTTCGGTTCCGCAGCGGCTTCAATCTGGCCGCTGGCCAGTTCAGCGGCGCGGGCCGCATCCCCGGAACGCAACGACGCAATGGCGTCCTGAAGCGCGCGCCCGTCTTCCTGGGCACCCGCGCGGCATCCGCACACGAGCAGCAGCGGCGCGATGGCAAAGGCGAGGAAGAATCTGGACAACTTACCGGAACCCCGACAATCAGCAGTCTAGCGCCCGGCGCGACGGAGAACGCGTACTCTCTCCTATAATCGTGTTCTGCTCCGGCCATCTGGCCTATGCCCGCATCCAATTCGAACCTAGGTCTCGTTGAGGGGCTAGTCGAGACCTGCCGCAAGCGCATTGCAGGGCAGCTCCGCACGCGGGAGGGCTGCTTGGCGCTCGCGGTCTGCTTGGTCGGCTTCTGCAGCCTGCTCGTGCTCGGCACGCGCTATGTTCCGTTCGTCACACTCCCTTTGGCTGCCGGGCTTGGGATATGGATCGCCGCGCAGCGACTCGGGGCTCACTTGCCTACCAAGTACGCAGTGGCACAGCTGGTGGACGCCCGTTCGGGCCTCCAGGACGCCCTGTCCACGGCGTATCACTTCAAGACATCAGGGATCCGCAGGCAGCACAGCGGCGTAGCGGCCGCTCAGTATGAGTCCGCTTCCAAGCTCGCTGCGCGCGTAGATCCCCAGCAGGCGTTCCCGCGCGTCGTGTCTCCGGCCCAGCGCACAAGCGTCTGGTTGCTGGCGTCCGCTCTGCTTCTCTTCGGGCTGCGCGTCGGGCTCCAAGCGACGATCTCGTTCGAGCCACCCCTGGCATCGCTGATCCTGACGGCCATCTTCGGCGAGCAGCCCGCCCTGGGTGCCGACGACCGCCCGCGCGCGGCTGCTATCGACCAGCCGAATACGGATCAGCTGCTTCCGGGGGACGAAGAATTCTTCGACCGCCCTGCATCCGAACAGGACTCTCCTAAGTCTGAACTGCCTCGCGAAGCCCATGAGGAGCCTCCCCAAGAGGCGGTCGAGATGCCTGACGTGGAGGGACTGATCACGGTGCCTTTGGAGGAGCAAGGTCCGGAGGGCTCGCTCGAGGACTCGATGCTGCGAGCCGAAGATTCGGACCTGTCGCCGGACGGTCAGGATGGCGACATGCCGTCTGACGCCGGCAGCGACGCATGGGACGAAGAGGCCCAAAGCTTGTTCGACAAGCTCAAGCAGGCGTTCGACAACATGCTGCAGACGCTGGACATGGCCTCCAACGAGTCTTCAAGTTCGGAGTCGGGGCAGGAACAGGAAAGCGGCAGCACAGAAGAAACCGCATCGTCGGGAAATCCCGCCGACTCGGGAGAGGCAGAGCAGGATCCGTCGGCCCTGGCCGCCGACGCGTCGATGGAGGGTGGCGAGGCCGGGCCCGAGGCTGGCGAGTCGGCGTCGGCCGGAACCACTAGCGGCGAGGACAGCACCGGCGACCAGAGCGGGGGGGAGAACGCCTCGGCCGCCGGCACAAGCGACGGGGACAAGGAACTGGCCGAAGCGGAGCAATTGGAAGTGCTCGGTGCCCTCGAGGAACTCTACATGGAACGCGCCGAGAAGATGAGGGGCGAGGTGACGATCGAGACCCGCTTGGCCGAGCAGTCAGCATCGGTGCCGTACAATCAGCGTTCGACTTCCCACGGCGACGGCGAAGGGTCCGTAAGCCGGGACGAGATCCCCGCGCCCTACCGCACCTACATTCAGAACTATTTCGACACGTTGAGAAGGAACGCCGAGTAAATGCTGGCCGAAGACACGATGTTGCATGGCGCAACGGAACAGATCGACGCCGTTCGCGCGCAGATCCAGCGTGTGATTGTCGGCCACGAGCGCGTGGTCGACGGCGTGCTGAACGCTTTGCTGTCTGGCGGCCACGTGTTGCTCGAGGGCGTGCCCGGCCTCGGCAAGACAACCTTGCTGAGGACGCTCGGCCGCGCGCTGCACCTAGACTACTCGCGGATCCAGTTCACCCCCGACCTGATGCCCGCGGACATCCTGGGCAGTGTCGTGATGGACACCAACGAGCTCGGCGCCAAGGCGCTCCGGTTCGAGAAGGGCCCTGTCTTCGCGCATCTCGTGCTGGCCGACGAAATCAACCGCGCAACGCCGCGCACGCAGTCGGCGCTGCTGGAGGCCATGCAGGAGAAGACTGTCACCAGCGGAACGACAACGCACGAGCTTGACGAGCCGTTCTTGGTGATGGCCACGCAAAACCCGCTCGAGATGGAAGGGACCTACCCGTTGCCCGAGGCCCAGTTGGATCGCTTCTTGCTCAAACTTCTGGTGGAGTATCCCGAGCGCGAAGACCTCACCGCCATCGTGGATCGCACGGCGGACACCACTCCCTTGGAGGTCGATGCGATCTTGGACCGCGATCAGATCCTCGAACTGCGACGCGCCGCGTCGCAGACCCTGGTGGCACCCCACGTTCGCGACTACGCCATCAGCCTGGTCCTCGCCACGCAGCCTCGCCCGGGCAGGGAGTACGCCTTGGCGCGCAAGTACGTCCGCTACGGCAGTTCGCCTCGCGGAGCGCAAGCGCTCGTGCTATGCGGGCGCGTCAGGGCGCTGATGCAGGGGCGGCTGCACGTCAGCACGGACGATGTTCGGGAGTTGGCTCTTCCGGCCCTGCGTCATCGGATCATCCTGAACTTCGACGCTCACGCTGACGGGCGGACCGA
This sequence comes from Bryobacterales bacterium, assembly GCA_022823865.1. GTDB lineage: Bacteria > Acidobacteriota > Terriglobia > Bryobacterales > UBA6623 > VXMF01. The sequence continues at coordinate 33,144 of JAJEHF010000061.1, forward strand.
AGACGACCTCCTGCTCGAAATGCTCGAGTCCTTGCCCGAGCCCACGATGCCCTAGGCCGTGGGGCCGGCAGACCCGCAAATTCCGGCTGCGGCATTCCAAGCCGCCCCAACACGGCCCTCAGTGCCGTAGAATGTTGCGCGGCTGCCGACGATTCGCGGTCCTGCGCAGTTGAGGGCCGATCCACTGGTAGCCGAGGTTAAGGCGGCAAGGATGCGGCGACGCAGTTTCCTCCAGGGCTCTGGCGCGATAGCGGCAGGCCTTGGCACAACGCGCATGGCCGCGCTCCCAGCGGCGGCCGGCCTCGCAGCGAGCTCGAAGGCGGGAACCATGAAAGTCACGGGTGTGAAAACGATCCTTCTGGACAACGTCCAGCCTTACATCGGCCATCGCAAGTGGCTGTTCGTCCAGCTGACCACGGACGAGGGCCTCGTCGGCTTGGGCGAGCGGCCGACCGGCGGCGTGACCAACCTGAAGTCGCAGATCGACCTGCTGCACGATCTGTGCGAGCGGTTCGTCATCGGCCAGAGCCCCTTCAACGTGGAGCGGATCTGGCAGGACATGTACACCAGCTCGCACGACTACCGCCACCCGAGCCTCTACTCCGTCCCGGCGCTGTCCGCCATCGAAATGGCCTGCTGGGACTTGGTCGGGAAAGCTACCGACCAACCCGTGTACAACTTGCTGGGCGGCCAGTATCATGACCGGCTCCGCGCCTACGCCTACATGAATACCCAGGGAGTCTGGGAAGACCCCGAACTCGCCGGGAGGCGGGCCGAGGAACTCGTCAGGGCAGGGAATACTGCCTGCAAGCTGGATCCGTTTCGGCCCATCACCGGGCCGCCGCGCGACTACTCCCTCAAGACGATCCGGCATGTGGCCAAGATCTTCCGCGCAATCCGCGATGCGGTCGGCGCCGACCTCGAGATCGGCATCGGCACCCACGGCCAGTTCAGCACGTCAGGAGCCATCCGGGTGGCCAGCATTCTCGAAGAGTTCGACCCGTTCTGGTTCGAGGAGCCCGTTCCGCCCGAGAACGTTGACGAGATGGCCCGCGTGGCGGCCCACACAAGCATCCCGATTGCCACCGGCGAGCGGCTGGTCACGAAGTTCGAGTTTTCGCAGGTGCTCGAGAAACAAGCGGCACAGATCATCCAGCTGGACGTCGGCCAGTGCGGGGGAATTCTCGAGTCCAAGAAGATCGCGGGCATGGCCGAAGCGCACTACGCGATGATCGCGCCGCACATGTACTGCGGTCCCGTTTCTGCCGCGGCGGCGGTGCAGCTCGACACATGCTCGCCGAACTTGCTGATCCAGGAATTCAACTCCAATTCCCTCCACAGCGATATCTTGCGGGAGCCGATCGACTTCAGCAACGGCTTCATCACTCCGCCGACCGGGCCCGGCCTGGGGATCGAGCTCAACGAGGAAGTTGTGAAGCGGCAGCTCTCCGCCTGATTCCGAGCGGACTGCCGGCTCCGGCCCGGCTGACAAGGGCGGCTCGCCGCTTGCAAGTCCGAGATCCTATGGCAGCATTAGACTGTGATGCCGGCAACGGGAACAGAGGAGCAGCTGCTTCCAATGCTTGGGCCCCCTTGGAAAGAGAACGAGTATGGTGTCAAATTCTGCCCAGTTCGCGTTCCCGTTACGTCACCGACTCGCTATGTGTCGTACCAAGCGGCTCTCAATTTGCGCCTGCCTGGCGAGCATACCGGAGACTGGCACAAAGAAGCGTCGTTCTTTGCTATGGAGGGCAATCCGCATACCTTGGTCCTCGCTGGACCGGGAGGCTGGGGCGACTCCACGCCGAGTCTCGGCAGCAAAGGCGTGCGCGACATGGCTCACATCCTTGCTGGCTGGGTGATCCCTCCAGATTGTGGTCCGGTTTGGGTGGCCAACCACTACCGCGCAATCGCCGACTACGTGGTATTGGACACTGTGGACGGGCGCTGTCTCAGGTCCCCCAGGTATTGCCCGGTGTTCAGCATCAATCAGTGGTTGGACACCGAAGAGCAAATCGAGCACTTGGTAGAGGAATATCTCAAACCGCTAGGCGAGCAGTTCACTCCTGCAGCGCGGGCGATCCACGACGAATGGCTTCCGACCGTGGTATTTTCCTGAATCCCAGCGAGCGATTGCCCGAGAGCGCGATGCTCGCATTGCTTGGGCGGCTACAAGCCTCTTTGCATCTTGAGTTTCCGCAACGGCCCAGCGAGCAAGCCTGCATTGCACCGAGGTCGCGGGATAGGCTAAGATAACAGTACCGGCTGTTCGGGGAACCGGCCGGCCTTTTGTAGACCGTGACGCGGCGCAGTGCTCCTGCGGAAGTAGGCACGGTGTTTGCACAAATCCACGAGGGACGCGGACCAAGGCACCTTTTGCGGACGGGTGGCCGAGCGGTCAAAGGCAACAGACTGTAAATCTGTCGGGCTACGCCCTACGAAGGTTCGAATCCTTCCCCGTCCACCAGTGTTTGTGGCGGCCTTGAATTCGCGTTTCCGATCGCAGCTTACGAGGACACAGAGACATGGCAAAGGAAAAGTTTGATCGTTCGAAGCCGCACGTGAACGTGGGCACGATCGGGCACATCGACCACGGCAAGACGACGCTGACGGCGGCCATCACGCGGGTGCTGTCCAAGCACGACCCGTCCAACCAGGTGCGCTCGTTCGACTCGATCGACAACGCGCCGGAGGAGCGCGAGCGTGGCATCACGATCGCGACGGCGCACGTGGAGTACCAGACGGCCA
>JAJEHF010000167.1 GCA_022823865.1 Bryobacterales bacterium
GAACCAGCGTCACCCTCACCGCCTTTTATCGTTACGACAGCGCCGATTCGCAGCGCTCCCATGCGGACCTGCGCGAGGCTTACGTGTTGACCTATGGAGACTGGGACGAGACTTCCTGGGAGCTTCGGCTGGGCGTCGACCGCGTGTTCTGGGGCGTGGCCGAGCTGCACAACCTCGTCGATATCGTCAACCAACTGGACATCGTCGAGCACCCCCGTGACCGCCCCAAATTGGGTCAGCCCATGGCGCACATGACGCTTTCCGGCGACTGGGGCATCGCCGAATTGTTTGTGCTGCCGTACCATCGCAAGCGCACGTTTCCGGGGCGTGCCGGGCGCAACCGTTCGGAATACCCGATCGACAAGGACGCCCTGTACGAGAGGAATGTGCGTTGTGGCGCTTTTCGACGGCGCGCCGCTGATCTTTGGCGGCCGGATATCGACTGCCTGACCCCCGTCGGGTGAGCAGAATGCAGCGATTTGGCGTGAGATCGGAACACTACGGGAACATGATGACACGGGTGGCCGCGGCTTTCCCTCCGCCGGCAGGCGGCCGGGTCGAGCGGCGATGTCGGAGGTCGGACAAACGGTCAGCCAGTGTCGAGATACGACACCGCGCCGACCAGCGAGCGCATCCGCTCCGCGTGCCCGGCCCGCACCTGCCCAAGGGCCAGCGCCATCATCACCGCCAGGGCCAGCCCGACACGGGTCTTCATCTTGGCGAGCCCGCGGATGTAGTGGGTCTCGAAGTTGAAGCTGTTGTCGAGGCGGCTGTTGATCCGTTCTATGGCAGAGCGTCGGTTGTAGCCGCGCCGCCACGACGGGCTGCCCCACGGTGTCGGTGTGAAGATGCGCCGGTCGTGCTTGTCGAGATCGATGCGCACGATGCGGCCGTACTCGCCGGGCTGCACCCCGCCCGCCCGGTGGCACGCCTCGCTGCCCGCGCAGTCGAAGCCGAAGGCTGCTGCCGGGCAGCGGTACTTGATGGTGCCGCACACGCCGCGGTCGGCCTCAAGGCCCTGGTAGGCCATGGCGCGGACCTCGCCGGTCTGGGGGCAGACGCAGGACACCCGGCCACGCTCGTCGTGAACGACGACATCGGCGCGGTCGGGGAACAGCGCCCGCGTGATCGGCTTCGTCGGGTCATAGTCCGGCTCCTCCTTCTCGGCCTTCCACATCAAGCGCGTGTCAATCAGCGGTCGGATGGTCCATTTGTCCCAAAGCTTCTTCTTCTGCGGCGCGTTGTCGAGACCTCGGTCGGCGCTGAAGTCGCCGCAGCGATCTGCCATCTGCGGCGCCTTCGCGAACAGTTCCTCCAGCATCTTGGGCAGCATCTTAACCTCCGAGCCCGACGCCCGCGTCACCTCGAACGCCACCGGCAGCTCGTAGTGGGTGTCGGCGATCAGGTGAAGGCCGTAGCCGAACCATGACTTCACCTTCTTCCAGATCTTGCCGGTCTTGCTGTGCACCCCGGTCGTCTCGTGCTTGCCCCAGTCGGCGTCCGGGTCGGAGGTCTTCTCCTTGCCCTCGGCAACCCACCCCGTCGAGTGGCTCTCGATCGCCTTGCCGTCGTAGCCGAGATGGCGTCCGAAGTCGGGCAGCTCCTCGAAGAGCGACGCGCGCAGGGTCTCGACCATTGCGGACACCAGCCCGCGCTCCTTCTCAAGGCGCACCACGCACGCCAGGAACCGCGAGAAGTTCCAGTGGCTGGGCACCGTCGAGCGCACCTGGGCCGGACGCGTCACCGCGCTCGCTCCTTCGCTTCCCTCGCGAAGCTCCGTCACGGCCGCGCTCTGGAAAGGCAGCGGGTCGAAGCCGCAAATCTCGAGCAGTGCCGGGTTGCGGCCCAACTCCCGCAGCAGCGATTGGATCGAGGCGTGCTGGAACACGACGCCTGCGATCAGCGCGCGCCACATCGCGCTCACCGGGTAGTCGTTGCGCCCGCGGCCCCGACCAACCTGAAGCGCCGCCACGATCTCTTCGTCGGGAAGGACCTCGAGCACCAGCCGCAGGCGCTCAAGGTCCGGCAGGCTTTCGACACTGTGCCAGGAAAAGGGTAACTTCTCCGTCGTCGCCATCGCGTTCTCCCAACCATGGCTGGTGGATGGAACGAGGGCCGCAGGCCCGATGGCGACACTTTCTATCCGATTCGGGCGGGACAACGCGACGGGGCTGGAACGGACCTGGGAGCGGAGTTGGAGCGCCGGCGGCTATGGGGTGGAAATCCTCGAACCGCCCTATCCGCACATCGCAGATCCGCAGAAATCTGCGATGCTTCTGGGGTAAGAAAAGTCTCGGGTCAGCTGGAGCCCTTGATCACCAAGGGATTCACGACAGCGCACACGCCTCAACCCGTTTGCGCACCACAGTCCGTCCCTGGCGGCGCCTGGCGGCCCCCGTCATTGCCCCCGATGCGGCGGCCCGGTCCGGGCGAGAGCCATGGCCGCCCAGCCGGGAACGGCACCGGCAACCCACCAGGCCCCGTCCTTCAGGATCGCGACCTCCCGGTGCGGCCGGTCGGGATCGGTGTTGTCGTAGAGCATGGCCTCGTCCGCGCACGCAATCGCCGCCGGAAGATTGGCGTGCGAGCGCACGAACCGCCGCCGCGCGTCCGCCTCCGGGACATCTTGGCCGCCGAGCGCGACCCGGTTGCGGATACGGTCGAGCGCCTGGTCCGGCGAGGCGACCGACACATAGTGCAGGACGGTCCGGAAGCCTCCCCGCCGCGCGGCCTCCATGT
>JAJEHF010000227.1 GCA_022823865.1 Bryobacterales bacterium
CGGGGCACAAGTCCCCCCTAGGCGCTCGGTGGCGCAGGATCGAAAGAGGTTGCTCCCGACCTGGTCGCCTGTTGCTGCTATTCGCGATCTTTCGATCTAATGCAAAACGTGCAAGATGGGTACAGGATCGAAGGGGGGCGGAGCACCCCTCGCCAGCCCGCCGTGTTATACGGTGGGTATGCTGGCTGACGGCCACTAACAGGCCAAGAGCCAGCTCCCAAAGGGGACCCGCCACGACGCCACCCGGCCCAACACCGCCGACAAAACTCGTCGTGTCCCTGCACCAAGCCTTGGTTCGGCGCGATGGGGTCGCAGTTCTGGAGGCCCGTACGATCTATGTCGATGCACGTGACGGGAGTTTCCTCGCGATGCCACTGCGGGTTTCTCCCGCCAAAACTACCGGGTTTTTCCTCTCTTGGTGCTGAAACGGATTGCCCAGCTTTCAGTTGCCCGCTTGGGTCGCCCCCTTGAGCCGCTTGGGGGCAACATCTACATCATCCGAAAGGAGAAGCACCATGAACAAGTGGCTGACTCGTTTTCCGATCCACGGTGGATTCGGGCATTTCGCTTGGACCGCATTGATCGCGGTCGCGGCGTCGCTGGCGACATTCGACATCGCCAGCGCCCAGGAGGAACCGCCGCCCCTCCCCGAGAACTGCGCCTCTTGCCGGAGTTGCGACGAGTGTGTTCGCAGTCCGTGGGGAGCCCTCTTCTGCGACTTCGGGGGCGGTTGCTGCCGACACCGAGGCGGCATCTGCAATCCGTCGCAGAGCATGAACGTCCCTACCCATGATCGTAGGTTCATACCTGCTGACGATGACGGGGAAGGGGTGCTCGTAGTGCGATTGGCGGGTGCTGTGTTCGGGACATGGGCCTGCGAAGACGGGGAACTCCGGGAGGCCTACCGTGAGTTGGACGACGGCACTCTTCACAGGTTGAGCGAGCCGGAATTGGGAGAATACCGGCGTCGGTATCCGTTGGACAAGTATACCGACCTTCTCAGCGACCGCCTGATCGCGGCGTCGGAGGCAGGGTGAATACCGGGATGATCGGACCCATCCAGCGGGCTGCGAAGCTCGTTGGATGGACGGTTCCGGGGCTCATCCTCAATCTTCCGTTCTACGCTGTCGCGCAGGATGTCCAGGGGGACGACCCCCGGATGGCCGTGACAGAGGTGTGGGTGGCCGATGGCCACACGCGCTTGGAGGGACTCACGAGGGTAACGGGGGTTGCCGAGAGTCCGCTTGGCAAGGTGTGGATCACCAGCGCCAGGCCAGCGAGGCTGCTCGTTGTGGATCCTTCTACTGGGGGAAAGGGAGATTACATTGCCGCTAGGAACGGCGATGGCCCAGGCGAACTCATGGGACCGGCACGGCTGGATGTCATGCCGGACGGCAACATGGCTGTCTACGACCTCTCACGCTCGGCCGTGGAGATCTACAGTGCGGCTGGGGAGCCAGTGCGTCGAGTAATGCTGCCCATTTCCGTCTCGTGGCCGAAGGGGTTCGCCGCTTTGCCGTCTGGAGGCTTCGTGATAAGCGGCGGCGTGGTCGGAAACGACTTCGCGATCCATCAGTTCGGAGAATCGGGAAGGTACATCCGCAGTTGGGGTGCGGCGATGAAGGCCGACGCATGGGAAGCCAAACCGGTCGGTACTGGGGGAGCTCTGAACGTGCGGTCGGATGGCTCACTCCTCTACTCCCGGGGAGCTCCGCACGAGATTTTACAGTTCGAGGTCCGGGCGGTCGGTGACGGCGAGCCTTCACGTCATGTGATCGCGGCCATGGATGGTTTCCTTGAGGAGCCGGGAGATGCCGTGCTGATTCACGGAACCGAAGACGGCATTCCGTTTACCACATTCGATATCTGGTATCCTCAATCTCGGGCTGTGTTTCAGTTAGAAGACGGTCGGGTTCTGAACGTCGTAACCCGGTCGGACGGAGGACCGCCCCGCACGATCTGGCAGCTTTTCGAGCCGGACGGCGGCGCTCCAATAGAGACACAAACGAAGGGTCACCTGTACGAACCGTGGTTCCTGTGCGCCAACGGTGACATCCTAGCCACCCGACGAGACGCTTTGGATGTGGCCAGCGTCGTGCGCCTACGGCTCGTGCTCGATGGAGAAAAGTTGAGCGGCTGAAACCGAGCGAACGGCAGGGACACTCGGGGATCGGACGGACATCGCCCGCTCCGATCCCCGAGTTTTCGTACAACTGTAGTGGTCCCTCTGCCGAGTTCGGTCGCTCACCAACTTTCATGGGTCTTACTAACTGCGGCGCAGGTGCCAGCCGAGCTGTTTGTTCCACGTCCGAGAGGGTCTACGGAAGGCTCATTGTGTACTTTGGCTGTGAAGGGGGGCGGAGCCTCCTACCCCCCGTACCCCTTGGAGACCCGCGATCGTCGATCTGAGACGATTCCACGGGCCGTAGAAGACCCGAGATGCCTCCAGACAGCCCCAAGACGGCTTCCGAGCCCATCGGGGAGGGGGCGGGTGGTCAGTTCAGGTGTCCGTCCTTGCCTCTCCGGCCCGCCACATAGGCGGCCCACGCCTCCATGACCTCGCGCCTCCGGTCCAGCAGGTCCGAGCGGGCGTACGCGGCCTCGGCCTGATTGCGGACCTTGTGCGCCAGCGCCGCCTCCTCGCGCGCCACGGCGGTCTCCGAGCACCAGTCGCGGAACGACGACCTCATCCCGTGAGCCGTCCCGGCGATGCCGAGACTCTGGAGCAACTTGCCGAACATCGAGTGGTGGATCGCCCGCCCCCTCGCGCCCCGGAACACGATCCCGCCGTCGTCGTGCAGCTTGCGGGCTTCCCCGAGGATCTCCAGCGCCCGCGCCGACAGGGGAACGCGGTGCTCGCGCTTCGCCTTCATGCGGCTCGCGGGAATGGTCCAGACATCGCGCTCGATCTCGGTCCAAGCCGCACCCCGCACCTCGTTCGAGCGTGTCGCCGTCAGCACCATGAACTCCAGCGCCAGCCGTATGCCGGCATGGGACTCCGAGTTGCGAACCTTGGACAGAGCAGCCGACACCTCGCCGTGCGGGAGCGCCTTATGATGCTTCGTGGTTTTGCCGTTGCGCGGCAGCACACCGGCGATGGCCTCCCCGGCCGGGTTGTCCGGCCGGTAGCCCTTCGCGACGGCCCACCGCATCACCGCCGAGATCCGGTTGCGCACGGCCTTGGCGGTCGGCGGCTTGCTCGACCAGATCGGCTTGAGGATGGCGAGCACGTCGGCCGTCGAGACCTCGCCCACGCGCTTGCGGCCGATGCGCGGATAGGCGTAGTCGCGCAACGTCTGCCGCCACTGCCCGGCCATGCGGGGCGGGTTCTTCCACGTCGGCCAGTGGATCTCGATGACCTTCTCGACGGCCGCCTCGAAGGTGGGAACCCTCCCGTCTCTCGGGTCATGGCCCCAATGGACCGCCCGCCGGTTCTCCAGCGCCTTCTCCCTCGCGTCCTTGAGCGTCACGACCGGATACGAGCCCAGTCCGAGGTTCGTGGGTCTCCCGCCGACTCGAATCCGCTGGCCCCAGGACTTGGAGACGCGCCCGGACTTCATCAGGTGGACGCGGAGGTACAGCCCGAGTCCGCCCCGCCCGCCGTCGCCGTAGCGTCCCGGCTTCTTCACTCGCGCCACGAAGGTGGCTGTGAGGGGTCGTTTTCGCATGTTCCGTATCCTACCTGTGTATCAGTAATCGACCGATATTCAATGATACAACGCGGGACGGCTCAGCACAAGAGGAAGCCGCCGAAAGCGGCTCGAATTGGCCGTATAGCGTTGGCAATACATATCTTACGGGATGACATGGGACGGTATGGGACGATATGCACGATCATGCTGAGGCATTTATGGCAGAA
>JAJEHF010000157.1 GCA_022823865.1 Bryobacterales bacterium
GGCAGGGGAGAGGGTAGAGCCGGGCATACCTTGACACTATAACGAGTCAAGGATGCTTGTGCATCAAGGAAACCAGTGAAAGCAGTTCTACGACCGATTCCCCCAAATCAGGCCGAGATCAAAATAGTGTCATGCACCCGAGGTCTTGCGTCTGTTCGACGCCTACGTGCATGGCGGCATAAGTCGCCGCGCCTTTATTGACAAGGCAGGCCCGTTCACAGCCGGCACCAGCGCGGCGGCGGTCTTGGCCAGCCTGAGCCCGAACTATGCCTTGGCCCAGCAGGTGCCGGCGGACGACGCCAGCATCCGGACGGAGCGCGTGACATACGACTCCCCGCAAGGCCACGGCTCGATTGGTGCCTACTTGGTGCGTCCGAGTTCGGCGCAGGGCAAGCTCCCCGGCGTTGTGGTTGTCCATGAGAACCGAGGCCTCAATCCTTATATCGAAGACGTCGCGCGCCGCTTGGGGTCCGCCGGATATCTCGCCCTTGCGCCCGACGGCCTGACGCCGAAGGGCGGTTACCCGGGCAACGACGATGACGGGCGCAGGTTGCAGGCCGAGCTGGACCGCGACAAGTTGGTGGAGGACTTCGCCGCCGCGGTGGAGCATTTGCGGGGACATGCTGATTGCACCGGAAAGGTGGGCATTGTCGGATTCTGCTTCGGCGGATTCGTGGTCAACGCCATCGCGGTTCGCAACCCCAATCTTGCCGCCGGCGTGTCGTTCTACGGCCGCCAACCGCCCTCGGAAGCCGTCTCCAAGATCGCTGCGCCGCTGATGCTGCACTACGGTGAACTTGACCGCCGGATCAACCAGGGTTGGCCAGACTTCGAGAGTGCGTTGAAAGCCAATGGCAAGACATACGAAGCGCACATGTACGCAGCCGCGAACCACGGCTTTCACAACGACACAACGCCGCGCTTCGACGAGGAAGCCGCCGGGCTGGCCTGGCAGCGGTCGTTGGATTTCTTCGCCAAGCACCTGCGCTAGGCCACGCAGCGTGCGAACGTCTGTTCGAGCTTCGGAGCAGGATTGAACCGAACTTCTGCGTTTCGGCGCCTCGAAGTCTGGGTTGCAAACACACTTGGAACTGCTGGGCGCTGCCCTGAGGATGTCCAGCGGCACCGGTCGACTGGAGGCCGGAGCAGGTGCGGCTCGATTCCGCAAGCGGAAGAACGCCGAAGCGTTTGGCTGGGGCAGCGGAGCGGCTCGCGCGATTAGGTCGAGAGCAGTTCCTTGATCACCTGGCCGCCGGTCTGGGACAACTGCTTGAAGCGGCCGCCGTGGAAGTACGTCAGCTTGTTGTCATCCAGGCCGAGCAAATGCAACAGGGTGACGTGCAGATCCTTGATCGGATGCACCACCTCCACCGCGGTGTTGCCGATCTCATCGGTCGCGCCGACCACATGGCCGGCCTTCACTCCGCCTCCGGCAAAAAACATCGACTGCGCGTGGGCGTTGTGGTCGCGGCCGATCGCGACGCCACCTCCTCGATGATGATTGTCGGGGCTCCGGCCGAACTCCCCGAGCCACACCACCAGCGTCTCGTCGAGCAGGCCCCTCTGCTTGAGATCCTTGATCAGCGCGGTGACGGGCTTGTCGATGCTGTAAATGCGCGCTTTGTGCGAACGTTCCAAGTAATCGTGCGAATCCCAGCCGCCGGAGAAGATCTGCACGAAGCGCACGCCTTTCTCGACCAATCGTCGCGCCAGCAGGCAGCGCCGCCCGAACGGCCCGGTCTCCGAATTGTCCAGCCCGTACATCTCCCTGACCGATTCCGGCTCGCCATCGAGGTCGATGATGTCCGGCACCTCGACCTGCATGCGGTACGCAAGCTCGTAATTCGCCATGCGCGCCGCAAGCTCGTCATGATTCGGATGCTTCGCTTGGTGCGATCGATTGAGATCGGCGAGCAGGTCGAGGTTCTTGCGCTGGTGCTCCCGGGTCTTCCACGATTGCGGATGGATGTCCAGGATCGGCGATCCCTCCGCTCGCAACGGGGTGCCTTGGTAGTAGGCGGGCAGGAAGCCGTTCGTCCAGTTGCCCGATCCGCCCTGCGGGAAACCGGCCTCGGCCAAAACGATGTAGCCCGGAAGGTTCTGGTTCTCGCTGCCTAGCCCGTAGGTGACCCACGAGCCAACACCTGGGTCCCCGCCGAACTTGTTGCCTGTATTCATGTGGTACAGCGCCGTCGGGTGGTCCACCGATTCCGACTGGCAGCCGCGATAGAAGCACAGCTCGTCCGCGACCTCCGGCAGATGCACGAAGTGCTCGCACATGTCCATGCCGGCCTGGCCGACCTTGCGGGACTTGTACGGGCTCTGCACGTAGTAGCGCACGCCCGAGGACATCGGAGAGAACTCTTCGCCAGCCCGCTCGAACTGTTGCATATGCAACTGTTCGAGCTTCGGCTTTGGATCAAACGTGTCGATGTGGCTCGGGCCGCCTTCCATCACCAAGAAGATGCACGCCTTGGCCTTGGCCGCATGATGCGGCTGCTTGACCGCCAGCGGCCCGGCCGCTTCCTTGGCCAGCAAATCACTGAACGCCACGCTGCCCAAGCTGGCGCCCAGCGAATAGAGGAAACTGCGGCGCGTGCTCGGCATTGCCACGAGGTCTTGGCTGGTCATGTCGGCTTCTCCCTCTTGCGCATCGTGCCGTCAGTACACGTAGATGAACTCGTTGGAGTTGAACAGGGCCAGGCACACATCCGCCAGTGCGCGTGTCTCTGCGTCGACATCCCACGGCTTCACGTGTGGAACGTAGTCCTCGAAAACGTCCAGCTTTTCCTTGTAGTGCAACGCCAGGCCCGACATCTCCTCGACCACCGTGCGATCCAACTCGCGAGCCTGCGCGATCAGTTCTGGTTGGTGCTGCTCGTGGTACGCCGCCATCTCCCTGACATGCGCGGAAGTCTTGGCAATCTCGTCATCGGTAGCTGGTCGTCCGAGCGCGAGTTCGAAGGCACGGCGCAGCTGCCCCCGGACGGAATCTTCTTCCCTCTGCAGCCGCAGGGCCATGGCGATCGAGCGGTCGACCGAGTTGTCGCTGTTCATCAGGGTGAAGGCTTGCGGCGTAACCGTCGAACTGTCGCGCCGCTCGCAAGACAGGTCGTAGCTGGGCTGGTTGAACACCTCGAACAGCGGAGCGGTTTGCATCCGCATGCGGTACGTGTAGAGCGAGCGCCGGTTGCGCTGCTCCAGCGTCCGCGAGGGTTGGTAGGCCGGCGCGATCGTCACTTGATTCATGCGCGGCTGGGCTTGAAACTCTGCGTTGGCCTCGGGGAACACCGGCAGTCCGCCCACCTCGGGATTGAGCTCGCCGGATACGGCCAGCATGGAATCGCGAAGCTCCTCGGCGGTCAGCCGCCGCGGCCTGAAGTAGCTGAGCAGGTCGTTGCTCGGGTCGCGCTGGGCAACCTCTTCTTGGTCGGCCGGCCGGTCGCCGCGCTGGTACGCTTCCGACGTCATCAGCAGGCGGTGCATCTGTTTCAGTGACCAGCCGTCCTGGGGGAATCTCCGCGCCAGCCAGTCGAGCAGTTCGGGGTGCGTGGGCTTCTTGCCCATCTTGCCGAGGTTGTTGGCGTTCTCGGCCAAGCCCCGCCCGAAGTGGTATTGCCAGATGCGATTGACGATCGAGCGGGTGGAGAGGGGGTTCTCCGGGTTGGTGATCCAGCGCGCCAGCGCCAGGCGCCGCCCTGTCATCGTGCTGGGAACGTCGTGCCGCCTGCGGGATGGAGCGGGGTCGTAGCTGACAGGAACCGCGCTCAGTACGCCCGGCGTGACCCTGTCGCCCTTGGAATACACCGAGCCGCCGCTGAGAATATGCGACTCCGGCGGCAGGCCGCGCATCTTCTCCGGCTCCGGCATGCGCAGCCGCTCGGAATTCTCGTGCTTGACCGGACCCTCGTACACGCTGTGCGCCATGGGCTGGTAGCGCTCCAAGCGCCGTCCCCAGATCTTGGCGTCGTTGCGGCGCACCTTGAAATAGCCCAGATCGTCGATCGTCAGGCCGATATGGCGCGGCGGCTTCTCCCCTTCGGGCCTGTCCTTGAGCTTCTCCCTGGGCTGATACTCTATGCCGCGCTCGGCAGACCAAGCGCGGGCCGCTCGCTCTTCCTTGGCTTCGATCTTGGCAACGTCGGACTCGGCCGCCGCCAGCAGTCGCTCCAGCCGCGCCCTCTCCTGCTCGAAGTAGTTGCGGTTCTCGCTCTCGATGAACTCAACCGGCAGTTCGGCAAGTTGGGTCGTCTCGAACACTGCGTAGATGCGGTAGTAGTCGCGGGTGGGAATCGGATCGAACTTGTGGTCGTGGCACTTGGCGCAGCGTAACGGCAGGGACAGGAACGACTCTCCCACGCTGTTGGTGATGTCGTCGAGATAGAGCTGGCGGGAAGCTACCTTCTGCATCATGCCGGTGTGCTCCCAGGGCCCCATGCGCAAGTAGCCGGTTGCAACGCGCATCTCGGGGCTGTCCGGATCGAGGATGTCGCCGGCTAGCTGCTCCAGCACGAAGCGGTCATAGGGCTTGTCGGAGTTCAGGGAGCGGACGACGTAATCGCGGTAGCGCCAAGCATTGGAGCGCTCCCAGTCGTTGGAATAGCCTGACGTGTCGGCATAGCGCACGACATCGAGCCAGTGGCGCCCCCATTGTTCGCCGTACTGCGGGCTCTCCAGCAGGCGATCGACCACCTTGCGCCAGGCCGTGGCCGAGTCGTCCCGGAGGAAGGCTTCGACTTGCTCTGGGGTGGGCGGCAGACCAGTCAGGTCAAACGACGCGCGGCGAATCAGCATCCGCTTGTCGGCCCGGTTGGCGGCTGCCAAGCCGGCATCCGCCAGCTTGCGTTCGATAAATGCATCCACAGGGTGCTCCGCGCCAGTGCCCGGTGGCTCGGCTTGCCTCAATGGACGGAAGGCCCACAGGTCGTCTTCCTGATAGCGCCGGTTGGTCCAGTCGTCCGACAATCCGCCGCTGGTCGGCACGATGACGCCCGCGGCGGTGCGGGCCTCGGCCAGATCGTCCTGCACGTACCTGCTCTCCGCCTCTGTATCGGGCCACGGAGCGCCGGCATCGATCCAATCGCGAATCTGCCACACCTGCTCCTGCGTCAGCCTGTCGCTGTCTTTGGGTGGCATCTGCAGTTTCGGGTCTTTGCGCAGCACAGCCGAGTAGAGCAAGCTTGCCCCGGCGTTGCCGGGCGTCAACGCGGGTCTGGACGATGCGCCGCCACGCAGCATGGCATCCCGAGACGTTAGGTCCAAGCCGCCAAGGATCGCGTTCTGGTCCTGCCCGTGACAGACAAAGCAGCGCTCGGCCAGCAAGGGCTTGACTTGGACCGCGAACAGCCGTTCGGCTGCTTCGTCCGCCGCACGGACGCTAGCAGCGCCAACCACCATCAGCGCGGCCACCGCACTGGCGAGTCTGGAAGGGTTCACGTCGCGCACCGGTTAGATCGCGCTTCAATCGTAGCAGCGATCCCGTCCCGTCGGGTCTGAACGCGCCGCCAGCACCTTCTGGAAACGCTTCCCTGAAAGACGATTCGCACGCATGAGAAAAATGTGTCGGGCTGGTAAACTTGCGTGCAGGATGTACAAATCCCTGACGGTTTGGCCGATGCGCCCGATACCGGCCTTGCTGGCATGCGCGGTCGCAGCCAGCGGCGCCGACACCGCGAGCACCGACCACTTTGAACGCTACGTGCGCCCGCTGTTGGCGGAACAGTGCTACGCCTGCCACAGCGGCGCGAGCCCGGTTTTGCAAGCGGACCTCAGGGTCGATTCCCGCGCATCGCTGCTCAAGGGAGGGAAGAGCGGGCCCGCGATTGAACCCGGCAATCCCGACGGGAGCCGTCTGCTTCAAGTGCTGCGTAGCGACGAAGGCGTGCGCATGCCGCCGACAGGCAAGCTGGAAGAGGCCCAAATCGAGCACGTCGCGACCTGGATCTCGATGGGCGCACCGTTTCCCGAGCCGGCCGCCGGGGAGACCTCTGCAGACGCAGCGGCGACCCACTGGGCGTTCGTCCCGCCGCGCAACAGCGAGCCGCCCGTTTCCTCGACAGGCTGGGCCGAGACATCCATTGACCGCTTTGTTGAAGCGCGCCTGGTCGATTCGGGACTGCATCCCTCGGCGGAGGCCGATCCCAGGACGTTGATCCGGCGAGTCTTCTTCGACTTGACGGGACTGCCGCCCACAGCCGAGCAGGCGGATGCGTTTGCGAGCGCACCGACTCCCGAAGCGTACGAAGCCATGGTGGAATCACTGCTGGCCTCCGAGCGTTTCGGAGAGCGCTGGGCGCGTCACTGGCTGGACGTGGTTCGCTATTCGGACGAAGGATTCCAAGCCCGTCCGTTCGCAATTGCTTGGCCCTATCGCGACTGGGTCGTGGACGCCTTCAATGGCGATCTGCCGTATGACGAGTTCGTCCAGTACCAGCTGGCAGCGGACCTAGCTGCGTCCGACAAGCAGCACTTGGCTGCGATGGGGATGTTGACCTTGGGCATCAACCTGCCTCGGCCAACCGATGTGCCGGAGAATCTCGATGATCGGATCGATGTCGTCAGCCGGGGATTTCTCGGCCTCTCGGTGGCCTGTGCCCGCTGCCACGACCACAAGTTCGACCAGATCTCGCAGAAGGACTACTATTCGTTCTACAGCGTATTCCTGAACTCTCCAAACGTTCTTGAGCCCGTGCCGCTCGAAGCGTTCGGCTCGGACCGCCAGACGGAGTTTTTCCGAGAGAAGCTTGCCGAGCGCCGTAAGTGGCTTGACACCTACCGCGAGGAACGGCTGCAAGACCATGTTCGGGAATTCCGCCAGCCGAAGGAATTGGCTCGCTATCTCGAAGCGGCCTGGGCCTCTCGCGAGCAAGGCAACCGCGAAGTCGAGGCGCTCTCGAAGGAGAAAGACCTCAATCTATACGTGCTCAAGCGCTGGCGCGAGTATCTCAGCGGGCTAGTGGGACCGTCAGTCCAAGCGTTTGCCGCGCTGGACACGCCCGGCGGGGCGACCGAACTAGCTCAACGGATCGTGGACGCTGACAGCGACTATCGCTGGCCCGACCCGGAACGCGAGGCTCTGCGGCTGGCCCTGCGAGGCAACGGATCTCCGACGGACATCCCCGTAGATGATTTCTGGTGGGTCCAGAACGAAGGCGATTCCAACGTCATGAAAGCCCTGAAGTGGCAATACGATGCCGTCATGCGGGATTGGAGCCATCGAGGCGGGCCTCGCCATGCCATGGTGACCAACGATGCGAGCGTTCTGCAGCCGACCTATGTCTTCGTGCGCGGCAACCAACACGACAAGGGCGCGGAGGTCAAGGCGAAGTTCCTCTCCGCGTTGTCGGGACCGTCAGAATTCCGCTCGGGCAGCGGGCGGCTCGAACTGGCGCGCCTGATTGGCAGCGCCGAGAACCCGCTCGCTGCGAGAGTGTTCGTCAACCGCGTCTGGGGGCACCTGTTCGGCGAAGGCTTGGTGCGCACGCCCAGTGACTTCGGCAGGCGGGGGGATCCGCCGTCCCACCCCGAGCTTCTGGACTTCCTCGCGACGGAATTCGCGGAGGACGGCTGGTCCACCAAGAATCTGATCCGCCGCATCGTCCTGTCCAAGGCGTATCGCCAGAGTAGTGACAGCAGAGCTGAAGGCGCTGCCGAGGATCCGTCCAACCGCTTGCTGTGGCGGCAGAACCGCACGCGGCTCAGCTTCGAAGCATTGCGCGACACAATGCTTTCGGTGGCGGGCAAGCTGGACACCACGACGGGCGGTCCTCCGTTCGAACTCAGTGCCCTGCCTGCCTCTCCCCGCCGCACGATCTACGCGTACGTGTCGCGCGAAGAGCCGTCCGCGCTCATGCGTGCCTTCGACTTTTCCAATCCGGAGGAGCACACGCCCAGGCGTCAGCTGACGACCGTTCCGCAGCAGGCGCTGTTTTTGATGAATAGCTCATTCTTGGCTGATCAGGCTCGCTCCGCGGCCGCCGCCTGCGGCGAGCCCGCAACATGCGTGGACGTGTTGCACCGCAAGATTCTCGGCCGCTCGCCGACGGACCGGGAGCGCCAGGAGGGCGTGGCGTTCCTGGTCGATTCGAGTGGCGCGCCAGCTGAGTTGCGCCATCAAGAGCCCGGTGCGCCAGCATGGCTGCATGGGACGGCGCAGCTTGATATGGAGGCAGGTGCGATCAAGCGGTTCAAAGCCATGGGGCACTTGGTCGGCGAGCGAGTGCAGCCGGCGCCGATGTACCCGGCGCCGGAGACGGGCCGGGCCAGCCTGACGCCGACTGGCGGACATCCCGGCGATGGCTTGGACAGCGCTGTAGTACGGCGCTGGACAGCGCCACGCACGCTCGATGTGACCATCGAAGGGACGCTCGGCCACGTGCTGGGCTCTCAGGGGCGGCGGTTCAACTACTCGAACGGGATCCGCGGCTGGTTGGTTTCGTCCGAGCGGGGGGTGCTCGCGAGCTGGGTTGTGCGCGGATTCGAAGTCGAGACAGTCTTCAAGGCCTTGGATGTTGTCGAAGGCGAGCACCTCGATTTCGTGGTGGATTCGCTAGGAGATTACGAATCCGACTCCTTCCGGTGGTCGCCGCAAATCGAGGAAGTGCTGGCAGCGGAGCAGCGCGAGTCTGGAATGGCGCCGCAATCTTGGAGTGCTGAAGAGGGCTTTCCGCGCCGCCACGAGCTGCCGCTCACGGCGACCGAGCGCTATGCGCAAGTGCTGATGATGACCAACGAGTTCGCCTTCCGGGATTGAATCGGGCGCAGCGTTTGTGCCCGCGCCTTGCTACGATCATCTTGGGCGATGTCCCATGCAGCGATGGCAGGAGCACATCGTTATATATGCGCTCGCCGCCGTTTGCGGCTTGCTCGTAGGGGCTCCAGCGGCGGCGCAATCCCGCCCGGATAGCGAGGCTGCTCCCTTTCGGCAGACCATCGCGCAACACTGCCTGGCCTGCCACAGCTCCGCCAACAAGACAGCAGGGCTTGACCTCGAGAGCTTGGCCGCGGCGGCTGTCTCGCACGATACCGACACGTGGGAAGGCGTTGTGCGCAAGCTGCGCGGCCGCCAAATGCCGCCGGTCGGCATGCCCAAGCCGGACGAAGCCGAATACCGGACGGCGCTTGAGTCGCTGACCTCGGAATTGGACAGCCTCGCTTCCGCCGACCCCAATCCCGGGCGCACGCCGACGTTCCGGCGCCTGAATCGCACCGAATACCGCAACGCGATCCGCGACTTGCTCGACTTGCAAGTGAACGTCGACGATCTCCTGCCTAGTGACGAAGCCAGCCACGGGTTTGACAACATCACCGTCAGCGACCTGCCGCCCCTACTGTTGGAACGGTACGTGTCCGCGGCCGAGAAGATCTCGCGCCTGGCGGTGGGCCGCGTAGGGCGACTGCCCGACGCTGTCACGATCCGGCTGCCGCCCGATCTCACCCAGGAACGGCACATACCGGGTCTGCCGCTGGGCACGCGCGGCGGTGCCTTGGTGCCGCACACGTTCCCCGTGGACGGAGAGTACGAGATCTCCGTGCGCTTGGCGCGCGACCGGAACGAAGACATCGAGGGCTTGAGCAGGCAACACCAGCTGGAATTACTGGTGGACCGAGAGCGGCTGGCACTGTTGGAGGTCAAGCCGCCGCCCAGGGGCGACGACCACCGCAACGCAGATAGGCACCTCAGGGCGCGCTTCAACCTCAAGGCCGGGCCGCGCGAAATCGGCGCGACCTTCCTGAAGGACTCCTCGTTCCTAGTCGAGACCCAGCGCAAGCCATACCAGGCGCGTTTCAACTTCTACAGGCACCGGCGCGTCCAGCCCGCGATCTTCTCGATCACGATCACCGGACCCTACGCCTCCAGCGGTCCGGGCGACACTCCCAGCCGCGAGCGGATCTTCGTCTGCCGTCCGGCATCGATGGGCGAAGAGGACGCCTGCGCCGAAGAGATCGTCCGCAACCTCGCAACCCAGGCGTATCGCCGCCCCGTCTCAGCCGACGAGATCCGGGGCCCGCTGGGGTTTTATCAACAGGCCCGAGCCAAAGCGGTCGGCGCGGAAGGCTTCGATGCAGCCATCGAGCATGCCCTTGCAGCGGTATTAGTGAGCCCTAACTTCCTGTTCCGCATCGAGCGCGACCCGCCGGGCCTGGAATCCGGAGCCGCCTATCACATTTCTGACCTTGAACTGGCTTCCAGGCTCTCCTTCTTCCTTTGGAGCAGCTTGCCCGACGCCCCCTTGCGGGACAGCGCCGTCCAAGGCCGGTTGCGCGACCCCGCCGTGCTGGAAGGCCACGTGCGCCGCATGCTGGCGGATCCGCGGTCTGACTCCCTGATCGACAACTTCTCCGCTCAGTGGCTGCACCTCCGCAATCTCGCCTCGGTCCGGCCGGACATGCGCATCTTCCCGGACTTTGACGACAATCTGCGGCAGGCATTCCGCCGCGAGACCGAACTGCTGCTGGAGGATGTCATACGACAGGATCGGAGCGTGCTCGACCTGTTGCGCTCCAAGCACACGTTCGTCAACGAGCGCTTGGCCAAACACTACGGCATCCCGCATGTCTACGGCAGCCGCTTCCGGAGGGTCGATCTCCCTCCCGACAGCGTCAGGGGCGGGCTGCTGCGCCACGGCAGCATCCTGACCGTGACTTCTTACGCGACCCGCACATCGCCCGTGATTCGCGGCAAGTGGATCTTGGAGAACATTCTCGGAATGCCGCCCCCGCCCCCGCCAGCGGACGTGCCGGAGCTGAAGGACACCACGGTTTCGGGCAAGCTCTCGGTGCGGGAACGGCTGGCAGAGCACCGTGCAAACCCAGCATGCGCCAGCTGCCACAACCCGATGGACCCCTTGGGCTTCGCGCTGGAGAACTACGATGCGGTCGGTCGCTGGCGCACTGCCGATGGCGGCGAACTAATCGACCCCTCGGGAGAGCTTGCCGATGGCACACGCGTCGCTGGCGTCAGCGATCTGGAGCAAGCACTGCTGGACCGCCCCGAGCTATTCGCCAGCGCACTGGCGGAAAAACTGCTGACCTTCGCCTTGGGAAGGGGAGTCGAGCACCATGACGCGCCGGCGAGCCGAAAGATCGTGCGGGCGGCAAGCGAGGACAATTTCCGCTTTTCTTCGCTTATCCTAGGGATAGCCTCGAGTACGCCGTTCCAGATGAGGAGGTCGCGATGATCGTTACCAAGAAGGCGCTTCCGCGCCGCACGTTCCTTCGGAACACTGGGGTGACGCTATCGCTGCCTCTCCTGGACGCGATGGTCCCGTCCATGACGGCGCTGGCCAAGACGCCGGCCAAGCCGGTGCGACGGCTCGGTTTCGTCTACGTCCCGATGGGCAGCGACATCACCCGCTGGACGCCTCCCGGCGAGAGCGGCAAACTGGGCGAGCTCTCGACCACGCTGTCCTCGCTGACTCCGGTGTCCGACCATCTCACGGTCCTTACGAACATGGAGTTGAAGAACTCCTACCCCGGCACCCACGCGACATCCAACGCGGGGTTCCTCAGCGCGGCGAAGGCGAAGTGGACCGAGAGCACGGACTATCACCTCGGCACGACGGTCGACCAGATCGCGGCCAAGCAAATCGGCCAGCAGACCCGCCTGCCATCCCTGGAGATGGCCATGGACCTAATGTCGATGGTCGGGCAGTGCGACAACGGATTCGCGTGCGTCTACCAGAACAACCTCTCGTGGTCTTCGCCGACCACCCCGCTGCCAGCCGAGGCCCATCCTCGACTGGTCTTCGAGCGCCTATTCGGAGAGGGCGGGACCTCTGAGGAGCGCCGCGAGGCGTTGCGCCGCAAGGCCAGCCTGCTCGACTGGGTCATGGATGACACGGCACGCTTGCAAGCCGAGCTTGGGTCGGAGGACCGGGCTAGGGTCGACCAGTACCTAGACTCCATTCGCGAGGTCGAGCGCAGAATCCAGAAGGCCGAGGCCGAGACCGAGAACAGCGAGCTGCCTGATCTGGATCGCCCGTCGGGCGTGCCGGCCGCGTACTCTGACCATGCCAAGTTGATGTTCGACCTGCAGGTGCTCGCTATGCAGGCTGACATCACGCGGGTCATCACGTTCCAGCTTGCCCGCGAGACGAGCACGCGCACGTACCCGGAAGCGGGGGTGCCCGAGCCGCACCACCCGCTGACCCACCACGGCAACAACCCGGAGAAGATCGCCAAGGTGGCCAAGATCAACGCCTTTCACGTGTCGCTGTTCGCCGGCTTCCTCGAAAAGCTCAAGTCCACGCCCGATGGCAGCGGCTCGCTGTTGGACCACACGCTCTACCTTTACGGCAGCGGCATGGGGAATCCAAACGTGCACGACCACACCAACCTTCCGATCTTGGTGGCCGGAGGGGCGGCGGGCAGCATGCAGGGTGGGCGTCACATCAAATACGACGAGCCGACGCCACTGGCGAACCTCCACCTAACGCTGCTCGAGAAGGTCGGGATTCACCTCGACAGCTTCGCCGACAGCCAGGGAACGATCGACCAACTCTTGCAACCGCTCAGTATCTGAGCCAACGGGCGATGCAGTCATCGGAAGTGCGCGAACTGGCGAAGCGGGTCAGCGGCCTTTTCGGAGGCCTGGCCTTGTTCGCAGCCTCATTGCCGGGCGCTAGCACGCTACCTGCGCTGGCGAACGCGGCCGAGGCAGGTCAGCAAGACACTGTTCGAGCCCTGTTGCAACAAGGGGCCGATCCGAACGCCGGTCAAGCCGACGGCATGACAGCGTTGCACTGGGCAGCACATGCCAATGACATGGCAGTGGCGAAACTGCTGCTCGAGGCCGGGGCACAGGCGGGAACTTCGAACCGCTACGGGATTACGCCCCTGTTCCTGGCCTGCGAAAACGGCAACGCAGCGATGGCCACGTTGCTGCTGCAGTCCGGCGCGGATCCGAACGCGACGCTGCGCGGGGGTGAAACGGTGCTGATGACCGCTGCGCGGACAGGCGACGTCGATACCGTGAAGACCTTGCTCGCTCATGGCGCCGAAGTCGGGATCCGGGAGGACATCAGCGGGCAGTCCGCACTGATGTGGGCCGCGGCGGAAGGCCATGCGGGGGTTGTCCAGAAACTCCTGGACAAGGGCGCCGACATCGACCTGCGACTAGCATCGGGCTTCACGCCGCTGCTGTTTGCCGTGCGCGAGGGGCACACCGATGTCACCCGGGTCTTGTTGGACGCCGGTGCTGACCCCAACGACATGATCCGTCCTCCCGCAGACGAGCCCAGCCGGGCACGCGGATACCACGGCGCTCCGCCCTACGGTGCGACAGCATTGCTGCTTGCCGTCGAGAACGCCCACTACGAACTCGCCGCGAAGCTCGTGGAAGCCGGAGCAGACCCGAACGCCTCAGTGACGGGGTACACCGCGCTCCATGCGATCGCTAGGGTCCGCAAGCCCGGCCATGGTGACAACGACCCTCCTCCGCAGGGCTCAGGGAAGATGACCAGCCTTCAGTTCGTGGAATGGATGGCCAAGCACGGCGCGGACTTGAACCGGAAGATGAGCAAGCACGTGAACCTAGGCAACACCCGGCTTAGCAAACGTGGCGCAACGCCGTTCTTTCTCGCGGCACAGAGTGCTGACGCAGAACTGTTGCGGACGCTAGCGAGGCTCGGTGTAGACACCACCATTGGGAACGCCGATGGAAGCACTCCGTTGATGGCCGCTGCTGGGCTAGGCACGCGCTCTCCTGGCGAAGATGCCGGGACCGAGCCCGAGGTCTTGGAAGCCTTGGAGGTCTTGCTAGAGCTTGGCGCGGACATCAATGCTGTCGATGCCAACGGTGAAACCGTGATGCACGGGGCAGCCTACAAGAACCTACCCCAGGTAGTCGCATTCCTCGATGCCAAGGGAGCGGACATTGAGAGGTGGAATCGCGAGAACCGTTTTGGCTGGACGCCGCTGACGATTGCGATCGGCTACAGGTTCGGGAACTTCAAGCCGTCCGCCGTCACGATCGCGGCTCTCCATAAGGTGATGCTCGCTCGGGGCGTGGCGCCACCCAAAGACGTCAAAGGGGAGACGCAACAGATCTATTGACCGGCTCGGCTAATGGACGGAATTCGCACGATCCGGTGGCAATGCCGCTCAGCTGGCCGCTTATGCGGCTAGAATTGGTTCTGGAAGCTAGGCACTTCGACCTGGCCGACGGGTGTGTAGATAGATGACGATGCGATCTGGTCCGACAAGGCGCGAGATTCTGCGCGATGCCACGATGGGCATGGGGTGGAGCGCGATGGGTGCCATGCTCGCATCCGAGCGTGCTGTTGCGAGCTACGACCCTACCGACCCATTGGCCCCGAAGGCACCTCCCCAGACTGCGAAGGCGAAACGCGTCATTCATATCTTTATGAATGGCGGGCCCTCGCAGGTCGACACGTTCGACCCCAAGCCCGCGCTGAAGAAGTACGGCGGCCAGTCGCTTCCCATCCATCTCCGGACAGAGCGACGAACAGGTGCCGCGTTCCCCTCGCCGTTCCAGTTCGATCGCTACGGCCAGAGCGGCATCGAGGTCAGCGAGATCTTTCCGAAAGTGGGGGCTCACGCGGACGATCTGTGCGTGATCAATTCGATGCACACCGAGGTCCCCAATCACGGGCCTTCGCTGATGATGATGAACACGGGCACGACGCAGCAGTCTCGCCCGAGTTTCGGATCGTGGCTGACGTATGGCTTGGGGAGCGAGAACCGCAACCTCCCTGGATTTGTCGTGCTATGTCCTGGCGGCTACCCGATCTGGGGAGCAAAGAACTGGCGCGCGGCCTTCCTACCCGGGGCCTACCAAGGCACGCACATCGACACGAAGTACACCACTCCCGACAAACTGATCGCCAACGTCAGGAGCCCTTTCGCATCGCAAGATGCCCAACGGCAGCAGTTGGACCTGCTGGCCAAGCTCAACGCGTCTCATGCCAGTGAGCGCGAGGCCGACGCCCTGCTCGAAGCAAGAACGCAATCCTTCGAACTCGCCTTCCGCATGCAGATGGAGGCTGCGGACGTCTTCGATATCGGCAAGGAGACTCCTGCCACCCGCGAACTGTACGGTGACACGCTCCACGGGAGGCAGATGCTGATCGCCCGCAGGTTGCTGGAGAAAGGCGTCCGGTTCGTCCAGGTCTGGCACGGGGCGGGGCAGCCCTGGGATTCCCACGCCGAGATCGAGTCGAACCATCGCAGGCTGGCGGGGGAGTGCGATCAGCCGATCGCGGCGCTGCTTACCGACCTCAAGCAGCGGGGCATGCTGGACGACACCCTCGTGGTCTGGGGAGGCGAGTTCGGGCGCACGCCAGTTGTAGAGCTAAGCGCGTTCGGGTCGAATCACGGCAAGAACGGCCGTGACCACAATTCTTACGGCTTTTCCATGTGGCTCGCCGGCGGCGGCGCCAAGCGCGGCTATGTCCATGGAGCGACCGACGAATTCGGATTCCGCGCGGAGCAGGACAAGGTCCATGTCCATGACTTGCACGCCACGCTGCTGCACTTGCTCGGCTTCGACCATGAGCGCTTCACGTTCCGCTACGCCGGGCGCGATTTCCGCTTGACGGATGTGCATGGCCGCGTTGTCCATGATCTAATCGCCTAGCGGAACGCTGCCGGCGCCGGCCGGTGCGGCGTGCCTAGCGCCCGACCAACGAATACTCGGTTTCGGCACCAACTCCTGGAGCAGATTCCGGCGGCCCAGCCAAGCCTATTGCCGGGTGGGCGCGTGGGTTCTGGGACAAGCTCCCGGCGACCGCTACCCGTATTAGCGAAGGACTTTTTGCGGTCGCGGCTCAAGCTAAAATAGAAGACGAGGGCGGTGCCGAAGGAAAGCCGCTGCGCAGCACCTGCCCTAGGGGGACGCATTGCAAAGATTCCGTCGCAAAGACCTGAAGCGTGACCGGTTTGTCGAAGAAGTCGGCGAACGAGTCGAGTACTTCTCAGCGCACCGCAAGCAGTTCGTTGGGGGCGGAATAGCCGCCCTGGTTTTGCTCGTTGGAGGAGTTGGGTACGGCGGCTACGCGCGGCAAAGGGGGATCGACTCCCAAGCCGCGCTGCTGAAGGCTACTACCTTGTACGGCGGGGTCGTGACCACCGAGAGCGTTCCCGGAGTTACGACGTTCTCAACCGAGGCCGAACGCGTCGAAGAGGTCACGCGCGCCCTGGACGAGGTCACCTTGGACTACGCTGGCACGGCGGCGGCGACCGGGGCGGCGTACTATTCCGGGCTGTTGGACCGCGAACAGGGCAACGCGACCGAGGCCAAGGCGCATTTCGAAGCGGCGGTGCGCGGCAAGGGCAGCGAGTACCCAGCGCTGGCTAGGCTAGCCCTGGGCGGGATGCTCCTCGCCGAGGGCGATGTCGAAGCGGCCAGAGAGCATTTCCAAGCGATCGTCGACAACCCCACGCGGACGATCCCGAAGGACCGCGCGTCCATTGAGGTCGCGCGGACGCTGTTGCAAAGCGACCCGCAGCGGGCCCGAGAGATGCTCTCGGAGATTCAAGCTGCGAACAGTCCAGCCAGCCCTCTGGCAGCAGATCTGATGGAAACACTGGGCGAGGGAAGCTGACCTCGCAGGTAGCGATGCTTTCCCGACTCCGGTTCCCGGAAGAGCAGTCGCTGTTGCGCAAGCATGCGGAGCCCCCAGATCCCGACTCCTATCGCGGGCTGTTCCAGCATGACCGCGACCGGGTGATTCATTCGCGGGCATTCAGGCGCTTGGCCGGCAAGACGCAGGTCGCGACCCTTCCAAACTCCAACCATAGCCGGACCCGGCTGACACACACCATCGAGGTCTCCCAAGTTGCGCGGACGGTCGCGACGGCTCTCGGACTGAATGTGGATTTGGTCGAGGTGCTTGCTCTGGCCCACGATCTCGGCCATCCAGCTTTCGGTCATGCCGGGGAGTCAGCTCTGGACGAGCAGATGCGCCTCGTAGGCTCGTCCTTTGACCACAATTTCCATGCGCTGCGCATCGTGGAGCACTTTGAACGCCGCTATGCGGCGTTTCGCGGTCTAAACCTTACGTTCGAAGTGCGGGAAGGCCTGCTCAAGCACTCGCGCGAACTGGACCCCGCTGAACCCTCGCATCAGGAGTACTTGCCCCATTTGCGCCCCACTCTCGAGGCACAGCTCGTTGATGGTGCCGACGAGATCGCCTACTTGAGCGCGGACTTGGAGGATGCCGTTGCGGACAAGTTCCTGACCGTCTCCGACATCTGCTCGGCGGTGCCCGCATTCGGAGACCTGCATGCTGACGTGCAGGCGAAGTTCCCCAGCGCTCCGGAACGGCGCATCCTCAACGAATCCCAGCGTCGGCTGATGGCGAGGTTCGTGCGGGGGCTGATTGAGGGTACGCGTGCCGCCGCGGTGTCGGCGGGTGTCGACAGTTGGGAAGACGTCCGTCACCTTCCTTCGCGTATCGCGACCCCAACCGACGAAACGGCTTCGACCATGCGGCAGTTGCGCTCCGTGCTGTCCAGAACCTACTACCGGGCCAGTGCTCGGATCAGCCAGGAACGCGGATACTCCAGCCGACTCAAAGAGCTGTTCCAGCACTATCTGAAGCACCCGGAAGCGCTGCCGAGCAGCTCCGTGGAGCAACTCGCCAGCGAACCCTTGCACCAACTTGTGTGCGACTACATCGCCGGCATGACTGACGAGTTCCTCATCAAGTGCCACCACCAGCACCTCGGAGGCGGGGAGCATGAACGGCTCGAGCAAGCGCGGGGTTAGGTTCCGCGGGGGGCGGGTGGCCCAAGTGTTGCTGCTCGTGTTCTTCGGCTTGGTGCCGCTGGTGCCGATGCCCGTGGTGGACTGTCCCTGTGACCACGCCAAGGCGGGGAGCCTGGAGAGCCGTGTTTGCAGTCTTTGCGGCACCGCCGAGCGGGCGACGGCCGAAGTATATTTCCTCAAAGACATCAATCCCCACAAACCGAATCGCTACTTGGCCCTGCCGAAGGCACATGCGGCGGGATACCAATCAACCGCGGATCTCAGCCCGCAACTGCGCGCTGAGCTTTGGCGAAAAGCGGTGGCGCGCGGGGAAGAGCTTTATCCAGGGCGGTGGGGGTTAGCGCAAAACAGCCATTTCTTCCGCACCCAGTGTCACGCCCACCTGCACATTGGCCCCCTCAGCCCTGAGGTGGAGGATATCGACGGGACGCTCGTTGACAGGGTTGAGGACATTCCAAACGTCGGCGCGGAGCAGGGGATTTGGCTGCACCCGAAACAGGGCCGGTTGTGCGTCCACCTTGACCGCGACCTGGCCGAGATCGTCTTGATCCGCTGAACTGAGGGCGCAGTCGTTCTAGACGGCTTCCCACCCGCCGGACTCGGCAGAGCGGAATACCGCGTCAATGATGCGCATGCCCCATACAGCGTTCTCGAGCGGAAACTCCAAGGGCTCTGCGTTGCGAATCGCTCGCGAGATGACCTCGCCCTGAGCGGTGTATTGGTCGGTTACGGGCAGTTCTTCTACCTTGACGCCCGCGTTGCCAAGGATGCTGCCATCGTCAATGAACACCCGGCAGGGGACATCCACGGGAGCATTGAACGGGATTTCGATTTCAATGCGTCCTTCGGTGCCCAAGATCTGCATGCGCTGATACGGCGTGATCTGGGTAGAACACGTGAATGTGGCGTGTCCGCTAGGGAACTCTAAGATCGCTGAGGTCAGCCTGTCGATGCCCCATTCGGGGTCCCGCTCGATCAGGCTCACCACACGGCTCGGCTCGGCTTCGAAGAGAAAGCGCGCGCCGGTGATCGGATAGCAGCCGATGTCATACAGGCCGCCGCCACCGATGTCGGCGATGTTGCGGATGTTGTGCGGATCCCGGTTGTTGTAGCTGAAGAAGCCCTGGACCGAGCGCAAGTCGCCGATCTTGCCGGAGCGGACCAAGTCGCGGGCCCGCAACCACTGCGGGTGGTAACGCACCATGAAGGCTTCTTGGATCAACACCCCCGCCGCATCTCGGGCTTGGATCAGCTCGCCGGCCTCGCTCGCCGTCAAGGCCAGGGGTTTCTCGCACAGCACGTGCTTGCCGGCCTGCGCTGCTTGTACCGACAGCGGCACGTGCAGATGGTTGGGCAGGGGATTGTAGACGGCCTCGATCTCAGGGTCGGCCAGCAGTTCTTCGTACGAACCGTAGGCCTTGGGAATCCCTAGGGTGTCAGCCGCTTCGCGCGCCTTGTCCAAGTCTCTTGACGCGATCGCGACGATGTCGCAGTGGTCGGCCCGTTGCATGGCCGGGATCACTTTTTGGATGCCAATCCTAGCCGTGCTCAGGATTCCCCAGCGAACCGGCTTCACATCTGCACCTTCGGCACGGGTGGACTTGAGAGCAGCGGGCGCACGGACACTACATGTACCCGCCAGCCTTGCCAGCAGCCTGCGGCACCGCGGCTTCCATCTCGGTTCGAATCGATCGGAAACCATTGAGCAGGACGGACATGTCCGTGCCGCAAACCAAGAAGCGCGCCCCGTGATTCCGGGCGCGTTGCAGCATCTTGGTGTTGCCGAAGTGGACGCCCGGAGCGACGCCGACTTCATTGCAGGCCTTGACCATTCGGTCGAAGGCCGCCCAAAACTTGGGATGCTCGAATTCTCCCGGAATCCCCAGAGACACGGAGAGGTCGAAGGGCCCGACCATCGTGGCGTCCACCCCGTCTACCGCCACCATCTCCTCGATGTTGTCCACGCACGACTGCGTCTCCATCTGAATGATGACCATGGACTCGCGGTTGGCTGATTCCATCTCGGCCGCGGCCCCCTTGAAGTCTAGGTCCGTCACGATGCTGCGCAGGCCGTAGCCGCGTCGCCCGTGGGGAGGGAACTTCATCGCACCGACGATCTTGCGGACCTCCTCCACGGACTCGGTGCGCGGGTTGATAATCCCCATCGCTCCGACGTCCAACATGCGGGCCAGGAAGAAGTACTCCGACTGGGGCACGCGCACGAGCGGCACCACGTCCGCCGACTTGGCAACCCGCACGAAGGCCTGCACGTCGTCAAAGCTCGTGCGGGCATGCTCGCTGTCGATGAAGAAGAAATCGAGGCCCGCTGCCTGGATCGCAACCACGATCTCAGGGTTGAAGCAGTCCGAGACGCAGGTCCCGAGAACGGAGCCTCCCGCCTGCAGGGTTGCCTTGATCTTGTTTTGCTTCATGGGAGGCTCCGGTTGGCGCGCCAGTGCGAGGCATGCCTAGCTTCCAGTTGGAATGTCGAAGAGAAATGGCGGGAGCGACGAGACTCGAACTCGCGGCCTCCGGCGTGACAGGCCGGCGTTCTAACCAACTGAACTACGCCCCCGCGCAGTGAGAGGCACGGACCGACATACCGCCCTCTCAGTGCTTCAAATCATACCATACCGAGCAACCTTTTGCGGCCCAGTGGGTGTACGACATGGTCGTGATTTCCCGCTGAACTGAGACGAAGTCGCATATTGGGTATAGGGTTGCATTTCGGATTCCTCCAGTACTATATACTGGAGGATAGGAGGCCCTTGTGCTCACTCTCTCCCTCGCCGCTCTCCAAGACCGCAAGCTGTGCATCTTGCGGCTGCTCGCCGAACTCGGCGACATGCGCCCCGGCTCCCTCTCGTCTCGCTCCCGCCCCTGTGGCAAGCCCGGCTGCCACTGCCGCTCGCCCGGAGGCAAGCTGCACG
>JAJEHF010000036.1 GCA_022823865.1 Bryobacterales bacterium
CCTGACAGACTGACAACAAAATGTCCAGTCCTCGCAGCAGACAGCGCTACCATGCCGAGCTCGCAAACTCTAGCAGGCTGCCGCTGCCCCTCCGGCTACTGTCGTGCACTGCCTCGGACTCGGACAAAAAAATGGCCCTGCAGCCTTCGCATACGATTCTGGAGCGACGCACGGCCCAGCGGCCCACGTTGACGCTCCGGCGGCAATAACCCCGGCCGCCAAAATGTTGATCGCGGCATTGACGTCGCGATCCTCCACCAGTCCGCAGGCGCGGCAACGGTACGTCTCCGCTGCTCGCGGGTTGTTCCGTGCGTGGCACCTGCTGCAATCCTGTGAAGTGTACTGGGGATCCACCTCCACGTACTCGCGCCCGGCCCATGCTGCCTTCTGCTCGAGTTGTCTCCGTAGAAGCGCCCAATTCTGTGACAGTATCTCCCGGTTGAGCCCGGCCTTCGCCGCGACGTTTGTTCCCGGTTGTCCCTCCGTTCCTCGTGCTGAGCGCGTCATCTTCCGCACCTGCAGCCGCTCCACCGCGACCAGTCCGTGGTCGCGGATGATCTCGGTTGTAGCCCGGTGGCAGGCGTTCCGTTCCCGCACGAACTCCCGGCGCTGCAAGCGCGCCAGCGCCTGCACTCGTTTCCTCCGCCTCTGGCTGCCCTTCCGGCAGCGCGCGACCGCACGCTGCATCCGGCGCTTGCGCTTCCAGTCACGGGTTGCCCGCGGATAGCGCTTGCCGTTCGAGAGCGTCATGCGCTTGCGCACGCCCAGATCGATCCCCACCGCCTTGGCGCTGCCGGGCAGGGCCGCCCGTTCGACCGCATACACCAGCGAGGCTTCCCAGTGCCGCCCGCGCTTGGTCAGCCGGACGGACTTCGCGACCGCGTCCGGCAACTCGCGCGAACCGTGCAGCCGGATGCGAGGAAACCCTTTCACCTGCAGTTCGTAGTGGCTGCCCCGTGGCTTGACAGTTCCGCCACTAATCTGCGTCAAGTCAATCGTGACGCAACGGCTGAGCGGCCGGAAGCGCGGAAATCCCGGGGCTTGGCCGGCCTTGACGCGCCGGAAGAACGACTGGAACGCCACGTCCAAGCGCTTCAGCATCCCGCGCGCCGGACCGACCGCGATCTCGCCCAGTCCATGCTCATTGCGAGCACGCAACTCCGTCAGCCACCTGTATTGCACGTACAGGCTCAGCGTTTCCTTGCGCTCGGCATAGGCCGCCTTGCGCTCCTCCAGCGCTTGGTTGTACAGCCAGTTCAGACGGCCAAGGATGTTGTCCATGTGCCGGTATCCCGCTGGAGAGAGGGAGCACCGCGCGGAATTGGTGATATACAGCGCCATCTCTTGCCATAATAGCATATTTTGAGCGTGTTATTTTTGTATATTATTCCCTTCAGCAGCGTGAGCCGCCGCAGAGGCTGCGGCGTGCAGGCACTGGACGGGAATTCAGGCCCGGATGCGACTTAGAAGGGCAATGGCCCTGCCAATGTCGGCGCGCTGCTCTTCGCCGACGATCTCGCGCTCGATGACCAAGGGGCCGGCGTAGCCGATCTCGCGCAGCGTGCGGACGTACCGCTCCATGCCCACGTCGCCATCGCCAAGTGGCGTCTCCCGCCCCCACTCGCCCGGCGTCTCCGGCCAGGTGCCGTCCTTGCAATGCACCGTCAAGACGTGCTCTCGGAGCGTGCGCAGGGCCTCCATCGGCTCGCCGGACCCGTACAGGATCATATTCGCGGGATCGAAATTGACCCCCAGGTTCGGTCGGTCCACCGCGTGCAGGAACTCCAGCAGCGCTGCCGCCGGCTCCTGTCCGGTTTCCAGCGCGAAGGTCTGGCCGTTGCGGGCGCAGTGGTCGCAGACGCGGCGCACAAGTTCGAGGACGGCCCGGTGCTCGGCATCGCTCGGATCTTCGGGCAGGCAGCCGATGTGCGCCGCCACGCCGGGAATGCCGAGCGAGCGAGCGAAATCCGACACCGCGTAGGTCCGCTGCTCCCGCTCGCGGCGCGTCGCAGGGGGCACGTAGCCCACGGTCTGCGCGCAAATCGGGATGCTGGCGTAGCTCTCGCCCTCGAAGCTCTGGAAAGCCGTGACGATCTCAAGCTCGGAACGGTCCAGCGCGGCCCGCCAGCGCTCGGCTGCGCCGGGAGTCAGGTCCGCCGCGCCATGCACGCCCAGCTGTCCGCAGCTCACGCCGAACGCGGCTACGGACTCGACGATCTCGTCGGGGGTGGCGTCGACGCCGAGCACGCCGCCGGTCCAGAACATCAAGCCGACCTGCAGTGGTTCCATATCAGCCGCCTCCGGTAGTCTACAGCAGCGCGGGCGCCCTTGCTCGGGCCGCTACGCGGCGTCGACCTCGACCCAGCCGCCTTCGCGGTGGCTGCGCAGCACAGCCTCGACCAGCCGCAGCTGCCGCAGTCCGGCATCGAAGCCCGGCACCTCCCCGGCCTTCGACCTGTCGCGGCAGGCTGCGTAGAAGCGGCGGAAGAATTGCTTGAAGGTATCGGCGTAGCCTTCCGCGTGGCCGCCGGGCAGATCGGCGAAGGAGCGCGCCTGCTCTTCCAGCAGTGACGGGTCCTTGACAAGCAGCTCGTTGTTCCCGTCGCGCCGCCCGATCCACAGCTCGTTCGGCCGCTCCCCATCCCAGGAAAGGCCGCACTTGGTGCCGTAGATGTCCACCAGCAGCCGGTTCTTGCGGCCTGCGGCGACTTGGTTGATCGTCAGCGCTCCCCTCGCCCGGTCGCCGAAGCGCAGCAGAATCGCGCCGAAATCCTCCGTCGTGATCGGGCGGTCTTCGTAGTCCTCCGGTTCCAGCATCTTGCCCGCGTAGGTTTCGATCGGCTTCTTGGGCTTCTTGCGCACCGGATGAAACGTGGCCAGCTCTGCGCACACCGCCTGGATTTGCTTGCCCGTGACGTGTTCCAGCAGATCGCACCAGTGGGAGCCGATGTCCGCCATGGCGCGCGAATTGCCGCCCACCTCCGGCTCGAGCCGCCAGTTGTAGTCCGTGTCGAAGAACAGCCAGTCCTGTGAGTAGGTGCCCTGCACCGCCAATACGTCGCCCACTTGCCCGGTGGCCACCATGCGCCGCATTTGCGCCACGTTCGGATAAAAGCGCAGGTTATAGCTGGTGGCATGCACGATGTCCCGCGAGCGCGCCAGTTCGACCAAGCCCCGCGCCTGCTCGGCCGTCATCGCCAGGGGCTTCTCGCAGATCACGTGCTTGCCGGCGCTGATCGCGTCGCGGGCGATCGCGAAATGCGTGTGGTTCGGCGTGCAGATATGCACCGCGTCGATAGCCGGATCGTCCAGCAGCTCGCGGTAGTCGCCCGACGTGCGGGCGATTCCCAGCACTTGCCCGAACTGGGCTGCTAGGTCGGCGGTCTGGTCCGCTATCGCGACGACTTCGGCCTCGGCCTGCCGCCGGATGTTCTCGACGTGGACGCGGCCCACGAATCCGGTCCCGATCACCGCCACCTGCAACTTCTTCATAACTGTCAAGACCTCCGCTGAAGCTCGGGCGCGATGGCACTCCATCGGCCAGTAAACGAGTGTAGGCGTCTGGCGAGAGCGAATTCAAGCGTCCCGTTGCGCCCGCCGGGCCGGAATCCGGCGGTCGCGCCCGGCTTCGGTCCCTCGCCTTGGCCCCTCTCGCCCCGGATGCCCGCGGTGGCCATCCTCGAGATTCCATAGAGCCGCACGACCGGGAAGGGCTGGGGGGATCCTCGCTTCAGGCCTCGCCAACCGGGCAGCCTATCGGATTCGCGGGCGCCGATGTTCGGGCTGTCGCTCGGCTCGGGGCCGGAGCTCGGTTGCGCGAGCTCTCAAGTTTCTCGCAACATGGGTAGACAAGCGCGGTGTTTTTCCTGCCTGTAACGCAAAGAGGTGCTATTCTGTTTGGAGACCGGAGCTTGCAAATGTCTGGCGTATGCAAGGAGGCTGGTGCAACGCCTCCGGGCAGTGAGCGCCGCGGTCACAGTGCGGTACTCTGTCCGTGCCCTAGCTGCGCTGGCGCCCCTCGCGGGACGGCTTTCTTGGAGGTGATCGCATGAGGCTGCGCTCACTCCTGTCGCTATTCTCCCACGACCTCGCGATCGACCTCGGCACGGCCAACACCTTGATATACATTGCCGATTCCGGCGTCGTGGTGGATGAGCCTTCGATGGTAGGCGTCAACAACTCCACCGGCGAGGTCGAGGCTGTCGGCATCGAGGCCAAGCGGATGCTCGGCCGCACGCCGGGCACGATCACGGCCGTCCGCCCGATGCGCGACGGGGTGATTGCCGACTTCAAGATCGCCGAGCGCATGCTCACTTACTTCATCAACAAGGCGCACAACCGCAACCTGTTCGTCCACCCCCGCATCGTGATCGGCGTGCCCGGCAGCATCACCCACGTCGAGCGCCGCGCCGTCGTCGACTCTGCCATGCGAGCCCGCGCCAGCGAAGTGCATCTGGTCGAGCAGGCGATGATGGCCGCCATTGGGGCCGGCCTGCCAGTCTCGGAGCCTGCGGGCAGCATGGTCGTGGACATCGGGGGAGGCACCACGGACGTTGCGGTGATCTCGATGTCCGGTGTCGTGTACTCGAAGTCGGTGAGCGTGGCCGGCAATGCGTTCGACGATGCGATCATCCACTATCTCAGGCGCAAGCACAACTTCCTGATCGGCGAGCGCACCGCCGAGCGAGTGAAGGTTGAACTGGGTGCGGCGAAGCCGCTCGAAACGCCCGCCACGATGGAGATCAAGGGGCGCAATCTCACCCGGGGCGTGCCGGCGGCTCGGGAAGTGACCGACAGCGAGATTCACGGCGCCATCGCAGAGTGCGTCGAGAAGATCATGTTCTGCGTGCGGGAGGCTTTGGAACACGCCCCGCCCGAGATCAGCAGCGATATTTGCGACCGCGGCATCGTGCTCACGGGCGGGGGCGCATACCTCAGGAACCTTGACCAGCGCATCCGCGACGAGGTGGGCGTGCCGGTCTCGGTGGCCGAGAACCCCCTCCACAGCGTCGTCGTTGGGACCGGGATGGTCTTGGAGGACATTGACTTGCTCAATCGGGTCTCGATCCAGTAGCGCGGCGGGGACGGAGCGAACGGAGGGCACACGTGCAAGAGTTGCTGGCCCGGCGAAGGAACGGCATCCTGCTAGGGGTGCTGGTCTTCCTGCAGGTGCTGATGGTCGGCCAGCAGATTCAGGATCGTCCCATCGACGCTCGCCTGAGGTATTGGAGCAGCGCCCTGTTCATGCCGCTTCAGCGCGCGGGCCAATGGGGGCTCAGCGGCCTGTCGGGCGTCTGGTCCGGCTACGTCTGGCTCGTTGGCGCCGCCGCCGAGAACCGGCAGCTTGACGCAGAAGTCTCGCGCCTGCGGCTGGAGAACCATTACTTGCAGCAGCAGGTTGTCCATGTGAGCGCCCGCGCCGGGCTGGATGAGTTCCGCGCGAGCCTCGCGTCCCGCACGCTCCCCGCCAAGGTGATCGCTCGCGGGCCAAGCCGCAACGCGCGAGAGGTCTTTCTCGACCGGGGCCGCGAGCACGGCATCGAGCCCGGCATGGCGGTGGTCGTGCCTGCCGGCATCGTAGGCAAGGTCGAGGCGGCGTACGGGGCCTCCTGCATGGTGGTCTTGCTCAGCGATGCAGAGGCCGGCGCCGGAGTCGTGCTCGGAAGGAGCGGCGCGCCGGGGGTCCTGCGCGGGACGAATGGTGTTCTTTCCCGCCTCGACTACGTGCCGCCCCACGTGGGGGTTGCGGTGGGCGAACAGGTCTACACCTCGGGCTTGGACGGCGTCTTCCCTCCCGGCATGCCTGTCGGAGAGGTCGTCAGCGTCGAGACGACTACTGAAATGCACACGATCGCGGTCAGCTTTCACGCGGATTTGGATCGCGTGCGGGAGGTAGCGGTCGTCTTGCGGACGGAGCATGAAGCACTTCCGGATTCAGTGCGACGGATCCTAGCCCGGCTGCCCGGGCCTCCCGAGACCGATGTCGAGGGCGAATTGCGCGCTGGCGGATCCCTCGACGGACCGGCGGATCGCGTCAAGCGAACCTATGAAAGCGCACTCCAGGCGCAGCAGAAGACAATCGGCCTCCTCAGCGGGCGCCCGCCCAATTTCAGCGCTGCCGCCGATTCGCTGCGCGCCGCGCGCGGAGAGATCTCGGGCGCCCCGGGAGAGGCTGAGTGAGCGCTTGGTCTAGAACGGTCCCGGCAGTCGAATCCAAGCGTCGCGCGAGTGTTCCCTGGCCATGGTTCGTGGGCCTTCCCACCGCCGCGCTGGGCCTGCAAACGCTGCTGCCCACGCTCGAGCCCGCTCTCGCCCTGTTCAACCTGCCGTTCCTCGCCACCCTCAATCTGATGCTGTGGTGCCGCTCCGCAGTGTCGGCGATGCTGCTGGGCATGCTGATCGGCTGCCTGCATGACGGCCTGACCCACGGCCCGGTGGGGTTGCACGGGATCGTGTACACGATCTGCGGCTACTTGGTCGCACGGTTGGGCCCGTACGTGCGCCGCGATCACGCGCTAGAGCTCGGCTTGTTCTTCGCCGCGGCGTACGCGACCCACGAATTCGTCTTTGGCGTGACCCGCAGCTTTCTGGTCAGCGCGGGCGGGGAGACAGATCTGGCCCTCGGGCTCGTCTTGACGGCGCTCCACGCTGGCGCTGGCCTGTTCGTATTCACTATGCTGAGCAAGGCAGGTTGGAAGCCATGACCGCCTTCGGTGCGTCGAGATATCGGGCGTCACAGCGACGCCTGCGCCTGTTTCAGGTGTTCGCGACCGCCGTGTTCGTCGGCTTGCTGGGCTCTTTCTGGCAGATCCAAGTAGTCGATCACGAGCGCTACCGGGAACAGGCGCGCCAGAACCGCATCAAGACGCTCCCCATCGCAGCGGCCCGCGGCAACGTACTGGACCGCCACGGCCGCTCCATTGCGGACAGCGAGATCGCCCTGACGGCGATGATTGATGCTGCCAACACTTCCGCGGAGAACTTGGAGCGGATCGCGTCCGGGCTTGATCTGGACATCGAGCGGGTCTGGCGGACCTTGCAGGATGCCTCCGACTACGGCCGGTTCGAGCACATCGTGCTCAAGGAGGATCTTTCGCAGCGCGATCTTGCCTTCCTGCAGGCCCGCCGGCACGCCTTTCCCGAGGTGGATCTCGTCGAGGGCATGCGCCGCAGATACCCGGCCCAGCAGGTCGCCGTGCATGCCACCGGATACATCGGCAAGGCCAGCCGGCAGGAACTCGCAATGCGAGAGTTCCTGCTCCTCGATTTCGGCTCGGAGGTTGGCAAGAGCGGCATCGAGCGGCAGTACAACCGCTGGCTGACCGGCACGGACGGCAGGCTGCAGTTCCTGGTCGACAGCGTCGGGCGGTCCATCGAGACGGTGGGAGAGGTGGATTCGGTTCCGGGCAACAACCTCCGCCTGACCATCGATCTAGACCTGCAGGCGGTCTCCGAACTCGGCTTGGTAGGGCGCAAGGGCGCCGTGGTCGCATTGGATCCCCGCAGTGGCGAGATCCTGGCCATGGCGAGCGGACCCAGCTTCGATCCGAATCAATTCGTGGCCGGATTCCAGGACGCCGACTGGCGCGCGCTGAACTCTGATCCGGCCACCCCTCTGCTAAACCGCGCCACTCAGGGCACCTGGGCGATCGGGTCGGTGATCAAGCCGGTCATCGGCTTGGCGGGCTTGCAGGCTGGCGTGGCCGGGCCGGATTTCACGGCTCACTGCGCGGGGGGCTTGAACTACGGCGGGCACTACTTCCGGTGCCACAAGCGTGACGGCCACGGCACGGTGGCTCTGGTCGAGGCGATCGCGCAATCGTGCGACGTCTATTTCTACCAGCTGGGCGTCAAGCTGGGGATCGACGTGCTGGGGCGCTACGCGCGCCTGGCCGGCTTCGGGGAGCGAACCAACGTAGACCTGCCGGACGAGGCCCCCGGGCTTGTCCCGTCCGTCCGCTGGAAGGTGCGCAGTTCCTTGCAGCCATGGCGCCCGGGCGAAACCGTCGTGGTTTCCATCGGGCAGGGCGCGATGGCGGTGACGCCGATCCAAGCCGCCCACGCTATCGGCGGCTTGGCCATGGGCGGTGTATGGCACCGGCCCCGGATCGTGTCGGACGATCAGATGCGCTTGATCGATCCCGACTACGAGCCGCCCCGGCCGCGCGTGGCGACGATTGACCGAGAGCACCTGGCGACGTTGCGCGAGGCCATGTGGCAGGTCGTCAACGGCTACGGCACGGGCCGCCAGGCGCGCCTCTCCGGCGTCGACGTGTGCGGCAAGACCGGCACGGCGCAGCGGGTTTCGAACGAACTGCGGCTGAGATCCGGGCGGGCAGACTTTGAGGACGACGCGTGGTTCGTCGGATTCGCGCCGTGCTCGAGTCCCGAGATCGTCGTGGCGGCGCTGCTGGAGAACGGCGCGCACAGCTACTATGCGGCGGCGGTAGTGCGAGACTTGCTGCAGGTCTGGCTGCTCAACCGGCCTCCCGCGTCCTTGACCGACAGCAGCAAGACACTGGCTGAGTCGTTTGCGGGGCTGCCGTGAACGCCGCGTCCACGCTGGGCGGCGCCCGCTGGCGCCGGGATTTTGACTGGCTCATGGCCGGTGCCGCGCTGCTGGTCGGCGTTCTGGGACTGTTCCAGGTGTACAGCGCGACGTTCAACACGAAGTTTCAGTCGGCCTTCTCGCAGCACGTCGTCTGGCTGGTGCTCGCGGTCGCCGTCTTCGCGGCCGTCTCGCACGTCAACTATCGCCACCTGGTGTCGCTCTCGCCGGTGATGTGGGTGGTTGGCGTGCTGCTGCTGGTGGCGATCCTGCTGCTGACCGATCCGGTCAACGGATCTCGGCGCTGGCTGCCCTTGCCCTTCGGCTTGAGCGTCCAGGTGTCCGAATTCATGAAGGTGGTGCTACTCTTGGTAGTAGCGAAGTACTGCGCTGGGTCTGCAACCAAGATGTTGCGCCTTCAGGACTTCCTGCGTGCCGCCCTGCCATTCTTCGCGGTGTTCCTGCTGGTTGTGCTGCAACCAGACCTCAGCACCTCGTTGAGCATGTTGCCGATTGCCGCCACTGTGCTGTTCCTGTCCAAAATCGCCAAGAAGCACTGGCTGCTGGGAGCGCTTGCGCTTGTGCTGCTGGTGCCTCTGCTGTGGGCATCGCTGAAGCCCTACCAGCGGGGCAGGATCGTCGGCTTCCTGAGTCCGGACGATGCTCCGCTGGGCATCGGCTACCAGATCCGGCAGTCGAAGATCGCCGTGGGCACCGGTGGCATGTGGGGGCAGGGATTCGTCCAGGGTTCGCAAACCCAACTGCGCTTCCTGCCGACGCCCCACACGGACTTTATCTTGGCCGCGTTCGCCGAGGAGAGGGGCTTTGCGGGCATTGCGATCGTGCTGGGGCTGTATTACGTGCTGCTGCTGCGGATCGTTGACACGGCCAGATCGGCGCGAGATCCGGAGGGGACGCTGCTTGCGATGGGTGTCGCGAGCGTGCTGCTCTTCCACATCATGGTGAATGGCGGGATGGTGGTCAACAAGCTGCCTGTCACTGGCCTGCCGTTGCCTTTGATGAGTTACGGAGGGTCCAACCTGTTGACGGTTGCGATCATGCTTGGCATTGTCAACAGCGTGCGGATCCGCCGATTTGTGAATTGAATCTCGCTCGCCGGCCCGGGCAGCGGTGCCGGCAGCGGAAGAAGGGTAACAGGGAAGGAATCAACCTGCGAGCGCAGAGTTGGCCGGACTTGGCCGGACAGAGCGTAAGAGCCCCGCTCGCGCGTGGCGCTCCGCCTGCCGCGAACGTTCCGGCTGGCCCTGGCTGGCCACAGCCCGCCGCAGCGCGGCCCGAGGGCCGAGTTCCGATGACGAGGTAGGTGTATGAGCTGGAGGGTTCTGACAGTTGCCGCGAAGGCTTGCAGCCACGGAGCCATCCCTTCCCGGAGGATTTTTCCATGTCTCAAGATTTGGTCATCTCATCGAACCCGATTGAGACGACAGTCGCGATCCGCGAGAATGATCGCCTAGCCGAAATCCATGTCGAGCGCCAAGGGAACAAGGCGATAGTCGGCAACATCTACAAGGGGCGGGTGACCCGGGTGCTTCCGGGCATGCAATCGGCATTCGTCGACATCGGCTTGGAGCGCGACGCGTTCCTGTATGTTACGGACGTAGCCCCGTCGGCCGCGCCTGAGATCGAAACGGCCGACGACGTCGCAGCGCCGCCGGCTCCGCCCGAGCCCGGCATGCCGGTGGACGAATCGGGCGACACCGATCCCGAGCCGTCGTCGTCGGACGCGACGCAAGCGTCGGACGAGCAGGCGTCGGACGGTGCGGGCGGGCGCTCGCGCCGTGGCCGCCGCCGAAGCCGGCGGGCCCAGGCTGACAAGCCGACAGGATCCGCGGGCGAGCCAAGCCCCGAGGACGCGGAGGCCGAGACCGCGGAGGTGGATCCTTCCGTGGACCGTCCGCCGCGCAGAATGACTCTCTTGCCCGGCGAGTCGCTGGCCAAGTACCAGGGCGACTCTGGGACCGAGGCGCCCGAGGGAGCTGTCGCCGACTCCGCGATCGAGCCCGCTTCTGACGCGGACGGCGCGGCCGGAGGCGAGCCGCCCGCCAGCGCCGCTGGCGATAGGGAAGCGACCGTCGCCGAAGCAGGCGACGAGGGTTCCGGCGAGCAGGCCGACGATGGCGCGCTGGAACCCCCGGAGAACAGCGCCAAGCTGGATCCTCCCTCGATCCTGGCGCAGTTCTGGAACCCGCTGAAGTGGTTGAAGAAAGGGTCCGATGATGCGCCCAAGGCGACCCCCGCCGCGTCCCGCGGAGATGGCCGGCCCTCGCGGTCTAGGCGTCGGAGGCCTGCCAGGGCCGCTGGCGACCGCCGTGCCGCGGGTGCGCGCAGGGGCGAGGCCGGGCAGAGGGCCGCTGCCCCGGCAGCCGAGCCGCAGCGTCGGCGGTCCGGGCGCCGCCAGTCAGACGCCAAGCGGCCGCAGCGTTCCCAAGCCAGGCAGGGCGCGCGGGCGGACCGTCCCAGGGCGCGGGAATCCAAGCCGTCCCAGCCGTCCCAGCCGCCGCCCAACATCGCAGACCTGCTCGAGTCCGGGCAGGAAGTGATCGTTCAGGTGAGCAAGGAGCCGGTGGGGGCGAAGGGCGCCCGGATCACCTGCCACGTTTCGCTGCCGGGCCACTACACGGTTTACATGACCAGTGGCGAGCACAATGGCGTGACCAAGCAGATCCAGTCGGAGTCGGAGCGCCGTCGCCTGCGCAAGCTGGTGGACAAGCACTCCGAGGGCAAGGACGGCGGCTTTGTCGTGCGGACCTCCTGTAGCGGCGTCGGCGACGACGAGCTCGTAGCCGACATGGAACAGTTGCACGGCCTGTGGGGCGAGATTTGCGAGAAGGCGGGCAAGGCCAAGGCGCCCGCTCAGCTCCACAGCGACCTGGACATCGCCGAGCGGGTGCTGCGAGAGCGCCTCAACGAGGACTTCAAGGCGGTGTGGGTGGACTCGAAGGAAGACCACAAGCGGATTGTGAAGTTCGTGGAACGCTTCCAGCCGAACTTGGCGGAGCGCGTCAAGCTCTACACCAAGAAGCAGCCCATCCACGATGCCTTTGGCATCACCAAGGATCTGAAGAAGGCCCTGCGGCCGAAAGTCTGGCTCAAGTCCGGCGGCTACTTGGTGATCAACCAGACTGAAGCCTTGGTGGCGATCGACGTCAACACGGGGCGCTACGTCGGACAGTCCGATCGGCTGGAGGACACGGTGCTGAAGACGAATCTGGAAGCCGCGGAAGAAATCGTCCGGCAGCTGCGCCTGCGCGACCTCGGGGGAATTATCGTGGTCGACTTCATTGACATGGAGGACCGCAAGAGCCGGCAGCAGGTCCACCAAATGATCCAAGAGGCATTGCGCAAGATGCGCTCGCCGAGTCGCGTGCTGCCCTTCAACGATTTCGGACTGGTGGTCATCACGCGCAAGTCGGTGCGGCAGTCCTTGGAGCGGTCCCTGTGCATGCCTTGTCCGGCCTGTTCCGGAGCCGGGACGGTCAAGTCGTCGGAGACTGTGCTGTCGGAGATCTTCTCGGCCGCCAGCCGCCAAGCGAAGAACGGCGATTCCGACGGTGACGCGCCGGACAAGGGAGTGACATTGCGGGTCCATCCGGAGGTTGCGAAGTCGCTCAAGAAGAAGGGCACCCACTTGGACACCCTGCAAACGGTTGTCGGGGCCACCGTGACGGTGCGCGGCGATGTCTCGATGCATCCGGAGAACTTCAGCCTGCGCTAGGCGCGCAGTTTCCGGCTGAGGCCCGCACCGGTTGCGGGCTTGCGCCGATTCAACGTTCCCAGGGCATGCCCGCGCCGCGCAGGGGCGCTGTCAGCCATACTGATTGGCAGCGCGAGGGCGCGGGCGGTGCCGGACCGGAACGGATCACAGAGTGTCGGGGCGAGGCGGCAGGCCGCCGGCGCCCATGGGGCAGCCTCCCCGAGGGCGCGCGGCGTCCGCGTTTCCAAACCAGTGCGTGTAGCGGCCGGACTGGCTGCGTGGGGACTTGCGGGTCTGGCAGCGCCCGCGCCGCTTGCGGCGCAAGCCGCGGGTCTGGCCCAGTCTGGGGGCGCTCCGGCGATCGAGAAACTGATCGACGGCGGCAGCCTCGCCGAGGCGGCCGCAGCTCTGGAGACGCATATTGCCGACACCGGCCTGACAGCCCGCAATCTGCTGCTGCGCGGGCTCATCGCCTACAGGAACGGCCAGTACGAGGCGGCCCTACCCGATCTGAAGCAGAGCTTTGCACTCGACGAGCAGGATCCCGATACCAGCAAGGCCCTCGGCATGTGCTTGGTCAGGCTGGGCCGCGAGGATCTGGCCGACACCTTCTTCCAAATAGCGGTAAGACTCGCGCCGGACGATGCCATGGCCCACTACTATCTCGGCTTGAACGCCTACACGACCAAGCGCTTCGAAGAGGCGAGGGAGTCCTTTCGGGAGGCGGTTCGCTTGCGCCCCGCAGCGGCGGAGAACCATAGCTATCTCGGCAGGAGCTACGAAGCGCTGGGGCAGATCGACCTCGCCCTCGAGCAGTACTTGGTCGCGAGCGGGCTGAATCAGCGGCGCTCCCCGCCATCTGCGGACCCGCCTCTGCTACTGGGGACTCTGCTGTTTCGCCAGGGCAGCCTTGAGGAGGCCAAGCGCCACCTCAGGCAAGCGCTCGAATACGACGACTCGCAAGCGCTGCCCCACTACTGGCTTGGACTGCTCTTCGAGCGGGAGTCGGAACTCGCGGCAGCGATTCGCGCCCTGGACCGCGCGGCGGCATTGGCTCCCAGCGACCATCGCCCGCACTACGCGCTGGCCCGGATTCACCGGCGGCTCGGCGACAACGCGCGAGCAGAAGAGGCGCTGCAGCGGTTTCGCGAACTCAGGCAGCGTTCGGAGTCGGAGACCTTTTGAGGCCGGGCTCGGTTCGATCCCGCACTGCGGGCGGCCGGGCGCGGGGCGGGTGCTGCGGGCACTGCGTTGCCGTTGCGATGGCTGAGCTACTCCGCGTCCTTGAGGCCGAAGCAGTACAGCGTCGATGAGTAGTCCACCGCGTATACTTGCCCGTCTGCGACGGCGATTCCGGTGAAGTGGCTCCAAGTGTCGATGGCATCCGGGCCGGAGTCGAACAAGACCTTGCCGGTCTGGGCGTCCAAGGCCCGCAGGCGGGCGTTATCTTCGTGCTCGATCCGCTGCGTATCCTTCAATAGCTCCTCGGAATTGAATTCCCCGAACGGCATGATGCCCGCGTTGATCGATTGCCGAGCGTTCTCGCCGTTGGAAAGCACGAACACGACGTCATTGGCGATCGCCACCGGCTCGGGCACGGCCGAGTCGCCGCTGACCCACTCGGGCTTGAGGTAAGGATCGCCAGAGTCCGGATGGTCGGCCACGCTGAATGCCATCACCGAACCGTTCGGGTTCGGCCCGTTCGTGATCGGGAACTTGGGCGCCTGCACCGAGACCGGGCCCCACGTGGGAGCGTAGACCCAGACGCGCCCCTGGGCGTCCACGTAGCTTGAGAAGCCGCCCCACAGCCCCTTCGCTTCGAACCACTCGTCATCGTTGGACAGCAGCGGCGTCGTGTAGAGGTTGTCGTGGTGGGTCAAGCCGCCCATGTCTTCGGCGTCCATTAGGTAGAGCACGCCTTCCTTGCCGCCGATCACGACCAGCTCCCGCCCCTTGTAGTCGAGCACCAAGGCCGAGGCCGTGATGTCGAAGTCCCGCTTCCAGACGTACTCCCAGTTGCTCGGCGTGTAGTAGTCCACCAGCTTGAGCGTGTCGGGATCCAGGCGGAACATGGTGTTGCCGAAGATGCGCAATCCCGGGTTGTACGGCGCGTCCCCGGTCCCGGCATAGATCCCGCCGTCCTTGCCGATCGCGACGCCGGCCCGGCCCCACACGCCCGCGCCATACTCGGGCGTGGAGCGCCAGACGCGGATCACGATATTCTCCGGATCCGA
This sequence comes from Bryobacterales bacterium, assembly GCA_022823865.1. Classification (GTDB taxonomy): domain Bacteria; phylum Acidobacteriota; class Terriglobia; order Bryobacterales; family UBA6623; genus VXMF01. The sequence continues at coordinate 14,498 of JAJEHF010000036.1, forward strand.
CACGTCAATCGAAGTCACGCCCGACACGGCGTCGCCGCAGTTCTGCGAGATGGGCGTGTACAGCACGTCGCCGATGCGGTTGAGGCTCCACGCCTTGGCGAATGCCGGCACCCACTGCTGGGACCGGTACTTTTCCTTCCCCGTGGCGAGGTCCAGGGCGTACAGGCGGCCGTCGGTCGAGATCGCGTAGATCGTGTTCTTGGACCGGTCGACCGTGGGCGTGGCGTTGAGCCCCTTCGGGCAGAGCCACATGCCGGGAACCTTGTTCACGACGTCCGTCCGGAATTTTTTCTCCCAGACGGTCTCGCCGCTGAGAGCGTCGATCGCGTAGAAGACATCGCCGGTGCCGGCGATGTAGACAAGGTCCTTGCGGGCGCGCCGCCCCTCCCCGACACGCACGTCCGTGACCACGATGGGCGCCGTGAGCGCCGCCAGCGACTTCTCCTCGTTCTCGACCGTAGTCTTCCACTTCAGGACCATGTCTCCGACGTTTTCGCGGTTGAGCGTGACCTCGGAGCGCGCCCAGCCGCTGCGCCGGGCATCGTATCCGAACGTGAGCCAATCCCCGGCCCAGCCGGGAGCGGCCGCGGCCAGCAGTGCGATCAGTAGAGTTTGGCGGTGTCTCATGATGGATGCTCCTATTGTGAATCACCCGGGGATTCGCCCTCGCTTGGGTCATTCGGCGGTGGCGTGCCGAGCAGGATTCGCTGGTCGAGCTGCCGGCGCTCGATCTGCAGTCGTCGGTACTCGGACAGCTGGGCCTTTTGAGCGGACGTGTCCCCCGCCTTGCGGTACGCGCGCGCCAGCTGGTAGCGCGAGCTGGCGTCGGTCGGATTCAGCTCGACCGCCCGTTCCAGCTCGCGAACCGCCTCGGCCGTGCGGTCCGTGTCAAGGAGCAGCGTGCCCAGGGCGACGCGCGCCTCGGCGAATTCCGGTCGCAGCTGGACCGCCCGCTGGTAGTAGCCCAGCGCCTTGTCCGGCTCCGACTTGGCGTGGTGGATTTCGCCGGCCCGCAGGGCCGCGGTCGCGTGGCTGGGATTGGTCGCGAGCTCCAGCTCGAACTGCTCGAGCGCGTCGTCCGCTTGGCTGGCGTCGCCTGCCTGCGCCAGCATCGCCTCGCCCAGGCGGAAGCGCAGGCCGGGACGTCCCGGCTCTCGCTCCAGAGCCTTGCGATATTCCATGATGGCCAGGTCGTAGAACTGGCGGCTCTCGTACGCCTCTCCCATGGCTTGGTGCGCCCACACCGACTCGGGCGCCACCCGGGCAATCTCGAATGAGGCTTGCACGGCCACCTCCCGGTAGGTCCGGTTGGCATGAAACAGGATTTCCGGATCGTCGGGATAGGCGATCTGCAATTCCGCTGTCACTCTGGCGGCTTGCGGCGCTCGGCGCAGCCCCAGATAGCTGCGCACAAGCTCCAGTCCCGCCAGGCGCTTGACGCCCGGATAGTCGGGCGGGTTCGCGTAGCCCTCCTCCAGTCCCGGCAGCGCCTCTTCATAGCGGCCCAGCTCGGACAGGCAGATGGCCAGCAGCACTCTTGCCGCCGGCAGGTCGGGGTGCAGCTCCAAGGCCCGCTGGAATGCCGGCGCGGAGCGGTCGCAGCGGCGGTTGAAGAACTGGCTCAGGCCGAGCTTGGCATGCAGCTCGGCGGCCCCGGGCACGGCTCGCGCAAGCTCCTCGTAGGCTGCTGCGGCGGCATCGTAGCGCTGTGCGGCGAAGTCCTGCTCGGCCGCCCGGAACCGGCGTAGTTGCGATTCGTCCAGCACCGCCTGCCCGAAGGCCGCGCAGGCCGCGGCGAGTATGAATAAGCCCCGGGCTCCCTGAGAGAGCCCGGGGCGATTGTGCCGATACGCGAACCGACTGCCGCAGGTCAAAACTCGAAGCGCAGCGAAGCCTGCATCACACGCGGGCCGCGCCCTGAAGTCACGCGTCCGAAGTTGCCGTTGATCTGCGTGCCCGAAGCGTCGAAGCGCGCCCCCGAATCCACCCCGTCGAACTGGGTGTGGTTGAACATGTTGTACGCTTCCATCGCAAAACGAATCCGCACGGACTCGCTGACCGGGAAGTACTTGTAAACCGTGATATCCCAGCTATGCAGGCCGGGTCCCCGGAATACGTCGCGCGGGGCGTTGCCGAAGTCCCCGAAGCCGGGGCCCGCCACGGACTCGGTGTTGAACCAGCGATCGAAGCTCTTGTTGGAGATGATCGGGTTCGCTACCATGTTCGCCCTCGGGCTGTCGCCGCCGCCCCAGCGGTCGACACCGTCAGCGTAGCTCATCCCGATTCCGCGCGGGAATCCGCTGGCAGCCGTGATGATGCCCGCGATCTCCCAATTGTGGAAGACCGCCTCGGCCGCTGGGTTGTCGGCGAACATCGCGGCGTTGGGCAGGCTCCACAGATAGTTGGCCACGAACATGTGGGTCTGGTCGAATTCCAGCTTGCCGTAATGATACGCCCTCGCGTCGCGGTACTGGGGCAGGCTGTCGCGATCATGATCGCCGAGGCCCATCGCCTTCGACCACGTGTAAGCGATGCCGTACTGGAAGTTGCTCGTGTAGCGGCGGTTCAGGCTGACCTGCAGGGCGTTGTAGTTGGAATAGCTGGTGTTCTCCTGATAGTTGATGCCCTGGTAGCCGCGGTACGGCCGCAGGAAGACATCCGGCAGCGGCCGGCCCGTGGACGCGTCCAGGCTGGAATCGAGGAAGCGCGCTCCCGGCGGCAGCGTGTTGATCTCCCTGGTCGCGTAGAGCCGATTGCCGCTGTTGCCGACATAGCTGACATCGAGCACGGTGCCGCCGCCGATGTCTTGCTGGACGCCGAGGCTGTACTGGAAGATCCGCGGCGGATTGAACTCCGGCTGGAACGACTTCACGCTCGGCGGGAACAGAGCCTGTCCGGCGTTGAGGAACTCGTTCATGTTGCCGAAGTAGATCGTGGGGGATTCCAAGATCGGCGGCGAGGTGGTCACCGTCCACATGGATCCTTGGGCGCCCATGATGGATTGGGTCTGCACGGCGAACGAGCCGCGGATCGCGGTCTTGCCCTTGCCGAACGGGTCGTAGGCGAAGCCCAGGCGCGGCTGCGGCTGGATCGCCGGTCGCTCGCGGTAGCCGTGCAGGTAGTCCGTGGAGCCATCCCCGACGATCAGCCCGTTAAGGCGTTCGCCCTGGCCGGGGATCGTCGCCCCGATGTACGGCGCCGGGAACATGGTTTGCGCGAAGGGGTCGACGGCGACCCGCCTGCCATCCAGCAGTCGGAAGGGAGCGTACAGGTGCGGTGCCGTCGGGGCGTTGTAGCGGCTGATTGCGAACGCCGATCCCTCGTTCTCGCGCAGGCGCCAAGGCGTGAAGCTCGAGAACCGGATGCCGATGTCAAGGGTAAGCTTGGGCGTGATCTTCCACGTGTCCTGCACGAACCACTCGACGGTGTACGAGGCGGCGAGGCCCTCGGTCTGGCCGCTCGACTCCGCGTAGGAGTAGAAGTCTCCCATCAGAGCCGTGGCGAAGGGGTGGTTCGAATCGAGCGGATTCAGGTTGCTGCGGCGAAAGTCGTACGTTCCCATGTGGCCCGGATCGCTCGATCGCGGCCCCTCGCTGGCATGGTTCAATTCCCAGTAGAAACCGTACTTGATCGTATGGTCGCCTTTGAACCAGCTCATGTTGTTCGACAGGACGATCCGCTCGTCATGCGCCGCGATGGGCGTGCGCCGGTCGTAGTCCACGCGCGGTCCGTTGGGCACGCCGCCGAAAGTCATCCTCGGGACGAGGTTCAGCGGATTCGCCGACGGGAAGAGCTGCCCTAGGTCGGCAAGGCCCGGGTAGGCATCCTTGCGCAGGTTCTCGAGCTGGAAGTCGTCGTTGAGGGCGCCGGACTCCCGGCTCAGGCCCAGCCCGAGGCGGAACTCGTTGACCAGTGTCGGCGACAGGGTCTTGTTGTAGATGCCCTGCAGGTTCTTGTTGATGTACTCGTAGTGGTGCGCCTGCTTGAAGATGCTGTCGTTGAAGGCGTTGAACGCGACAGACTCTCGCTGGGCCTGGATGTCCGCGTTCCAGAAGCGCGGGCGGAACGTGATGCGGTCGTTCGGCGTCGGCACCCAGTCCACCTTGAACTGCCACTGGCCCTTCGGATGCGCCGACGGCGACAGCTCGGTGTAGTTGATCCCCTGCGAAGCGAACAGGCCCTGGTCCGTCGGATTGGGCATGAAGTTCAAGATGCCCTGCCCGGCCGGATGGATCCTGTGGGAGGGGACGACGTTGCCCGGGAACATCTCCCCGGTCATGTGGTCCATGACCGGAATCAATGCCCCATTCTGCTCGACGCTGTTCGAAAAGTCTCCGACGCGCTCCATCGCCGTGGGCACCGTGGCGCGGTGCCGGCGGCTCGGCTTCTTGATCCGCCAGTCCTCGCGGCTGACGAAGAAGAACATCTTGTCCTTCTTGACGGGGCCGCCGAGGACGCCGCCGATCGTGTCAAAGCGATACGGCGGCTTGGCCGAGCCGAAGCGGTTGTTGTCGAACGAGTTCGCGTTGAGCACTTCGTTGCGCTTGAACCAGTAGCCCGAGCCGTGGAACTCGTTCGTGCCCGACTTGGAAATGATATTGACCTGCGCGCCGGGCACGCGCCCGTACTCGGCTTGATAGGCGGTCGACTTGACGCTCACCTCTTGGATCGCGTCCATGCTCACGGAGACGTGGAACGTCGTGGTGTCGTCGATGTCGTTGCCCGGCATGCCGTCCAGCATGAAGTTGTTCCAGCCGTTCTTGGCGCCCGAGAAGTTCGGCGTGCGCGAGCCCCAGTTGCCTCCCAGCGCATCGCTGTTGGCAACCTGCGCAACGCCGGGCAGCACCGTGAGCAGGGCCACGATGTCCCTGCCGCGCTGCATCAGACCGTCCATCTGATTGCTGGTGAGCAGAGCATTGACGCCCGCGGTGTCGGTTTCGACCGCCGCGCCCTCCGCTTGGACCGTGACCGTTTCGGTAACGGCGCCGATCGAGAGCGGAATGTTGCCGACAGCCAGGGCTTGGTCGGCGCTGATGATGATCCCCGTTTGTTCGTAGGACTGGAAGCCTTCGGACTGCACGGTCAGCGCATAGGTTCCGGGCGCCAGCGCCGCGAAGACGAAATTGCCCGCCTCGTTGGACTGGACCATCCGTTGCTCGGACGTGCCGGCATTCGTGATGGTGACCTCGGCGGCCACGATAACTTGGCCCGTCGGATCTGTGACGGTGCCCGACAGCCGGCCTGACACCTGGGCCCAGGCGGCGCCGGCGCCTATCGATAGGCAAAGCAGCGTGAGGGCCAGAATGCGATAGTTCATGATCTCCCCCTGGCAGGATCCCCTGCCCGTGGATTGAACTGATGGCTCGCTCACGCCCTCCGCGATTTACGGCGGACTGAACCCGATCAAACGGGAGAACCGCCTCTTGGCGAGCATCCGCCATCGAAAATGTTCCAGAGTGCGATTCACCGTCCAAGCTCCCGTCCGAATGTGTTGCGGCCGAAAACCTATGCAGCACGCTATACCCGTCGGCCGAGGCTGTCAAGGGGGACATAGGCGAATTTCGTCGCGATTGGGCCGGGACTTGTGCTTAAGGGCAGCTGCACAATGTTTTTATGCGTGTTTAGCGCGCGGCGCAGGGCATGCCGATCCGCTCTGACAAGTCCGCGGCAAGCAGCGCGGCTGAAGGACTGAGTGTGTCGCGATGAACCCGCCAGGCCTCTTTATCGGGGCAGGCCGCTTGGAGGGCGGCGCATGCCGGCATGCCGCAGATCGCTCTGCAAGCAGTGTCTGCCGCCGTGGGATCAGGAGGAGCCGAAAGCGGAGTCGCAGACAGACTTCAGGTAGGCGAAGTCTGATTCGATGGCGTGCATCTCCTTCTCGATGCGCCGCGCCTCCGTGGGGGCCTCGATCTTGTACTCCACGTGCAGCGAGATCGGACCGCTGAATCCACTGGCCGCCAATAGCTTGAAGAACTTCGGGTAATCGACCATCCCTTGGCCCAGCGGGCACATGTGGGAGCGCCACTTGCCGTCGCTCTTTTCCCAGTAGAAGTCCTTGCAGGCGACCATCTTGAGCCGATCCTGCAGCCGGTGGAAGCCGATTTCCCAGCCCGCCGAGCCGCCCTCGATCGTTGCGTGGCACGGATCAAAGTAGAAGCCGATCTGCCCGGGGTCCGTATCGCGCAACAGCCACCAGTGGTCCCACAGCGCGCTCCCGACATACGTGCCCGAGTGATTGTGGAAGCCGCCGGTGATGCCGGCATGGCCGGCGATCGCCGCAAGGCCTTCCACGTCCTTCTTGACGCTGGCGAGGTGGCCCTCGAAGTCTGCGTATTGATAGCGGTAGTAGCCGAGCTTGAAGAACGGGATGCCCAGCTTGGCGGCGGCGTACAGCGTAGGACGCGCCGCAGGGTCCCTGCTGGACAGCAGCCCGGTGGAGATCATCGGCAGCGCGATCCCTTCGGCAGCCAGCGCTTCGAATGCCCGCGGCAGGTCGCGCTCTACGTTTTCTGGCAGCACGTGGCCCCGCGGGCGTGTCGTCAGGTCGGCTCCCGCAAAGCCCAGCGAGCGCAGCGTGGCGGCAAGCTCCTTGTAGCCGAGATGGGGCAGGTGCTTGGTGAACAGGCAAAGGGTCGGCTTGTTCTCGGCCGCGCTGCTGGCTGCCGCGGCGGTCGCGGCGGAGGCAGCGAGCAGTTCGCGGCGGGTCAGGGCAGGCATGGGCGTTCCCTCACTGTGAGGCTTGCGGGTCGGATCTCTGGGCGCGGTATTCGTCTCTCCAGCGCACCGCTGCATCGAGGAGCTCGCTTGGAGCGTAGCGATCGCGCAGGCGCGGATACACCAGCTTCATCTCGCGCTTCCATTCGGCTTGCGTGGCCTGGTCGAGCTGGATCACGCGCAGTCCGTACTCTTGCATCGAGCGGATTGCAGACGCTTCCTGCGCTCGCGCGGCCTTTTCGATCTCAGCGGTCAGGTCGGCCGCGACTTCCCTCATCCGCTGCTGCTGGTCGGCCGGGATGGCGTCCCAGACGTTGTTGTTGATCAGCAGCGAGCCCAGGATCGCGACGAAGCGCATGTCGAGCATGTTCGGCGCAGAGCCAAACCACTGGTAGCCGGCCGCGATCAGCGGCGGCACCGCGAAGACATCCACCAATCCGGTCTCGAGGTTGGCCTGGAGCTCGGTCAGGTCCAGCGGGACCGCGCGGAAGCCGAACTCGCCGAACAACCGGATCATGTCATCGTCGCCCTTGGAAGTGTAGAGCTTCATCTCGCGCAGTTCCGTCGGCGTCTGGAATTCCTTGACTGCGAAGAAGCGCGCCCAGCCGGCGTCGCCCCAGCCTAGGGCAGTGAAGCCCTTGTCGCGCAGGCGCTTCTCCAAGGTCGGCGCCATCTTGTCGAGCACGTAGTCGAATTCCTCGAGGGACTCGAACATCAGGGGCACCTGCAGCGCGCTGACGCCCTCGTCGAGGAATCCCATGCCGCTTCCGGACAGCAGGGCCGCTTGCATCTGCCCGGCGCGCATCTTGCGCAGCATCGTGATCTCGTCGCCGGCCACGCCGCCGGGGTAGATCGCCAGATCGACCGCTCCGTTGGTGATCTCGCGCCACTCCTGCCGCATCTTGAGCAGCATCTCGTGAAAGACGCTGTTCTTGGGGGCGACCGTCCCGAGCCTTAGCTTGCTGGCGCGACGTCTCTGGCCGAGCAACGATTCCAGGCCCGCGGTCGGCACCAAGCTGGTCAGGACGGCTATTGCCAGCAAGAAGCCAAGTCTTCTCATCGCGCCGTTTGAACCGGCCCAGGCACCTCAACCGCAAGCCCGGGACAAGGACATTCTTAGTATAGGCGCGGCTCTTTGCCGGCCCTGACGGCCGACCTTGGATTAGAAGAACAGGTCATCGACTCTGGAACGCAGCCAGAGTGCTCGGCGCTGCGCGAGGTGGTTGAGCAGCCGGTATTGCTCGTGCGCGTCCGGATCCACAGCGAGCGCCTTGTCCAGCATTTCGTCGAACAGCGCGCGGTCTTGCTTCGGTATCGCGCGCGCCTCCGCATAGGTCACGAACAGCCCGGCGCGCTCCCCGGTGGACAACTCCAGCGCCCGCCGGTAGCTTGCTTCCATGACGCTCTCGGAGCCACCCCCCGGCTTGGCCGCCTCCAAGCTCAGCCGGAACTCGTGGAAGGCTCCGCGATCCCACGTTTCGTCCAGCTCCAGCGCCCGGTCCAGCATCGCGTCGACCTCGCGCAGGCGCACGACCAAGGACGCGTCGGTCGGATCGGCCGAGATCGACAGGCCGAGCGCCGCCCCGGCCCAGTACAGCAGGTCGATGTGTTTCCTTGCCACGCGCCCGGCGGCCGAGCTGGGGCTGGCGCGAAACTCCTCGGAAATGCCCGGATATGCCGCCTCGAGCCCCCGCATGCTGAACGCCAGGGAGCGCAGGTAGAGCCTCTTGGCGCGCTCGCGCAGCCGCTTGCCCTCGAGGTAGTCCTCGTCGGACAGCATCTCGCCCGGTGTGTCCACATAGGCCAGAGCGTACAGCGCGAACCCCTTGGCGGCCGTGACAAGGAGGCCCCGGTGGCGAGGGGTGATCTCAAGCAGGCTCTCGACGAACTTGAGGCTGAAGGGCAGGGCGTCGCCCACCAGATCGACATCCGGATCGGTCTCGAACGTGGATGGCCCCGACGCCAGCGCGTCGCCGACCTGGCGGACGGCGAACTTCTTCACCGAGCAAGCCGAGGCCAGGCAAAGGCAGGCAGCCAGGGTCAAGCTCCAGCCGCGCGCCCGCCCGGCCCTTGCCCGCGCCCTCGACGCATCGCCATCTGGGGTAGGTGGCGGATTCCGGCCCATGCGCCTACAGCTCCAGCAGCCCGCGCACGAACCGCACCGGCGGCGAGCCGAACGAGAGCACCTTGTCGTGGTACGCCTGCCAGTCCTGGATCGGGCCGTTGCGCTCGATCCAGGCAGCCCGCATGTCGTTGTGCTCGGTGATGCCGACGAAGTAGGTGGAGAGTTGGGCGGACGTGAGTTGCGCCCGGATCCACTTGCCCGCGGCCTCTCCGTCTTCTTGGAAGCCCTGGCCCATCATCATGTCCATCGCTTCCTGTTCGGTCATCGAGCCCGCGTGGATCTTCTGGTCGAGGACGGCATTGATCACGGCTCGGGTCAGCATCTTGAGCTGCTGCATCTTGAAGCGCGCACCACCGAAGCCGCGCTCGACCATGACCTGCTCCGCATACACCGCCCAGCCTTCGATGAAGGTGCCCGAGGAGAAGATCGAGCGGACCATGGTCGGTGCCTGCAAGCTGTTGGAATGGGCGAGCTGCAAGTAGTGCCCCGGGATCGCCTCGTGGACGGTCAGATCTTGCAGCATGAAATCGTTGTATTCGCGGTAGAACGACAGCTTGCGCTCGGGCGTCCAGTCTTGCGGGGTCGGCGAGATGGCGTAAAAGGTCTCGCCGTTCTCTTCCAGAGGACCGGGCGAATCGCAATAGGCGGTGGAGACGCCCCGGCGGAATTCCGGCATCACGATGATCTGCAGTGGCTCGTCCGGGACCGAGACAATCCTGCTTTCCCGGGTGAACTCGGTGACTTCCGCCAGGTCCTGCTTGGCATCTTCAACGATGGACGAGTCCGTGGAATGGGAATCTGCCAGCATGTCGAGCACCGCCCGAATCACGGCGGGGCGGTCCGCAAGCGCGTCCTCTGCGGCGCCGGGACGGTGTTCTCGGTACAGCGGCAAGGCCGTGCTGTAGAGTTCTTCCTGCAGCTCGGCCAGCCTCTGCAGCGCGCGTTCGAGGATCTCCTCCATCGACAGATCGGAATGCAGCGTGTAGGAGAGCTTGGCGCGGTATTTCTCCTCGCCGATGCGGAACGAGCGGGTCGAACGAGGCAGCAGTTCTTCCCGCATCCAGCGGCCGTGCTCTTGCAGCGCTTGGATTGCCGCTTCCCTAGCCTGGGCGAGTTCCTCTTCCTTGCCCGGGGCCATGGCGAGGAATTCGTCGAGGCTCTTCGACAAAAGGGAGATTGCGCCGTCGTTTTGGCGAATCGCCGTCTCGGTGTGGATTCTCGGAGGGTCGGTCAGGTTCTCGCGGGCTGCGGACAGCGCAGCGGGGATTGCCTCGAGGCGCTGGTACAGGCTCTGCAGGCGCTCTTCGAGCGGCGCGAACTCCCGTGCCAGCAGCGAGTACAGCGCATCGCCCACGCCGTAGCGCATCGGATTCCATTCGTGCTCCCGCAGGACTTCGGATGACCAGACGCTGTATTCGACGTGGTTGCGCAGGATCTCGTAGTCGATGGCGTTGGCAGCGCCCAGGCGCGCCGGATCGATCGCTGCCAGTTCCTCCAGGTAGCGCTTGTTCCATTCCAGGCCCGCGGCCACGCCGGCAGCCGTGTAATCGTTGAGCCTGCCGTCGTAGCGATGGTCGCCCAAGGCCGTGGCGTATTCGGGATAGCGCTCGAGAAACTCCTCGATGTAGCTCCCCGCCAGGGCCACGAACCGGTCGTCCTGGGGCGGCGGCCCCGAGCAAGACAGCGTCAAGGCCACGGCCGAGACGAGCCAGCTGGCATGCGTCTTCATGCGCTCATTGTACGTTCGGCCCGCCGTCAGAGATCGAGCTCGGCGACGTGGCGCTCGACCTGTGCTGCGGTCAGCACCCACTCGCCGTCGCGCTGGATATGCTCGGACTCGTCGAGGATCGCAAAGAGCTGCATCTTGACGATCGCGTAGCGCTCGACAGCGTTCAAGTCGCGGCCCGTGCTCCGCTCCCAGGCTGCGAAGCTCTCGTCGGGAGCGAACACGGCGAGGCGAAAGCGCGCGGCCCTGTCGGACGAGCACTCAAACACGAACTCGCTGCCGGCGGAGTCCGCGCGCTTGGCGGCCAGATAGCCTTCGTAGGTGTACTGGTAGACATAGCCGCTATCGGCGGCGTACGCCTTTTCGCGCCGGATCGGCGGCCGGCCGAGGAGCTCCGGCGCGGGTTGCCGACGGCCGCTCCGCAGTCGTTCGAAGAGCTTGGCTAGCATCGCGGGCCGCTAGCGAAAGCGCTGCTCGCGGACGGGATCGCCATACATGTGGTAGCCGCGCTCCTCCCAGTACCCGGCCCGGTCTTCCGCCATGAACTCCAGGCCGCGAATCCACTTCGAACTCTTCCAGGCGTACAAGTGCGGAACGATCATCCGCAATGGCGCGCCGTGCTCCGGAGTCAGCGGCTCCGGGCTGTGGGTGTCGGCGAGCAGCACGTTCTCGCGGAGCAGGTCCGCGAGGGGGGTGTTGGTGGTGTAGCCCCCGTCGCAGTGCTGGATGACGAAGCGCGCCCCGGGCTTTGGCATCGCGCGCTCGGCGATGGTGCTCATGGCGACGCCTTCCCAGACGTTGTCGACCTTGCTCCAGGTTGTCACGCAGTGAAAGTCCGCCTGCACCCGCTTGCGCGGCAGGGCTTGGAATTCCTGCCACGTCAGCTCGAACGGGCGGTCGACCAGGCCGAAGACCTCGAACTTCCAAGTGACGGGATCGAATTGCGGGACAGTGCCCGCGTGCAGCACGGGCCATTTGAGTGTCAGAGACTGGCCCGGAGGCAGCCTGCCTTCGCTGCGGCGCTCTCGCTCCAAGCGCTTGCGTTCACTGCTGACGAACATTGCCGAGTCCCAGAGTACACCAGCGGGGCGGGCGCCAATTGGGCCGGCGCGGCCGGCTAGGGCACGACCCCCGTGCCCTCGCGGACCGTGTGATATGCGCCCGGCGCGACGCCCTCGAGTCGATCGACCGTGCCGCCGGGCCAGCGGATCTCGATCCACTCTGCAGAAGCGGCGCTCCCCAGGCCGAGGATCTCGCGTCGGTCGTGCGAGGACAGGTAGCTGCCGCCGCTGGTGCGGAAACGGCTGCGCTCGACACCTCCCGCCTGCCACGCAACCACGGCTCCGACCCCCTCCGGGTTGCTCTCGGTCGCGATCAGACGCAGGCCGACCCACTGGTTGGCCCGCTCGGTGTCGTTGCGCAGCAGCAGCGGGGCGGCGCCGTTGTTGGACACCAGCAGGTCTCCGTCTCCGTCGTTGTCGTAGTCCCCCACCGCCAGGCCGCGGGCCGCGTACTCTTCCTTGAAGACGCTCCCGGCGGTGTCGCTGACGTTCCGAAAGTCCGTGCCTCGATTCTCGAATAGCAGCAGCTCCTGCCTGTAGCTCACCTGCGGCTTGAACAGGACGATCATGTCGTCGGGATGGCCGTTCGCAAGGATCAAGTCCGGATCGCCATCGTTGTCGAAGTCGAAGAAGCGCAGGCCCCAGCCGCTGTACAGCCGGGTCTCCCTGCGCACTTCGAGCGAGGCGTCAGCGAAATCGTCGCCCTCGAGGTTCTTGTACAGGCTGAACATCTCCTGGTCGATGTTCGCTACGAACAGGTCCTGCCAGCCGTCGCCGTCGTAGTCCGCCGCGTCGACCCCCATGCCGGATCGCGCCGTGCCGGCGTCGCTGTAGGCCACTCCCAGCAGCAGGCCCTCTTCGTAGAACGTGCCGTCGCCTTGGTTGACAAAGAGAAAGTTCTGAATCGTGTCGTTGGCGACGAATAGGTCCAGCGCGCCGTCGCGGTTGATGTCTGTCGCCACGGCGCCGAATGACTTGCTGCCGACGCCCGCGATGCCCGACTCCTCGCTCACGTCGGCAAACGTGCCGTCCCCGTTGTTGCGGTACAGCAGGCACTGGGTCGGACGGAACGAGCGCGGTATGCAGTAGTGGCGCCGGCCGGCTTCGTTGTCGCCGCAGTATTTCGCTTCGTCCAAGCTGTAGGAAACGAATCCGGACACGAACAAGTCCAGGTGCGAGTCGTTGTCGTAGTCGAACCAGACCGCGTCGGTGAACCAGCCGCTCGCAGCGACGCCGGCCTCTTCGGCGACCTCTTCGAAGCTGCCATCGCCTTGGTTCCGGAACAGCTGGTTGCGGCCGTAGGCGGTCAGGTAGAAGTCCGTGTCACCGTCGGCATCGAAGTCTGCGGCCGACACCCCCATGCCGAACCGCCCGCCCTGGACGCCGGCGGACTCCGTCACGTCGCTGAACGTCCCGTCGCCGTTGTTGCGGTACAGCGCGTTCGAAAGTTCCCGGTCCGGCTCGAAAAAATCGGACGGCCCGCTGTTGACCAAGTAGATGTCCATCCAGCCGTCCCCGTCGAAGTCGAAGAAGGCACTGCCAGCGCCAACGGTCTCTGGCAGGTGGCGGGCGTCTGACATCCCGTTGACATGCGACCATTGGATGCCGCTGCTGGCCGGCGGAACGGATTCGAATTGGATGGAGGTGCCGGCGTCTGCATGTCCTGGCTGCGCTGCCGCGGGCACTGCCGCCAGCGAGGCCCAGGCTGTCAGCGCCGCGCCGGCCGCGATGCGGCTCATGAGCAGATTGAGATTCATGGTCTTGGCGCTGGCTGGCGATCGGAAGCTGGCGCGCCCCTCTGGGGCATCGACAGCACGGCGCCGTCGTAGAGCTGGTCGACACCCCGCAAGTCGCGTTCTTGCTGGCGCGCGTTGAGTCGCTTGATGATCTCTTGCTGGCGGCGGAACTCGTCCCGACGCTTGAGCTTCGCGTAGGCCCGGGCCAGCATCACGTGCGCCGGCGTGAAGTCCGGCTGCGCTTCCACGACACGGCGCAGCAGCGTCTCGGCCTCCCTCCAAGCCCCCTGGGCGCTATGCGCCTGGGCGAGCAGGTACTGCACGCCGGCATCGGACTCGTTCAGGGCGTAGGCCTGCTCTAGCAATTCCAGCGCCCGCACCTGCTCGCCGTCCTGCTGGAGCAGCCACCCAAGAAAGGCGTTTGCGTTGAAATCGCTGGGATTGGCGGCGAGTTCGGCGCGGAACTCCGCCTCCGCCCCCTCCCTGCGCCCGGCATACAGCAGGGCGACGCCAATCTGCGAGCGCAGCATCGGAAGGTCGCTGTTGCCCGAGCGTGCCCGCTGCAACAGTGCCAGCGCCTCTTGGGACTGCTTCTTGGCGAGTTGCAACGACCCCTTGATCAGCAAGGCTTCGGGCGTCTCGTCGTCGCGCAGGCGCTCGCTGATAAGCGTTTCGGCAAGCTCGGCTCGCCCGGCCCTGATATAGGCCGATCCCAAGGTGTAGGCCGCCCGGCGGTTGTTGGGATCGGCTGCCACGACGCGTTCGAGCGCTCGGGTCCCGCCCCCGAGATCGCCCAGTTTGAGCAGCGACAGGCCGTACAGGTGCAAGGCCTGTCCGTTGCCCGGCTGCCTGTCCAATACCCATGCCAGCACGTCCCGGGCGTCTGCGTGACGCTCGGTCTGGAAGTACGCCAAGCCCAGGAAGTAGGCGACGCCCGCGTGCTCGGGAAGAGCCGTTCGCGCGCGCTGCAGGCCGGGCAGCGCTTGCGCCGGGCGTCCGCTTTGCAGGTAGGCAACCGACAGGTTGGACAGCGCGTCAATGCGGTCGGGAGCCAGTTCCACAGCCAGACGAAACTCTGCGATTGCTCGCTCCAAGTCGCCCTGCTGCTGCAGGCGCACGCCGTTCGCGAGCGCTTCGTCCGCGGTTTGGGCCGCGGAACTGCCGCACATGGCGGCCGCGCACAAAACAGGCGCGAAGCGACGTAGCCAGGCGATCACGGCACGGATGTCCAAGCAGCGGGCGATGGCGGAGCCGCGCGACAGCTCCGAGCCAGTCCGGTGCCGGGCCGTGGGCATATCGAGCAATCAACGCCCGGCACCGCGCAGACGGCGTCGGTGCGACCCTGTCCGGAAAGCCCGCGTGCCACAGCCTCCCTCAAGCTCTGCCCGCATGCCATTGTTACATTGTGGGCATGGCGGGTAGCTTGTCGCGGCGGCAATTGCTGGCGCTAGCGCCCCTTGCGACCCGGCCGCTGCGGGCGCAAGGGGTTGCGTCTAGGGGCGTGCGAGCCCAGCCGCGCGCCGAGGCTTCGGGCCTGCCGTTTCACGCCCGCTTCACCGACGTGGCCAAGGACGCGGGCTTGATCCAGCCGACCGTCTACGGCTCGCCCGACAACCCCCGCTACATCCTCGAGACGATCGGCTGCGGCGCTGCCTTCATTGACTATGACAACGATGGCTGGCTCGACATCTTCGTCTTGAACGGACGGACTCTGGACGCGGTCCCCGAGGGCGCGACCAACCGGCTGTACCGCAACAACCGCGACGGCACGTTCACGGACGTTACCGAAGAGGCCGGGCTGGTCAGGCATGGGTGGGCGTGCGGCGTTTGCGTGGGCGACTACAACAACAGCGGGTACGACGACCTGTTCGTCACCTACTGGGGGCAGAACGTCCTGTATCGCAACAATGCCGACGGCACCTTCACGGACGTGACCGAGGAAGCCGGCCTGTCCCGCCCGGAAGTTCGCTGGGGCTCGGGCTGCACGTTTCTCGACTACAACCGCAGCGGGGACTTGGACCTGTTCGTCGCCAACTACCTGGAGTTCGACTTCGAGACGGTGCCGCTGCCCGGCGAGTCGTCGGTCTGCGTCTGGAAGGGCGTGCCTGTCGTCTGCGGCCCCCGCGGCTTGCGGCGCGGGCACAACCTGCTCTACCGCAACAACGGCGATGGCACCTTCACCGACGTCAGCGTCGCTTCCGGCATCGCGTCCGCCACCGAGAGCTATGCGCTGAGCGCCGTGGCCGCCGATTTCGACAACGACGGCTGGCAGGACATATTCGTCGCGGGCGATTCCAGCCCGAGCCTGTTCTACCGCAACAATGGCGACGGCACCTTTAGCGAAGAGGCGCTTGAGCGCGGCTGCGCCGTCAGCGAGGACGGAGCCGAGCAGGCCGGCATGGGCGTGGCAGTCGGCGACTACGACTGCAGCGGCAGCCTGGACTTGTTCAAGACGCACTTCTCCGATGACACACACGTGCTGTACCGCAACGACGGGGAAGGGTACTTCGACGACATGACCCTGCGCTCGGGGATCGGGGTCGAGACCCGCTACGTGGGCTGGGGGGCGGGCCTGGCGGACTTGGACAACAGCGGCCTGCCGGACATCTTCTTCGTGACCGGCAGCGTTTACCCGCAAGTCGCCCGCGAGCACGAGCGGTATCCGGCGGCGACGCCGCGGGTGCTGTTCCGCAATCTCGGCGACGGACGCTTCGAACAGCTCTTCGAGGAGGCGGGCGGCGCCCTTGCCGAGGCGCGGTCCAGCCGCGGCTGCGCTTTCGGAGATTTCGACAACGATGGCGATGTGGACATCCTGATCGTCAACCTCAACCAGCCCCCCAGCCTGCTGCGCAACGACCTCGCGGGCCGCGCCAATTGGCTCAAGGTCAAGCTGACCGGCGTCGATTCCAATCGCAGCGCGATCGGAGCGACCGTGATCGCCAGCTACGGCGGCCGGCGGCAGGCCCAGGCGGTGCTGAGCCAGTCCAGCTTTCACTCGGCGAACGACAGCCGGCTGCATTTCGGACTGGGAGAGGCCGCGTCCGCCGATCTCGAGGTGCGCTGGCCGACCGGCAAGACCGAGGCCTACCCGGGCGTGAAAGCTAACGCCTTGATACGCATTGAAGAGGGAACCGGAATCGTTGGGCGCGAGCAGTGGTGAGGGCTTTCGCTCCAGCGCGCTTGGCATGCCCTCCCGCCTGGAATCACCCTCGTGCTGGTAAGCTGTTGGCGTCATGAAGAAGATCCTATTGACGACCCTTGTGCTCTCGCTCGCCTGCGCCTACGGCCAGCCGACCGCGACCAAGGCGGACGTGGACGGCTGGATGGAATCGCTTTCTAACTGGGGGCGCTGGGGTGAAGATGACCAGCGCGGGACCGTCAACCTGATCACTCCCGAGACCCGCTTGGCCGCCGCCAAGCTGGTGACGAAAGGCGTCTCGGTGTCGCTGGCGCGCGACGTCGAGAAAGACAGCGCGGTCGACAATCCGCGGCCCTTCTTGCACAAGATGCTGAACGTCGGCCTGAACAATCCGGGCCAGTTCGTTTCCGACAACTACCAAGTCAGCTATCACGGCTATGCGCATACGCACATGGACTCGCTCTGCCACATGGCCTTTAACGGCAAGATGTACAACGGCTTCCCGCAGGCCGAGGTCGTGGCCGAGGGTGCACCGAAGCTGGCCGTGACGAATTTCAAGGAGGGCATCTTCGCGCGGGCCGTGCTGATGGACATTCCGCGACTGAAGGGCGTGGACTGGCTCGAGCCCGGCACGCCGATCTACCCGGCGGATCTGGACGCGTGGGAGAAACAGTCCGGAGCGAAGGTGCAGAGCGGGGACATCGTGCTGATTCGGACCGGCCGCTGGGCCAAGCGGGATGCCGAGGGGCCGTGGGATGTTTCGAAGAAATCGGCCGGCCTGCACGCCTCGAGCGCGAAGTGGCTCAAGGACCGGGACGCCGCGATTCTCGGCAGCGATGCCGCTAGCGACGTAGCGCCGTCGCTGGTCGACGGCGTCAACCAGCCGATCCATCAGTTGGTCATCATCGCCATGGGCATGCCGATCTTCGACAACCTCGATCTCGAGGCCGTGGCGGCGGAGGCGGCGCGGCAGAACCGTTGGGAGTTCCTCGTGACCGCCGCGCCGATGGCGGTGGGAGGCGGCACGGGAAGTCCCTTCAATCCAATCGCGACCTTCTGAGCGCCGCCCCGCCGATCGCGCGGCCGGACAGCCAGCCTTGCATAAGCTAAAGGAGTGCTGAAGCGATTTCTGTCCGCACCCGGCAGGCCTTGGACAGCTTGGCTTGCGGCTGCCGCTCTCGCAGCGCCGCTCTCGCTTGCGTCCGACTGGCCGCTGTTTCTCGGCAATAGCGCGCGCAATGCGATCGCGGAGTCGGCCTACGATCCCCCGCTTGATGTGGCGTGGGCCTACGATGCCCCGGGCGGCGTCGACTCCACAGCCATCATCGTTGACGGCACCGTCTACTTCGGCGAGATGGACGGGCGCTTCCATTCGGTGGACCTAGAGAGCGGAGAGGCCAACTGGGTCTACCAGGCGAATCTGGGCGTGCCGGCTTCCGGCTGCGTCGCCCGGGGTATGGTCTTCTTCGGGGACGAGGAAGGCTATTTCCACGCCGTTAGCGTGGAGACCGGGGAATCGGTCTGGGTCTACCAGACGTTCGCCGAGATCCTGTCCTCGCCGCACTGCAGCGACGAAGCCGTGCTGGTGGCCTCCTATGACACGCACCTGTATGCGTTTGAACCGCAGTCCGGCGAGTTGCTCTGGAAGTACCAGACGGAGGATCGGGTCAATTCGAGCCCGGCCGTGGTGGACGGCAAGACCTTCATCACCGGTTGCGACGGCAAGTTCCGCATCATCGACATCCAGACCGGCGAAGAGGACGCATGGGTCGACATGCAAGACTACGTCGCGGCCTCTCCCGCGGTTGTGGGCGGATCGGCCTATGTCGGCACGTTCGGCTACCAGGTGCTGAAAATTGACTGGAGCGGAAGGCGGATCGCATGGCGCTACGACCACCCCGACACCGATTACGAGTTCTTTGCGTCGCCGGTGGTCCGCGACGGCCTGGTAGTGATCGGCGGCCGGGACAAGCGCGTCCATGCGATCGACGAGCAAACCGGCGAGTTGCGCTGGGATTTCGAGACGCGTTCGCGGGTGGACTCCTCGCCGTTGCTCGCCGGCGACGTCATCTGGGTGGGCTCGATGGATGGCCACCTGTATGCGCTTGGCCACCAAGACGGGAAGTTGCTGTGGAAGTTCGCGATCGGAGGTCGCATCGTCGCCTCTCCGGCGATCGCCGATGGACGCCTGGTGATCGGATCCCGCAGCGGCGAGGTGTATTGCTTCAAGCGAGCCGGTTAGGGCGCCCTCCCGCCGGCCCGCTGCTATAGTGGGCTGCCGTGAAGAGGCGAGCTGTCATCCGCACCCTAGCCGCGGCCTCGACCGGGCCGTTCTTCGCGTTTCCCCAGACGCGGCGCGCGAACCTGCTGTTCTTGTGCTCGGACCAGCATCAGGCAGCTGCCTCCGGCTGCTACGGGCACGAGCAGGCCCAGACGCCGCATATCGATGAGATTGCGGCGGACGGCGTCCGCTTCGAGCGGGCCTATTGCCAGTCTCCGGTCTGCGTGCCGTCGCGCGGCTCCATCATCACCGGGAACTACGCCAGCCGGCACGGCGCCAAGATTTTGCAGGACGCGCTCTCTTCGGACGCGCGCACCGCGGCCCACCTCTTCGGAGACCACGGATACTCGACGGCGGCTGTCGGCAAGATGCACTTTGTCGACGAGAGCCGCAAGCACGGGTTCGCGCACAGGGTCAACGCTGCTTCGCATCAGGCACGCCTGACCAAGCAGGAAGCCCAGGCGTTCCGCGCGGACCAGGGCGAAGGGGGAGCGACGAGCGGTCGGCCGTCGGCAATGCCCGAACGGCTCTTCCGCGACACCTTCTATGCGGAGGAGGCGGTGCGGTTCCTGCGGGAGCACAAGGACCGGCCCTTCTGCCTGTGGGCTTCGTTCTTCATGCCGCACACGCCGCTCGTGCCCCACCGCAAGTACTGGGACCGTTACGAGGACACTGACATCGAGCTGCCAGAG
The DNA here is from genome assembly GCA_022823865.1 of Bryobacterales bacterium. Classification (GTDB taxonomy): domain Bacteria; phylum Acidobacteriota; class Terriglobia; order Bryobacterales; family UBA6623; genus VXMF01. Next base: position 33,972 of record JAJEHF010000036.1, read on the forward strand.
CGAGCGCCGAACGCACTGGAGACGGGCTTCCACGGCCACTTGGTGCGGGCCAAGGAGCGCGGCTGGTACCAGCAGACAGACGAGGAGTTGCGCGATGCGATCCGCGGCTACTACGGCAACGTCTCGCAAATGGATGCCAACGTGGGACGGGTCTTTGACACGCTGCGCGAACTCGGCCTGGACAAGAACACGGTGGTGGTCTACACCTCGGACCACGGCGAGATGGCCGGCGCTCACCGCATGTGGACCAAGCACAACATGTACGAGCAGTCGGTCCGAGTGCCGCTGATCGTTCGCACGCCCGACCGATTGGGTGCCGGTACGGCGAGGGAGCACATCGTCGAACAGGTTGACCTGCTGCCGACTTTGGCGGAATTGTGCGCATTGGACGCCCCCGCGGGAATTGACGGGCGCTCGTTCGCGGCATCGGTTCGCGGCGAGCGGCACGCGGGGCGCGAGTTCGCCTATTCGGAATACTACTTCTGCCGCAGGGTGTTCACGGCGGATGACCGCTTCGTGGGCAAGCCACCGATCGTCATGGTCCGCACCGACCGCTGGAAGCTGAATTACCTCAGCTGGGAGCGCAGCGAACTATTCGATCTCGAGAACGATCCGGGGGAGTTTCGCAACGTGATCGACGATTCCGGCAATGCGGGCATCGTGAAGGAGTTGACCAAGATTGCTGAATCGACGGGTCGGGTAGTTTGAAACGATCGCATTACCCAACTCGATCAATGCCGGGGCTTTACGCTCCATCCGCCTCTCGGCCGTCGGTGACCGGTCTTTCACCTACCTCCACGGCTGTCCGGTTGGAAGACCTTTAGAATCAGTACTTTACGAAGAAGTGTAGGCCGAGTTTTCGGATGAGAGCGTCTCGGATTCCTCAACTCGTTGATTCTAAATGGGTTGTGTGCTTGAGCGCAGCCGGCCAAGGCG
>JAJEHF010000035.1 GCA_022823865.1 Bryobacterales bacterium
CCTGACAGACTGACAACAAAATGTCCAGTCCTCGCAGCAGACAGCGCTACCATGCCGAGCTCGCAAACTCTAGCAGGCTGCCGCTGCCCCTCCGGCTACTGTCGTGCACTGCCTCGGACTCGGACAAAAAAATGGCCCTGCGTAACAACGGCGGGCCAAGACTCGCCTAATCGACTAGCCGGTGGAGGTGCATAAAGATGGCTAGACTGCGGTACGCTGGGCCTAGGATGCACGGCGGTAGACTGCTCGGGACTTGCATGGCCTTGGTAGTGCTTGCCGGGCCCGCATTTGCCCAGTCGGCGCCGAGCGCATCCGGTGCAAGCGAGTCCGAGGTCGCGGAAGAGAGCTCCGAGGCGCTCGATGGCGAACGATCCGATAGCGAGGCTGGCGCGGCCTCCACATCGGATGCTGCGGATCGAACACGGCTCAACCTGCTCGGCGAAGTGAACTCCGAGCAAGGCGAGGGGCGCCGCAACGAAAACGTCAGCCTGGCCTTGATCGACAATAACGTGCTCAAGGAGCTCAACGAGCGGCTCGGCACTTCGGCGACCGCCGTAAAGAACCTTCAGATCGATCGTTCGTACTGGGCCACCGAGTTCGGGGGCCCGCCCGGGCGTCCTGTCCACGCTGCTCCGTCGCCGGCATCGCGGGTCCGCGGCAATCTGTTCCTGACCCATACCAACAGCGCTGTCAGCGCTCGCTCATTCTTCCAAGTAGGCGCCGTGCAGCCGGCGCGTAGCAACAATTACGGCGTCACGGTGGGAATGCCGGTGTGGAAAGGAGCCGCGCTCACGCTCAACGGCAGCCAGACGCGGAACAAGGGCCAGGTGAACGGCAACGTGCTGGTGCCGACGCTGGAAGAGCGGACACCGCTCACCAACGATCCCACGACACGAGCATTCGTGCAGCGGATCATGGACGCCTATCCCGTTGCGGCCCCGAATCGCCCGGACATCAATCAGCGAGCCCTCAACACGAATGCGCCGCAGGACATTGCCAACGACCGGGTTTCGGCAACGCTGGACCAGGCGACCGGCGATAGCGGGCGCATCACCATGCGCTACGGCTTGGTGCTTCAGAGCGTGGACGCGTTTCAGTTGGTCGGTGGCCAGAACCCGAACACGACCACGCGCAACCACCAATCTCGCATCACTTGGAATCGCAGCTGGACGCCCCGCCTGACCGGTGATTTCACGGTTGGCTTCGATCGGGTCGGCTCGCTGCTGATTCCCGACGAAACCTCCATCGGGCCTTGGATCCGCGTCGGCCGCGAACTGGACTCGATCGGCCCGCCCGGCCGCTTTCCGGTGGATCGTGCCGGCAATAACTTCCGCTACGGAGCCCGCCTGCGCTATCGCCGGGGCGACCATAATTTCACCTTCGGCGGCGAGCTGCACCGCAGCCAGATCAATGGCCGGGAGCTGCAGGACCACCGGGGCCGGTTCATCTTCCGGCAGAACTTCGGCCGCGATGGCATTACCAACCTGCGCATGGGCTTGGCGAGCAACTACTCGATCGCCATCGGCGACGTCCATCGGGGCTTCCGGCAGTGGATGTCGCAGCTCTACTTCGGCGACGAGTGGAAGGCGAGCAGCAACCTCACGTTGAGCCTGGGCCTGCGCTGGGAGCCAGTCGCCCGGCCGACAGAGGTCAACGATCTGACACGGATTCCGTACTCGTCGGACCTGAACAACTTCGCGCCGCGTTTCGGCTTTGCCTATCGACTCCCTGGCAGGGGCGGGGTGATGCGCGGATCCTACGGCCTGCACTACGGAGAGATCTTCACGGCCACCTACATCCAGGCGCGCATCAACCCTCCGCAGAACGTGACGGTCGTGGTCCAGACACCCGACTTGGTTGATCCGCTGAAGGAGCTGCGACCAATCAAGCTTGATCCCAATGCGCGATCGGTGACCTTCGACATCGCCCCTGACCTGAGCATCCCGTACACGCACAACTACAGCTATTCGTGGGAGTTTGAGATTGCCCGAGACTGGAATCTGGACCTGGCTTACATCGGCAGTCGCTCGCACCAGCTGCTGTCGATGTACTTCCTCAACCGGGCCCGTCCGGTCGAGGGTATAGCCCAGACGACGCGCACCGTGAACCTGAGGCGTCCCGACCAGCGCCACTTCAACGTGTTCCACGTCAACAACGGCTCGCGCGGGTTCTTCGACGCGGGGCGGGCGACCCTGCGCATTCCGCGCTGGGCCGGCGTCAGCCTGGAGGCGTCGTATTGGTGGAGCAAGGCGATTGACCTGGGCGGCAGCTATCTCAACACAGCTTCCAACGCTAACCGGATGCAGACCGAGAGTCCCTCCGAGTTCGACGTCCATCACGAGCTGCGCGGCGTGAGCAACTTTGACCAGCCGCATGCGGCGCTGTTCAACTTCAGCTACCAGACGCCTGCCCTGGGTACCAGGGGCGGGCTGCTTCGGAGCCTGTTCGGTGCGTGGCAACTCAGCTCGGTCGTGCTGCTCAAGTCAGGGACGCCGTTCTCGGTGCAGGCTGGCTCGGACGCGCCTGGCTTCGGCAACGTGGATGGATCCCACAGCGACACGCCGATCGTTGAAGACACGTCCGTGCTGGGACGCTCGATTGATCATCCGGACACCTCGTTCGAGCGATTGCCGGCCAGCGCGTTCTCCTTCATCCAGCCGACCGACCAACGGGGCAACCTTGGTCGCAACACCTTCCGCCGGGACGGCATTGCAAATATCAACCTTGCCCTGTCCAAGTCCTGGCCGGTCGGCGAAGACAGATTGCTGTTGCGGGCCGAGTCGCTCAACTTCACGAACCATCCGCAATTCCAGGATCCCGGCTCGAGCTTGGCGCAAGGCAATTTCGGCAAGATCACGAACACGCTCAACGACGGCCGGACGTTCCGGTTTACCTTGCGCTTCACGTTCTGACCGACAGCGTCATCAAGGTTTCCGGATGAGCCAACTTGTCCGGCTCTCTGCGAGCCTGCCCGCAGTGCCCCGACTAGGCATTGCAACGCGCGGCAATACAAGGCTGTCCGGTAACGATTTTGAGTACGCGTTCTCACGAGGCGTGCGCTACTTCAACTGGTGCGGCAAGCCCGATGGCTTGTCGCAAGCCGTAGCTGAACTGGGGTCGCGGCGCGACGAGATCGTGTTCGCTGCGCAGATCAAGGCCCGCACGGCCGAGCGGGCAGAGCGCGAGCTGGAGTGGATTCTTGAGCACACTCGCAGCCGGCGCCTGGATGTCGCGACACTCTACTACGTGGAATCGGCCGAAGAATGGCAGGCGATCACGGCCCCCGGAGGGGCGTGGGAAGTGCTCGACCGCTATCGGCGCGAAAGCCGCATCGGCATGCTTGGGCTGACCAGCCACCAGCGCGCGTCAGCCGCTGGCTGGGCTGGAGAGATCGCTCCAAACGGCCGGCGGAGGCTCGACATGCTGATGATCCGCTACAACGCCGCTCACACCGGAGCGGAGCGGGACGTGTTCCCTGTTACATCTGAGCTCGGAATGCCTGTAGTGACGTTCACCGGGCTCCGCTGGCGGGACCTGTTGCGCTCGACGCCGGACGATCCGCCGGGTCTGCCGCCTCCCAGCGCGGGGGAGTGCTATCGCTTCTGCATGATGCATCCGGCGGTGAGCGTTGCGCTGGCTGCGCCGAATGGTCGAGCCGAACTTGTCGAGGCGCTGCGGGCGCTCGATGAACGGACTGAGCGTGACCAAGCGCGGGTGGAGCGCATGCGAGCGCACGGCAAGCGCGTCCATCGCCATGCTCGCGAGTTCTGGTAAGGGGTGGTATCGCCACCGCGCGAGACGCGGGCTGAGCCGCTGTGTCGGGGAGGCATGTCCACCAGAAGCTGGTGACTGATGCGAACCAGGCGACCTGCCCGGCCTCGTCGCCGGATCCCTTGAAGGAGACTCCTATCTCTCGCCCCAGCGCATCTTGCTGCGCAAGACATCGAAGAAGGGTACGTCGTTGGTTTGCACGATATCGACGGTGTGGCTGGCCCGCCACAGGCGCAGCCGGTCGTGCGGTTCTAGGTGGCGGCCAACTTGGCCGTCTATGCTCAGGAAGTTCTCCTCGTCGCCATCTAGGATGCGCACTTCAACCTTGGCCGTTGCAGGCAAGACGACGGCTCGGTTGGAAAGCGTGTGCGGGCAGATCGGGGTCAGTGTCAGGGCTGCCACATCCGGTGCCATCACCGGCCCTCCGGCCGAGAGCGAGTATGCGGTCGACCCTGTCGGCGTCGAAACGATCAAGCCATCGGAACGGTAGCCACAGACGAACTCGCCATCGGCGTAGGCCTCTAGGTGCAGCAGTCTTGCGACGGCGCTGTTCGCAACGACGATGTCGTTAAGCGCGAAGTAGCGGTCAACCACCTCTCCGTCCCGTTCCAGATCGGCTTCCAGCACCATTCGCGAGTCAAGCTTGAATGCCGAGCGTGCCACGCCCTCCAGGGCGGCGGGAAGCTCGTCGGGGCCGATCGTCATCATGAACCCCAGCCCGCCCAGGTTTACAGCCAGCAGAGGGGTCTGTCGCGGGCCAACGGCCCGGGCGGCCGACAGGAATGTCCCGTCGCCGCCGAGAACTACGATCAGGTCGCACTCTTCCGGCAGGCGATCCCGATCCATGCCATCAGCGCGGTGCAGGTAGTCCGCAGTGGACACGTCGATCTTGACGCGTATGTCGTGCTCGGCCGCCCACTCCAAGATGTAGTGCAGAAGCACGGGAATGTCGTCGCGCCCCGGCTTGCTGACGATAGCGACTGTGCGGATCACGCGACCTCCTTGGTCGAAGGCGCGTGCCAAGCCGTCCCGTGTAGCAAGAACTCGCGGTTTCCGGAAGCGCCGAGCAGCGGGCTCTCCATCCACTCCACGCGATCGAATCCGCATTCCAGCATGGCCTCGCGTACCGACTCAACCACCGCCATGTGTTTCTCATGGTCGCGCACTACGCCGCCCTTGCCCACTTCCCCCTTGCCGACCTCGAACTGCGGTTTTGCGAGCACGATGGCCTCGCCTCCGGGAGCGAGCAAGTCCTCGAATCGCGGCAGAATCTTGGTCACCGAGATGAAGCTGACATCGCAACAGACGAAGGACACCCGCTCGCCCAGATGGGCTCGTGTGAGGGATCTGGCGTTGCATTGCTCGAGCACATGCACGCGCTCTTCGTTGCGCAGGGTCCAGTGCAACTGGTTGGTTCCGACATCGACCGCGTGTACGCGGGCGGCACCGAGCTGCAGCAGGCAGTCCGTGAATCCTCCGGTCGAAGCCCCGATGTCGAGACAGACCGCCCCTGCGACGTCGACTTCGAAGCGAGACATGGCCGCCGCCAGCTTCTCGCCCCCACGGCTTACAAAGCGGGGCCGCCGTCGCAGAAGACGGATCGAAGCATCAGGCGCAATCAAGCGGCCGGGTTTGTCGGCTTTCTGTTCGTTGACCAAGACTTCGCCGGCCATTACCATGGCCTGCGCTTGTTGGCGGGAAGCAACCAGACCCCGTTCGACGATCAACTGATCTACCCTGATGTGCCGCAAACCAAAGGAAAACCGTATTGTCTCACGGCAACTGCAGCAGCGAGACGGCGATACTCCCGCGGAAGCATACATCGACATCCCGGCCCGGGCTGCGCGGCCGCTGGCTGTACACTCCGCGATAAGAGTAGTCGTCGCCGTCCACGGCGTAGGCGAGATGCACGGGGTTCGTGTCGACTGCGCATTCGACTACGGGCGGATCGGCAGGCCCGGGAACCGGACAGGGTAGATTGACATTCCAATACTCTCCCTTTTGGAGCGGCTTGGAGAGCAGGCCGGGCAGCAGTTTCCGAACCCAATCGGCCGCACGCCGCCAGTCTGCGGCGCTCAGCACCCTGTCGCGGTAGTGGGAGACCGCGATCGCGGGAACGCCTAGCAAGGCGGCCTCTCGCACGGCGGCGACGGTCCCCGAGTAGTAGATGTCCGCCCCGAGGTTGGCGCCATGATTGATCCCGGCGAGCACCCAGTCGAAGCTGTCGTGAAGCTCATGCAATCCGATGCGGACGCAGTCCGCGGGCAGCGAATCGACGGCGATGCGCCGGCGGTCGAGGCGGGACGCGCGAATCGGCCGGGCCGTGGTGACTTGATGGCTGCAGGCGGAATGCTCTGCCGAGGGAGCGATGATCGTTGAAACGGCCCCTGTGGGCAGGGCCGCCTCCAAGGCTGCGAGCCCGGGAGCGGCGATGCCGTCGTCGTTCGTCAGCAGGAATCGCGGCGGCTCGGGCGAGGGCATCAATGAACCATTCTGACAGCGAGATTGTGGCGGGCTATTCCGGCCGCTTCCAGCCTGCGCCGCTCTGCCTCTCCATGCGCCGCAGCACGCCGGCTCAGGGGAGCCTGCCGGCCGGAGCTTCGCTTTGGACAACCGAGTGTCGTCCTATGTGCCCGTACCCGCTCGGGAATGCAGTCGTGGGTAACCGGTGAGCCGTGCTGAGGACGTGTGGTTATACTGGGCAGAGAAGCGTGGTGAGGTGCGAGAGTGGTTGAATCGGGCGGTCTCGAAAACCGTTGAGCCTTCATGGGTTCCGTGGGTTCGAATCCCACCCTCACCGCCATAATTTCCTTCTAAACATCTGAAAATAAACGAGTAATTGATAAACAGGCCCGTGTTGTCCTACTAAATGCGCCACAGTCGACTGAAGGCACATAGACCCCAAGGCTCCGACGCTAGGTGTTGCCCGCCGCGGCTTGCCATTCAACGCCCGGACTACGACCTAGTCTTGGGTCCTGCGTGTTTCCGCTCCGACATCGGAAAGGAATCCCACCAGTGCTTGATGCAGTTCGCGGGCTGTCGCCGGTCTTTCACGGGCGAGGTCATTTGCCTCTCCAATATCCGCGCCCAGATCAAACAGTTCGACTTGGTCCTGGGCCCACGTCTTGACCAGCTTCCACCTTCCCCTGCGGATCGCGCTCTGAGCCCTGCGGCTGACGGATTGGTGGAAGACCAAGAAATCGCGCTGACGGGAAACAGCAGTTCCGCCCCGAAGCACGCCGCAGAGTGAGCCGCCGTCCACCGTCGTGGGAAGGTCGTCGGGATACCCGGCTAGGTCTGCCAGCGTCGGCAGGATGTCCAGCCCAGTTACGGGCGTGCGGTTGACGCTTCCGGGCTCAATCCCGGGACCAGCCACGAAGAAGGGCACTCGAATGCCGCCCTCGTACATCGATCCCTTGGCGCCACGCAAGGGGTGGTTTCTCGGCATTGGCGGATCGCCTGCGCCGGGCAGCGTCGCCCGCCCGCCGTTGTCCGAGAGGAAGATTACGTACGTGTTGCGGTCCAGGCCTAGTTCGTCGATCTTGTCTAGCACCCTCCCGACCGAGGCGTCCATATCCGCCGTCATGGCGGCGAACGGCGGGAAGTAGTGCTTCTTGCCGGCCTTCCAAGGTTGCACGAGGTCGAAAGTCGCCTGGTGATAGAAGATGTCCAAATGCACGGCATAGTGTGAGATCTGGAGGTAGAACGGTCCGCCAGTCGCCGCTTGGTCCTCGAGAAAGCGGCATGCGCGGCCGGTGATGTGGTCGATCAGCTTCGGATCCGTAGACGCCGCCGGCCCGCCCGAGCCCTTGCCGCCTCCCGTGCCGTTGCCAGTATCCCCGTCGCTGAGGTCGTAGCCCATCTCCGCGGGAAGGGGCCTGTCGAAGCGGTGGTCCCACTTGCCGAAGTGGGCGAGCTTGTAACGCGCGTCAGCGGCCGTGAGCAGCTTGGGTATATTGAGCTGCCGGCGATACTCAGCGGGCCAGCTCTTCTGGTCTTGCTGATATAGGTGCCGCGCCGGTGTTTGGCCCACCTGCAGGCTCCGCCTGGTCGGACAGCAGAACGGAGCTGGAGCGTATCCGTCCGTAAATGTCATGCCCCGTTGGGCCAAGCGCTCCAGACCGGGCGTCTGGAAATAGTCGCTCCGCGACCTGGGGTCTGCGGGGTCCGTTGCCGCGGACGAACCGACCCAGCTCTGGTCGTCGCTCAGGATGACGACGAAGTTGGGACGATCTTGCGCCGGAAGCTCCGTCCACAGAACGGCGAGTAGCGCCACGAGCCTGCAGTTGCTCGACATGATGGCGTCGATTTTAGCCGAGATCCGTGCCGGCGAAATTCCAGCGGCGCTCCGGCGTTCGGCGCTAGACTGAGTGCGAGCGGAGCGGCAGCATGCAGACGACACGAAGAGAATGGCTTGCCACGGCTGGGGGTTTGGCCTTTGCCGGCAGGCTCAAGGCCGTTGAGGGCCTGTTCCACGCTACCTCGCTGAACCACATCTCACTGACAGTGCCGGATGTGAAGAGCGCAGCGGACTTCTATAGCCGAGTGCTTGGCACGCGCATCATCCAGGACATGGGCAGCCGCGGGCAAATGCGTGGGCTCAAGCGCAACTATCTTGCGCTGTTCCAGGGCGACGAAGCCGGCCTGAACCACTTCTCGCCCGGCGTTGACGGTCTCGACGAAGCAGGCGTGGGCGCAATTCTCAAGCAGCATGGCTACGAACCGTTCGAGCGGGCGCCGAACATTTGGGCCTGCCTCGATCCGGACGGCACTCAGAACCATCTTTCCGAAACAATGCGCCGGGAGGATCAAGTCGCCGAGGCGTACCGCAAGGATCCCAGGCCGGATTCCATCCTGCATGGGGTCGACGTCAATCACGTCGCCCTCAGGGTGACCGACGTGGGTCGCTCGGTCGAGTGGTACCAGGCGCTGATGGGGCTGAACGTCATCAGCAGGAGCGGGAACAGCGCCTTCCTTGGGCTGGGCCCGAACTTCCTTGCCTTGTTCCAGCGCCGCCAGGGCGGCGGTGCCGACCACTTCTGCTTCTCGGTCGAGGACTATGACCCGGATGTCGTGCGCGAGAAGCTAGCCCAGCACGGAATCGACTCCGTGCGACGCGAGGACCGCACGTACTTCAAGGACGTCAACGGCCTGACCGTGCAGGTTGCGGCGGAAAGTCATCAGCCGTGAACCGCAACGGGGCCGCCAACCGCAACAGCTAGGCTAGGGAAGTTCGCCAATCGACAGCGCCCTAGTATTCCTTGCGCATGTCAACGACGTTGCGGAGGCGTTCGCCAGCGGCAAAGCGCGCGATGTTGTCCTTGTAGATCTCGAGACGCAGCTTGCCGCCGAGCAGGCCTTGCGTCGCCACGTGAGGCGTGATGACCGCGTTGTCGAACTTCCACAGGGGGTGGCCTGACGGCAACGGCTCCGGATCCGTCACGTCGACGCCGGCACCGGCGAGATGCTGGCTGTCAAGTGCCTTGACCAAAGCGCCCATGTCATAGAGCTTGCCGCGAGAGAGGGCGATGAAGTAGCTGCCGCGCTTCATGAGCTCGAACTGCGCCGCGCCGAGCATGCCCTCGCTGTCCGCCGTGTGAGGCGCGCACACGAAGATGGCGTCCGCTTCGGGAATGACTGTGTCCAGGCGGTCGGGGAAGACCATCCGGTCGAAGCTCTGCCGCGGCGGAAACTCCTCTGGGTCCACGCCGATCACTCGCATGCCGAATCCCTTGGCCCGCCGCGCCACGTTCGATCCGATGCCGCCGGTACCGATCACAAGGGCTGTCATTCCCTCCAGCTCGACCATGCCGTAATTGCCGCCCTTCCAAGTCTCGTTGGTCCGGTCAGGGATGAAGTGATTCAGATTGCGCGTCAGTGCCAGCAGCATGGCGAAGCCGTGGTCGGCGATAGCAGCGGAAGAGAGCGTCTGCGCGTTGGTCATGACCACGTCGCTCTCGACGAGCTCCGGGTACAGGTAGGGCTTGACACCGGCACTGGTAATCTGCACCCACTTCAGCTGCTTTGCGGCCTGAACCAATGCAAGCGTTGGATTGCCGATGATGGCATCCGCATCGGCAGCCTCTCGAAGCAGGTTGGCATCCCCGCTGCCGCGGTTCGTGACGTGCGAGATAGTGACGTTGGCTGGGCTGCCGGTGCGCAATTCGGCAACAAGATCTACCGACTGGCCGATGACGACCACCTTCAGATCGGCGGCTTGCAGTGTCAGCGCGACGATCGAAAACAGGGTTGCGAGTAGGGTTTTCATAGGTGCTCGGGCTCCTTTGGTCCCCCAACAATATACAGCGACCTGTGACGGAAGCGTACGGCCGATCAGCCGATTCGCAGTCCGGCCGTCCGCCGGTGCAATCGTCGCGAGGATGGTTTATAGTCAGAACCGTTGGGCGATGGCGGATCACCTCCTTTGGCCTTGGTTCGTTTATCGTCCTTGGCTACCTCGCCATCGCCCACGGCGGATTCCGGCCAATTCATTCACTGAGGCGCGTGATCCTGCAACCGTGGCAAGGACTGCCCTCGGCCATCGAATCTGTCGGGCCGCTAAACTAACCGAGCTGGCGTCCGCTTCCGCAGACTGCCGATAGCCATGCGAACAGCAGCGATCAAATCTGCCCTTGCTGTTGCGTTGTTTGCGCTTGTATTGCCAGCCGAGTCGCGCGTCGACCGCAATGTGATCTATGGCATGTACTCGGGCCTTGCCCTGCTGATGGACGTCCACTACCCGGAGCAGCCGAACGGCATAGGGCTCATTCACGTGTCAGGCAGTGGGTGGAGCGCCCCGCTGAGCTTGGATGCCCGCCCGTTGAAGGAAGCGGGTCACGTCCGGATCGAAGCTCTGCCCTTGGTGGAGCGTGGCTACACGGTCTTCACGGTGAACCACAGGGCAATTCCGCGCTTCCAGTATCCGGCCCCGGTGGAAGATGTGCAGCGTGCCGTGCGATTCGTCAGGTTCCATGGCGAGAGATTCGGAATCGATCCCGACCGAATCGGTGCCATTGGGGGCTCGTCGGGCGGTCACTTGGTAAGCATGCTCGGCGTGCTGCCCGGCGAGGGCGATGCTCAGGCGGAGAGCGAGATTGATCGCGTCAGCGCCAAGGTGCAGTGCGTCGTTGCGAGGGCCACGCCCTCGGATTTCGTGGCCAGCGCTACCGGCCGGGAGGTTCCCGCTCTATTGCTCGGTGCAAGATTCAGCCCTCGTCCTGATCCCGGCTCCCCGGAGATGCGTATCGCCCGTGAAGCGTCGCCGATCACGCACGTCACGGCGGACGATCCGCCTTTGTTGCTGATCCATGGTGACCAGGACGATGTCGTCCCGTACGCGCTGTCGGAGCGCTTTCGGGAGCGACTGGCAGAAGCGGGCGTGAAGACGGATCTGATCAAGGTCAGCGGTGCCCGCCACGGTCCCGGTTTTCCCGGAGCTGAACAAACGCCGCAAGTGGGCCGCTGGGCCGGGGAGTGGTTTGACATTCACCTGTTAGGCAAGCAGCCGTGATCCTTGGCGGCAAATGCCGTCTTGTCGTGGTACGGCTGCTCCCCGTGGAAGACACTTTACGCCCTGCCACCTAGCCCGGATACCCCCCCTCTGGTGAGATATGCGGGCTAGAGCCATTCTGGAACTCCCCGGCCTTGCGGCAAAGCACGAGGTTTGTACTTTGTAGGACTTCCAGTGCCTGCTCGTGGTCGGCTAGCGCATGTTCGACATTGTCGTTTGTATCTTATTGATTCTAAAGGATCGTGAGTTGGTGTTGTTACCTAGACCCCCACTTTCGCCCCTTTCGGGCACCGGGATTTGACAGGTCGACGACCGCTCGTTCAGGCATGCTCC
>JAJEHF010000053.1 GCA_022823865.1 Bryobacterales bacterium
AAATTTTGAAAAAATCTGCATTCGTTTTGATGACTGATTTGGATTCATCGGCTACATGCCATCTAATGCGGTATAATTTATTACATAAAACCAATGATTTGTATGATATTCGCCGAAAATTCTATAGACTTGTTCCGGGCAGCCACGCCGGCGAGCTCTTCGACCAGTACGACAAGCAGGGCCACTGGAAGGGATGCCTGAATACACGCGACGTCGAGCGACTTGACGTGACGAGGGCCGCCTACATCGAGGCTGGGGCGGGTGCCATTACCGTCCACAATTGCCGCACCGTGCACGGTTCACCCCCGAGCCGGAACGCCGATGGGCGGCCGTTGCTGTTGAACGCGTACGCGTCAGCCGACGCATTTCCATACACGCCACACCCGGAGCCCGCTCCGCACGTCGGGGAGGTCATTCGTGGCCAACCCGCCCGGTGGGCGCATCACGACCCGCGCCCGTGCCTGATACCGCCAGACTGGTCGAGCGGCTACACGTCGATCTTCGCCGCCCAGGCCGGAGAGGATGATCCCGACGGGGAACGGGATCTACGTTCCGCTTGACGCGCTCCACCTGCACAACACCTGCCAACCGCCGACCGGCGGTTTAAACTGGAGTTCAAATGTTGCCAGGGCGGATACCGTGCCAGGGCAAGGCTGGCCGACCGCAGTTGAGCGGATTGCGGGAATTGCTAGGCTGAGTCATCCCGGAGGGGTGGCCGAGTGGTCGAAGGCGCACGCTTGGAGTGCGTGTATGCGGGAAACCGTATCGAGGGTTCGAATCCCTCTCCCTCCGCCAAGCTCTTTTCATAACATATTGTTATCAAAAATGTGGCTGAATCTGGTGAGAAATGTATATGCAATTATCTATACGGAATAGGCGGGCTTTCCGCCCGTTGGATTCCACATGCAATCGTGATCCGGACCCTCATTCGATGTTGGGGATTTGTGCGCTTTCTCACGGAACACGCCGCCTGCAGGGCGCGCCAGCTCCACATCGGCCCTGCACACGGCCCGTCCGGCCCCGGTTGGAGCCGGCCGCCGCGTTCGCGCGTAGCGCTACAACAGCTTGACCAGTGCGACGATCAGTCCGCCCTGGGCGATCAGCGCGCCAATCAACCACTTCAGAAGATCGGCCTTGACCGCCGCCAGGTCGGTCCTGACCGCAGCCAAGTCGGCCTTGGTTGCGAGGTTGGCGTTCAGCAGGGCAACATGCTCGTCGGCGAGGGTCTCGGCCTGCCTCTCGGTAAAGCCGTTATCCGTCAGCCGCTTGACGAAGCGGTGTGTATCGAATGCGATGGCCTCTGACATGGTGGAATCATAGGAAGCCCGGCGATGCGCGACAAGGTGCCGAATCGCGTCTCAGAACCAGGCCTTCAGGTCCAGCCGGATCCTGTGCCCAGGTTCCGCGCGGTCATTGGTGGCCTCGCGCCCGGCCGCATCACACCGCTGCAGGAACGACGAGCGGCCGCCGACTGACGGGCGCAGCCGGCGATGTCCTTGCCGCGCAGAAGGGCACGGTCGCGGTCCAGCCAGCGGTGGCCCGTCGGTGACCGCCGCCGCTGTCCCCGCCGGATTGCCGGCCGATTGTACAGCGACAGGTCAATTGACGCGTAAGACGACACCCAGATTTACGAAGTGTCGTCTGGTCTGCATCGATGTCCCGGTGGACGATCTGCCGGGAGAGGACGATGGGCCGTCTCGATCGAGAGGCACGCAACGCGATGGCAGTATTGCTGGACCGGGGCCACACGAAGAGCGATGTGGCTCGTCTTCTGGGTGTCAGTGAGGGCACCGTTCGTTATCACGACCGCCGGATGCGGGAGGGAGCAGTGGACGGCCGCTCGGGTCAGCAGGGGGCGGCCGCGGGGTATGCCGCGGCGATCGCGCACTGGCGGGAGCTCCAGGGAGCGGGGGCAGTCAACCTGGCGGCGCTGCATGCGTGGCTGGTCCGCGAGCACGGGTATGGGGGCAGCCTCCGCTCGGTGCAGCGCTACTGGAAGCGGACGTATCCGGCGCCGGTGCTGCGGGCGCGGCGTCGGGTGGAGACCCCGCCGGGGGCGCAGGTGCAGGTGGACTGGGCGCATTTCCGCGGTGTGCAGGTGGGCCCGGATCGGGTGGATCTGGTCGCGTTCCACATGGTGCTGTCGTGGAGCCGGAAGGAGGCGGTGGTGTGGGCCCGCGGCAAGGACATGCTGTCGTGGCTGGCCTGCCACACGGCCGGCTTCGAGCGCCTGGGCGGGGTGCCGGCGACGGTGCGGGTTGACAACGAGAAGACGGCGGTGGTGCGCGGTGCCGGCGCCTGGGGCACGATCAACCGGACCTACCGCCGGTATGCCCGGCAGCTGCAGTTCCACGTCGATGCCTGCGCGCCGCGCCAGCCCCAGGCGAAGGGCAAGGTAGAGCGACGGGTACGCGACCAGCGGGCCAGCTGCGATCCCACCGGCCGGGCCTTCGAGAGCCTGGCGGCGCTGCAGGCCTGGACCGACGGCCGCCTGACGGACCGGGCGACCCGGCGGCGCTGTCCGGCCACCGGCAGCACAGTGGCCGCGGCCTGGGAGCGCGAGCGGGTCCTGCTGACCCCCTTGCCGGAGACGCGGCCCGAGCCCTTCGACGTCGTCGTCGACCGGCCGGTCGGCATCGACGGCCTCGTCAACTTCGAGGGCCGCCACTACAGCGTGCCCTTCCGGTACGTCCGCCAGCGGGTCGAGGTGCGCGGCCTGGCCGGGCACGTGCAGATCCGCACGGGCGGCGCGGTCGTGGCCACCCATCCGCGCGGCACCGAGGCGAGGCTGGTCACCGACCCGTCCCACTACGAGGGAGCCAGCACCGGGCGGGTCGTGGCGCCGCCGCCGCTCGGTCGCCTGGGCCGGCGCCTGCAGGAGTTGGCCGCCGCACCCGTGGCGCGCCGCTCGGTGGACCTCTACGCCGAGCTGGCGGAGGTCGCCCGATGAGCAAGGCCCGCCCCAAGCTGGACATCGACGCCACCCGGGAACGCCTCGACGGCCTGGGCCTGGCGCACGCCGGCGAGAGCCTCGACCAGGTGCTGACCGACGCGGTCAGCGCCGACCTGCCGGCCCACGCGTTCCTCGACAAGCTGCTCCACGTCGAGCAGGAACGCCGCGAGGAACGCCGGATCCGGACCTCGCTGCGGCTCTCCAACCTCCCCACCGGCCAGACCCTGGAGAACTTCGACTTCGCCTTCCAGCCCGCCATCGAACGCTCCCGGATCGACACTCTGGCCACCGGCGCCTGGATCCGCGGCGCCGAGGTGGTTCTCCTGTTAGGTCCGCCAAGTCCGGGCACATAGTGCACACCTCGCTACGTCATTGAAGATCCAGCAGTTCCTGGTTCGGATCCACTGTTCGCGGACGGGCGGGTTGCAGATCAGTGCCATGCAGCGCCGCCACCTGGGCTTCCGGGATGGCCCACGGCCCTCCCTTGCACACCTGCGTCGCTTTGATCGTGTCGTCAGCGATCCATCTCAGCATGGTCGTCTTGCTGATACCGAGCCGTTCGGCTGCATCCGTCAGCGTCAGTTCGCCCCGCTCCGCCATCTCGCCCGGGCGGTAAACGGCAACGCCGCGGCGGTTGCGGAAGGTGCGCACCCGCACTTCTGTCCACGAGTTGCCGCGTCCGGTCTTCTTGCCGAGACGGTTCAGCGTGGCCGCGATGGCGCTGTCAGGCAGTTGCCTTGCCAGTCCACGAACCAGATCGACCACCTCGGCGCTCGCTGCCCAGCGATGCTGCCCCGTACGGTTGCGTGGCACGCTCAGACGCGTGTGGTCGCCGCCCCGCCAGTGGAGAAGAAGATCGAGGCGGCCGTCGGCCAGCGTGACGACGATCTCCTCAAGCACCGCCCGGAGGATGCTCTTGCGCGTCTTGGCGGTGGCATCGGGGTGCGACCACGCCATCGGGAGATCGTCGCCCAGCGCCATCAGGCGTTGCTTCTCCGCGCACGACAGTGCCTCCTGACGAGTGGCCCGACGGCCGGCGAGCCGCTCCTCCTGCCGGCGCACCTCCGACAGCCGGTCGTTCCACCGCCGCTCCAGCTCGGCTGCGACCAGCCGGTTCGCCGGATCGACGGCATCGTATTGGCGTTGTGCCAGATCGGCTTCGTAGCGCGCCTGCGTCAGCGCCAGCTCCGCCTGCCGTCGGAGCTCGGCATCCTCGCTCTCACGGCCCTCGATGGCGGCCAGCGCCGCCTCGACGCCGAGCGGAGACAGCAGCCGCAGCACGGCGTCGCCAACGACGGTATCGACGCGCAAGCCGCCGAAGGCGATGCAACGCCTGGTGCCGTGGTTGAGATGCGCACCCTGGCAACCGTAGCGGACGCAGTATCCCCTGGTCCCGCTGTAGTGGACATGCACCCGCCGGCCGCAATGGCCGCAGCGCAGCAGGCCCGCCAGCAGCGCATCGCCGCGGCGCACCGCGCCCCTGGCCATCAGGCCCCGGCAGTTGGCGTTATCGGCGATCAGGCGCTGGTTCCTCTCGAACTCGTCCCACGGAACGTAGCCTTCGTGGTGATCCGGGATCAACACGTCCCACTCGGCGCGATCGCGGCGGAAGCCACGCCTGACGCGCTTGCGTCCGTTCTCGACGGTCACGCGGCTCTCGGTCCGGCCAAACGCGTAGGCGCCGCCGTAGACGGGGTTGGTCAGGAGCTTGTGGACGGTGCCGTAGACCGGCGGCTTCCACACGATGCGACGTTCCTCGCCAGCGGTCCTGACGGTTGGCAGCCGCACGTCCTCCTGCCGCAGCCACAGGTGGACCTGGCGGATGCTCCGGAACTCCGCGAACTTGCGGAACACGAGGTCGATCGCCTCGCGCACGCGCGCGTCGGGGTCCTTGGCGATCCGGTCGCGGCCGACCTTCACGTAACCCACCGCGACGCCGAGGAACAGCTCGCCGCGCGACGCCTTGAGCCGTAGCGCCTCGACGGAGCGCTGACGCAGCGTCGAGAGCTCCATCTCGGACAGGGTACCCTTCATGCCGAGCAATAATCGGTCGTTCGGAAGGCGGGGATCGTACAGGCCGTCCTCGTCACCCAGCAGGCAACCCACGAGCGCGCAGAACTCCAGCAGGGTGTGCCAGTCCCGACCGTTGCGGGCGAGCCTGGAGGCCTCCAGCGACAGCACGATGCCGACCCGCCCTTCGCAGATCGCCACCAGCAGCCGCTCGAAGCCCGGTCGGGACGTCCCGCCTCCCGAACGGCCGAGGTCCTCGTCGATGATCACGGGCTCGTCCCAGCCCAGGCCACGTGCCCGATCGGCAAGGCCGTATTGACGACGGCGGCTCTCGTGGTTCTGACGAAGCTGGTCCGGCGTGGACTGCCGGATGTAGACGATCGCCTCGCGCGCCAGATGGTCAGTCGCGATCTTGGTCATCATCGGCCTCCGTCGAAGGGGTCGTTCCGTCCAGCTCGCTCTCCGTCGGGTTCGTCGCAGCTTCGAGCAGCAGCGCCGCCAGCATCGGGATCACCGCCGTTCGCATCGCCGGCGTGAGCGCCGGCCCCGGCTCCAGCAGTTCCAGAAGGTCGCCCTGTCTTCCCATATCGCTCTCCCGAGTCCGTGCGGGAGCATGAGGGTAGGACGGTGTCGAGGAGTGAACGGAGGTCGCGCAAGGCGTCCAGCGCAACCCGGGGCTGATCCGTCACCGTCATCGCCGCCGCGGCCGGAGAGCACATCCAGGTCGGGATCTGCGCCAGCGTGTCGTCCGGCTGGCGGACCACGTACATCGTGGCGCCCTTGAAGCGGTGCCGGCGAATCACCTCCACCCGCTGGCCTGTACGCGGGTGGAAGGGGTAGTGGATCCTGATGGAGCCGCCCTGGTATCGGGCAGTATGTGGCTGTTCCGCCCGGGGTCGGGAAGTCGCACTTGTGTGTCGCCCTCGGCCTCAAGGCCGTCCAGCTCGGCTTCTCGGCCCAGTACTACCGGTTCGACGAGCTGATGACCGCCCTCAAGGCCGATGGCGCCTTGCCGCCCGCCCGGCTGAAGCGGAAGAAGTACATGTCGACCGCCCTCCTGCTGATCGACGAGATGGGCTACGACCCGCTGACCCGCGACGAGGCCTCGCTGTTCTTCCGGCTGGTCAGCTACCGCTATGGCCGCGGCGCCATGATGCTGACCACCAACAAGAGCATCCGCGACTGGCCGGAGCTGTTCGCCGGCGACGAGATCCTCGCCACCGCCATCCTCGACCGGCTCCTGCACCGATCGCATGTGCTCAACATCAAGGGCCGGAGCTACCGCCTGCGGGAACTCGAGGACGCCCTCAAGATGTAAGCCGGGCCGGCCCCGCGGCCGGACACGACAGGGCCACCCAGCCGACCCGGAAGGGTCGCC
>JAJEHF010000041.1 GCA_022823865.1 Bryobacterales bacterium
TGACGGCGGCCATCACGCGGGTGCTGTCCAAGCACGACCCGTCCAACCAGGTGCGCTCGTTCGACTCGATCGACAACGCGCCGGAGGAGCGCGAGCGTGGCATCACGATCGCGACGGCGCACGTGGAGTACCAGACGGCCAACCGGCACTACGCGCACGTGGACTGCCCGGGGCACGCCGACTACATCAAGAACATGATCACGGGGGCGGCCCAGATGGACGGGGCGATCCTGGTGGTGGCGGCCACGGACGGGCCGATGCCGCAGACGCGCGAGCACATCCTGCTGGCGCGGCAGGTGGGGGTGCCCTACATCGTGGTGGCGCTGAACAAGGTCGACATGGTGGACGACGAGGAGCTGCTGGAGCTGGTGGAGCTGGAGGTGCGCGAGCTGCTCAGCGAGTACGACTTCCCGGGGGACGACGTGCCGGTGGTGCGGGTGTCGGCCTTGCAGGCGCTGGACGGGGAGGCTGCTGCGGAGCCGGGCATCGACGAGCTGATGCAGGCGGTGGACGACTACATCCCGACGCCGGAGCGGGACGTGGACCGGCCGTTCCTGATGCCGATCGAGGACATATTCTCGATCTCGGGGCGGGGCACGGTGGTGACGGGTCGGATCGAGCGCGGGCAGGTGCGCGTGGGCGAGGAGATGGAGTTTTTGGGCATCCGGGAGACGCACAAGAAGGTGATCACGGGCGTGGAGATGTTCAAGAAGCTGCTGGACGAGGGGCAGGCCGGGGACAACGTGGGCTTGCTGGTGCGGGGCCTGGGCAAGGACGAGGTGGAGCGCGGGCAGGTGGTGGCCAAGCCGGGCAGCATCACGCCGCACACGAAGTTCAAGGGCCAGGTGTACGTATTGAAGAAGGACGAGGGGGGCCGGCACACGCCGTTCTTCAACGGCTACCGGCCGCAGTTCTACTTCCGCACGACGGACGTGACGGGGGTGGCGCAGATGCCGGCGGGGACGGAGATGGTGATGCCGGGGGACAACGTGGAGCTGGAGGTGGAGCTGATCGTGCCGATCGCGATGGAGCAGGGGCTGCGCTTCGCGATCCGCGAGGGCGGCCGCACCATCGGCGCCGGCACCGTCGCCTCCATCGTCGAGTAGGGCTAGCGCCGGGGGCGAGAGGGCTGGAAGGACAGCGAAAGCGATGCCGAAGGAAAGAATCCGGATCCGCCTCAAGGCGTACGACTCCCGCGTCCTCGACCAGTCCACTGGCGAGATCGTCAACACCGCGCGGCGCACCGGAGCCCAGATCGTCGGGCCGATCCCGCTGCCGACCGTGAAGAACAAGTACACCGTGCTGCGCTCCGTGCACACGGACAAGCGGTCCCGCGAGCAGTTCGAGATCCGCACGCACAAGCGGCTGCTCGACATTCTCGAGCCGACCCAGGACACGGTCGACGCGCTCATGCGCCTCGACCTGCCGGCCGGCGTTGACGTGGAGATCAAGGCCTTCGGCGCGTGAGAGCGGCCCGACGAGCGAGCCTGACGCAGGAGAGGATGAAGCGATGGCACCCGGGATCCTAGGAAAGAAGATCGGGATGACGCAGTTCTTCGACGACGAAGGCCGCGTCGTGCCGGTCACGGTGCTCCAGGCTGGCCCTTGCGTGGTCGTGCAGCGCAAGAACGTCGACCGCGACGGCTACGAGGCGATCCAGGTCGGCTTGGTCGACTTCATGCGCGAGAAGCTGGTCAAGAAGCCGCAGCGGGGGCATTTCGCCAAGGCCGGCGTGGCTCCGATGCGCTTCCTGCGCGAGTTCCGCCTGGAAGACGGGGCCGAGGGCTTCGAGCCGGGCGACCGCATCCTGGCGGAACACTTCAAGCCGCGGGAAAAGGTCAGCATCACCGGAACCAGCAAGGGCAAGGGCTTCCAGGGCGTCGTCAAGCGGCACGGCTTCCGCGGCGGGCGCAAGACCCACGGCTCGATGTTCCATCGGGCGCCGGGATCCATCGGCCAGAGCGCCTGGCCGTCGCGTGTCTTCAAGGGCGTGCGCCTGCCCGGCCGCATGGGCGGGGACCGCGTAACGGTCAGCGGCCTCGAGATCGTCGAGGTCCACCCTGACGACAACGTCATCTTGGTGCGCGGCGCCGTGCCGGGCCCGAATGGCGGATACGTGTCGATCCGGAGAGCGAGGTAGACGGCGATGCCGACAGTAGACGTAGTCGATCTGAACAACGAGAAGGTAGACACGCTCGAGCTGTCCGACGCCGTGTTCGCGGCCGAGGCCAACGAGGGGTTGGTGCACCAGGTGATCGTCGCCCACCAGGCCAACCAGCGCGCCGGCACCCACAAGGTCAAGACGCGCGGCGAGGTGGCCGGCTCGGGGCGCAAGCTGTGGCGCCAGAAGGGCACCGGGCGCGCCCGCATCGGCTCGCGCCGCTCGCCGATCTGGCGCGGCGGCGGAACCGTGCACGGCCCGCGCCCGCGCAGCTACCAGCAGAAGGTGCCGCGCAAGATGCAGGTCGCGGCTCTGCGCTCGACTCTGTCGGCGCGCCTGCGCGAGAACTGCATCACGGTCGTCCGCGACTTCGAACTGCCCAGCCACCGGACCAAGGAGTTCCGGCTCGTGCTGGAGGCGCTCGGCCTCGGGGGCAACGTGCTGGTGGTGGAAAACCAGCCCAGCCAGAACCTGGAACTGTCGAGTCGCAACCTGCCCGAGGTGAAGCTGCTGCCGAGCTCGCGGCTCAATCCCTACGTCGTGCTCAAGTACAGGCGCATCCTGATGTCCGCCAGCGCGGCCCGCACGTGCAGCGAGGTGCTCGCATGAGCCCGTTCGAAGTCATCATCAGCCCGCACATCACGGAGAAGGCCGAGATGGCCCGCGTCCAGGACGAGACGCTCTGCTTCCGCGTGAATCCCAAGGCCACCAAGACGGACGTCAAGCACGCCGTGCGCGCGATCTTCAAGGTCGAGGTCGATTCCGTCCGCACGGCGAGATATATGGGCAAGATGCGTCGGCAGGGGCGCTTCCAGGGGCGTCGCCCGGCCTGGAAGAAGGCCTACGTGAAGCTGAAGCCGGGCCAGAAGCCGGTGGAGTACACGCAGGTGTAGGGGGCTGGAGTCGATGCCGATCAAGACGTACAGGCCGAGGACGCCCACGCGGCGTTTCCAGACCACCACGACGCGGGAAGAGCTCACCCGCGACCGGCCGGAGAAGTCCCTGACCAAGGGCAAGGTCAAGCACGGCGGCCGCAACAACCGCGGCCGCATCTGCATCCGCTTCCGCGGCGGCGGCAACAAGCGCCGCTATCGCGAGATCGACTTCAAGCGCCAGAAGCACGGCATTCCGGCCAAGGTTGCCGAGATCGAGTACGATCCGAACCGGTCGGCCAACATCGCGCTGCTGCACTACGTGGACGGCGAGAAGCGCTACATCCTGCAGCCGGTCGGGCTCAAGCCGGGCATGCAGGTCGAATCCGGCGAGAACGCCGACATCTTGGTCGGCAACGCGCTGCCGTTGCGCCGCATCCCGCCCGGCACGCTCGTGCACAACGTCGAGCTCAAGCCCGGCAAGGGCGGGCAGATGGCCCGCGCCGCCGGGTCCGAGATCCGCCTGATCTCGCGCGAGTCGGGCCATGCCCTGCTGCGCCTGCCGTCCGGAGAGGTGCGCCGCGTGCTCGAGGACTGCATGGCCACGATCGGCCGGGTTGGCAACGTCGATCACGGCAACGTCTCGCTCGGCAAGGCGGGCCGCAAGCGCTGGCTGGGCAGGCGTCCGCACAATCGCGGCGTGACGATGAACCCGGTCGACCACCCGCACGGCGGCGGCGAGGGGCGCACTTCCGGCGGACGCCACCCGGTCACGCCGTGGGGCAAGCCGACGCGCGGCTACAAGACGCGCAGCAATCCGCGCACCGACCGCTACATCGTGTCCCGGCGCGGGAGCAAGAAGAAGGGCTAGGGGGCATCCAGATGGGTCGTTCATTGAAAAAGGGGCCGTTCTACGACGAGCACCTTCACAAGAAGGTCGAGGCCCTGAACAACTCTGGCGAGAAGCGCGTCATCAAGACCTGGTCGCGCCGCTCCACGGTCCTGCCGGAGTGGGTCAGCCACACCATCGCCGTGCACAACGGGCGCAAGTTCATCCCGGTGTTCATCACCGAGAACATGGTCGGGCACAAGCTGGGCGAGTTTGCCATGACGCGCACGTTCCGCGGGCATGCCGGCAGCGCGAAGTCCGGGCGCGGAGGGTAGCCGGATGGATGCTGTCGCGAAATGGAACTATGTCCGGGTCTCGCCCCAGAAGGCGCGCTTGGTGGCCGACCTGGTGCGCGGTTTGGATGCCGAGGAGGCGGTGGACGTGCTGCACCGCACCAACAAGCGCGCGGCCGGGCAGATTCTCAAGGTGCTGCAGTCGGCCGTCGCCAACGCCGAGGACCTCGGCGGCGAGGTCGAGGAGCTGCGCATCAAGTCGATCGTGGTCAACGAGGGGCCGCGCATGAAGCGCATGCGCGCCTCCGCCCGCGGCCGCCCGGCGCCGTACGTGCACCGGCTCGCGCACATCGTGGTGACAGTCACCGATGACGGCACTGAAGAGCAAGAGGAGTCCGAGGCAGCCTAGGCTGCGGGGGATTGCCGCGAAGGAGACGTGATGGGCCAGAAAGTTCACCCCTACGGATTCCGCCTGGGCTACACCAAGGTCTGGCGGTCGCGCTGGTACGCCCAGAAGGGCTATGCCGACTTGGTCAACGAGGACATCGAGCTCAAGGCCATGCTGCGCAAGCGCCTCAAGGCCGCCGGCATCAGCTCGATCGAGCTGGATCGCCCGGGCAACCGGCTGCGCATCGCCATCCGGGCCGCGCGCCCGGGCATCATCATCGGCAAGAAGGGCTCCGAGATCGAGAAGCTCAAGGCCGAGCTGCAGGAGAAGACCAAGCGGGACATCTACATCGACATCCAGGAGGTCCACCGGCCCGAGCTGGACGCGCAGCTGGTGGCCGAGTCCGTGGCCGTGCAGATCGAGAAGCGCGTCAGCTTCCGGCGCGCCATGCGCAAGTCGGTCGAGTTCGCCCAGCGCTTCGGCTGCAAGGGCATCAAGATCTGGGTGGCGGGCCGGCTCAACGGCAAGATGATCGCCCGCAGCGAGTGGCACTTGCACGGGCGGCTGCCGCTGCAGACGCTGCGCGCCGACATCGACTACGGCTTCAGCGAGGCCAACACCACCTACGGCGTGCTGGGCGTGAAGTGCTGGATCTACAAGGGCGAGATCATCGACCCGCGCGGGGCGGCAGTCCGCAAGACCGGCCGCGAGGATCCGGAGCCGGCCCGGCGGCGCGAGGCGCGCAGCCAGGCCGAGCAGGAGCGCGAGCGGCTGCGCCGCCCGACAGTCGCGGCCGCGGAGGAGGCCGCCGAGACCGCTGCCCCGGTCGAGGCGCCGCCGGAAGCTCCGGTCTCGCCGCCCGCGGAGTCTGCCTTCCAGCCGCCGATGGCGGACACTGCCGGCGCCGACGCCAGCGACAAGGAGGAATAGCGCCGTGTTGATGCCCAAGAAGACGCGCTATCGCAAGATGCACCGCGGCAATCGCCGCGGCAAGGCGTGGCGCGGTTCCGGCCTGGACTTTGGCGACTACGGGCTCAAGGCGCTCGAGGCGGCTTGGATCACCGACCGCCAGATCGAGGCCGCCCGCATCGCCATCAGCCGCCGCGTCAAGCGGGGCGGAAAGCTGTGGATCCGGATTTTCCCCGACAAGTCGATCACCAAGAAGCCCGCCGAGACCCGCATGGGCAAGGGCAAGGGGGCTCCCGAGCAGTGGGTGGCGGTGGTCAAGCCCGGGCGCATGATGTTCGAGATCGAGGGCGTCGAGGAAAGCGTGGCGCGCCGCGCCATGCAGCTGGCCGCGCAAAAGCTCCCGATCCCGGTCAAGTTTGTCAGCCGATTCAGCGGAGAGTTGCTATGAGGGCCAGCGAATATCGCGATCTGACTCTCGCCGAACTCCAGCAAAGGGAGTCCGAGGCGCGGGAGCAGCTGTTCAGGCTGCGCTTCCAAATTTCGATGGGCCAGGCCGAGGGCGTGCGCAAGTACCGCGCCACCCGCAAGGACCTCGCCCGCATCCTCACGGTGGCGGGCGAGAAGCGGCGGGCCGCGGCGGCAGCGGAGGACAGCGATGCCTGAGCAGGGCCACAAGAACCGCAAGGTCGGCGTGGTGGTCTCCACCAAGTCCGCGAAGACCATCGTCGTGGAGGTCAGCCGGCGCGTGCAGCACTCGCTGTACCGCCGCTACATCACGCGCAAGAAGAAGTTCATGGCGCACGACGAGCACGAGACGGCCCAGATGGGCGACCGGGTCTGCATCGTCGAGTGCCGCCCGCTGTCGAAGCGCAAGCGCTGGCGGCTCGAGGAAGTCGTGCTGAAGGCGCCCCAGGTTGACATCAAGGTCCGTCGCCAGCGGCGGGAGGCGGCAGGCCGCTAGGCCGGGGCCGACAGGAGGCAAACAGCATGATCGGAATGCAGACTAGGCTGGCGGTGGCCGACAATTCGGGCGCCCGGCGCCTGATGTGCATCCTGCCCCGCGGCGGGTCGACCGGCCGCAAGGCCGGGCTGGGCGATGTTGTCATGGCGTCCGTGAAGGAGGCCGTGCCGGACTCGAACGTCAAGAAGGGCACGGTCGTGCGGGCGGTCGTGGTGCGCATGCGCAAGGAGACGCGCCGCAAGGACGGCACGTACATCCGCTTCGACGAGAACGCGGCGGTGCTGGTCAACGAGCTGGGCGAGCCGGTGGGCACGCGCGTGTTCGGGCCGGTGGCGCGCGAACTGCGCGACAAGCGCTTCATGAAGATCGTCTCTCTGGCGCCGGAGGTGCTCTGATGCCGAAGATGCGCCGGCACCGCAAGCCCTTGGTCATGCACAAGACCAAGGTCAAGAAGAACGACACGGTCGAGGTGCTGACGGGCCGCAGCAAGGGCCTGCGCGGTCGCGTGCTGGAAGTGGACCGCAAGCGGGGCCGCTTGCTGGTGGAAGGGGCCAACATGGTCAAGAAGCACGTCCGCCCCAATCCGCAGAAGCAGATCAAGGGCGGCATCGCGGAGCGCGAATCGATGATGGACCTGTCGAACGTGAAGGTGGTGACCGAGTGATGGCCGCGCCGCGACTGAAAGAGAAGTACTCCGAATCGGTGGCGCCGGCGCTCCGCGAGGAGTTTGGCTACAGCTCCCCGATGGCGATACCCAGGCTGGTCGCCATCAAGCTCAACGTCGGCATCGGCAAGATCATCTTGCAGAAGCAGGACTCGGGCCAGAAGAAGAAGGCCGCCAAGGGCGCGGCGGACCCCCAGGCCGGCCGGCGCGTGCCGGTCAACCAGCGCGTGGTGGACAGCACGGTCAAGGAGCTGGCGGCGATCTCGGGCCAGAAGCCCGTCGTGACGCTGGCCAAGCGCCCGATCGCGGGCTTCAACCTGCGCGCGGGCGTGCCGGTGGGCTGCACCGTGACCTTGCGCGGGACGCGCATGTGGGAATTCTTGGACCGCTTGATCGCGGTCTCGCTGCCGCGCGTGCGCGACTTCCAGGGAGTCTCGCCCAAGCTCGACGGGCGCGGCAACTACACCCTGGGGATCCAGGAGCACACGATCTTCCCGGAGATCGACTACACCAAGGTCGAAGTGATGAAGGGCATGAACGTAACCATGATTACGACTGCCCGCACCGACCGCGAGGGCTACATGCTGCTCAGGCTGCTGGGCATGCCGTTCCGCGCCGCGTAGGCGCGGCCAGGACCGCGAGGAGGATCATGGCAACGAAGGCCAAGAAGGCGCGCGAGCGCAAGAAGCTGCCCTTTAAGGTGCGCTATCGCAACCGCTGCCGGCGCTGCGGGCGCCCGCGCGGCTACATGCGCAAGTTCGAGCTGTGCCGCATCTGTTTCCGCAACCTGGCGCTGAGCGGCGAACTGCCGGGCGTGGTCAAGAGCAGCTGGTAGGAGGCGAGATGCACAGCGATCCGATTGCCGACATGCTGACGCGCATCCGCAACGGCATGGCGGCCAGGCACCACAAGGTGGAGATCCCGGGCTCGAAGGTCAAGATCGAGCTGGCCCGGATTCTGAAGGAAGAGGGCTATGTCGCCAACTACCGCGTGGCGGCCGACAACAACAAGAAGACCCTGAAGGTCTATCTCAAGTACCGCCCGGACAACCGGCCGGTGATCACGCGCCTGACACGCATCTCCAAGCCCAGCCGCCGGGTGTACGTCGATGCCCAGCATATCCCGCGGGTGATCGGCGGCATGGGCGTCAGCGTGCTGACGACGTCCAAGGGCGTGATGACGGGCCGGCAGGCCAAGGGCCTGGGCATTGGCGGCGAGGTGCTGTGCACGGTCTACTGAGGATCGTAGCCGCTGCGGGAGAGAGACGATGTCGAGAATTGGGAAGTTGCCGATCGAGGTGCCGGACGGCGTCAAGATCGGAATCGAGCCGGGTCGCTTGAACGTGACGGGCCCCAAGGGCGAGCTTAGCGTCCCCGTTCCTGACGGCGTGGCCGCGGAGCTCGACGAGCGCACCCTGCGCATCACCTGCCCGGATGCTTCCAAGGCGGCCATGCAGGGGCTCACCCGCGCGCTGGCGAACAACTCCGTCCTGGGCGTCACACAGGGCTTCAAGAAGCGCCTGGAGATCGTCGGCGTCGGCTACCGGGCCCAGAAGGCGGGGCGGGTGCTGAGCTTGCAGCTAGGCTACTCGCACCCGATCGAGGTGCTGCTGCCGGATGGGGTGGAGGCCAGTATCGAGGGCAACACGAAGATCGAGCTGTCCGGGATCGACAAGCAGGTCGTGGGCCAGGTGGCGGCCTCGATCCGCTCGCTGCGCAAGCCCGACCCGTACAAGCAGAAGGGCGTGCGCTACGAGGGCGAGCGCCTGCGCAGCAAGGAAGGCAAGAGCGGCGCCGCCTAGGCGGCCGATTGACGGAGCGAAGCAGAGATGGTTTCCCAGGTTAACCGGAGTGCTCGGCGGCGGCGGGTGCACGCCCGCATCCGCAAGCGGTTGCGCGGCACCGCGGCGCGCCCGCGGCTGGCCGTGTTCCGCTCGCTGCGGCACATCTACGCGCAGGTCATCGACGACGACGCCCAGCAGACCCTGGCGGCGGCGTCCACGGTCGGCGCCGATTTCAGCGATTACGGCGGCAACGTGGCCGCCGCCACCAAGGTCGGCGAGATGATCGCCGAGCGCGTGCGCGAGGCCGGGATCGAGCAGCTTGTGTTCGATCGCGGCGGGCACAACTTCAAGGGCCGCGTGCGGGCGGTGGCCGAGGCCGTGCAGCGGGCCGGCCTGCTGCCGCCCACGCGCGAGCGCCGGACGCGCGAGGAGCCCGCCGCGGCGGGCCAGTCCGGCAAGGGTCGCAAGGCCAAGTAGGCCGGACCGGGAGAGGGCAGGGACCGATGGAAGCGAAACACAGCATTGAGCACGCCGAGCTTCAGCTCACCGACGAGGTGGTGGAGATCAATCGCGTCACCAAGGTCGTCAAGGGCGGCAAGAACTTGAGCTTTTCCGCGCTCGTGGTGGTGGGCGATCCCGAGAAGCATGTCGTGGGCTTTGCCAAGGGCAAGGCCAAGGAAGTGCCTTCGGCGATCCGCAAGGCGATCGAGAAGGCGAAGAAGAATCTGATCCAGGTGAACGTGCAGGGTCCCACGATCCCGCACGAGGTGCTGGGCGTGTACGGGGCGGGCCGGGTCCTGCTCAAGCCGGCCCGCGAGGGCAAGGGCAAGATCGCCGGCGGGGCGGTGCGCAAGGTGGTCGAGGCCGCGGGCATCCAGAACGTGCTGACCAAGTGCATCGGCTCGCGCAACCCGCACAACGTGATCAAGGCGACCTTCGACGGCTTGCAGCAGCTTCGCCACCACGAAGAGATCGCGCGGCTGCGCGGCAAGAGCGTCAGCGAGATCCGGGGCGGTGTGTGATGCCTGACATGATCAAGATCCGGCTCAAGCGGAGCACGATCGGCGTTCCGGGCAAGCTCAAGCGGGTGGTTCGCGGCCTCGGGCTGCGCAAGATCGGCCAGGTGGTGGAGCGGCCCGAGGGCCCGGCCACGCGCGGCATGGTCGCCAAGGTCCCGCACTTGGTGGAAGTCATCGACTAGGCGGTTACAGCGATGAAACTCAGCGAACTTCGTCCAGCCCCGGGATCGCGCCGGCCGCGCAAGCGCCGCGGCCGCGGTCCGGGATCGGGCTTGGGAGTGACGGCGGGGCGTGGCCAGAAGGGCCAGCGCTCCCGCTCGGGCTACAGCGGCAAGCGCGGCTTCGAGGGCGGCCAGATGCCGCTCGTGCGGCGCGTGCCCAAGCGCGGCTTCACGAATCCGAACCGCAAGGTATACGCCGTGCTGAACGTGCAGCGTTTCGAGGAATTGTCCGGGGACGAGTTCACGCCGGACAGCCTGCTCGCCGCCGGCACGGTCAGCAGGCTGCGTGACGGCCTGAAGATCCTGGGCAACGGGGAGATCAGCCGGCCGATCACGGTCACGGCGCACAAGTTCTCGGCCGTTGCGCGGGAGAAGATCGAGAAGGCGGGCGGCACGGCACTGGTGGCCGGAGCGGAGGCTCGGGCGAAATCATGAAGTGGCTCGAAGCCTGCGTGAACGTGTTCCGCGTCCCGGACCTGCGCAATCGGCTCCTGTTCACGCTGTCGATGCTGGCGGTCTACCGGGTGGGCGGGCACATCCCCACGCCCGGCGTGAACACCGAGGAGCTGCAGCGCATCTTCGAGGCCGCGCGCGGCACGGCCCTGGGCTTCCTCGACCTGTTCTCCGGGGGGCAGCTCAGCCAGCTGACCATCTTCGCCCTGGGAATCATGCCGTACATCACGGCTTCGATCATCTTGCAGCTGCTGACCGTGGCGGTGCCCACGCTGGAGCGGCTGCAAAAGGAGGGCGAGCTGGGCCGGCGCAAGATCACGCAGTGGACGCGCTATCTGACGATCGGCATCAGCATCGTGCAGTCGTTCGCGTACGCGCAGCTGGTGGTGCAGCAGGGCCTTGCCTACAACCCCGGCTGGGGCTTCCGCCTGATGACGATCTTGACGCTCACCACGGGGACGGCGTTCATCATGTGGCTGGGCGAGCAGATCACCGAGCGGGGCATCGGCAACGGCATGTCGCTGATCATCTTCGCGGGCATCGTGGTCGGCCTGCCCGGAGCGACCCAGAACATCTACGAGAACGTCTTCGTGACGGGGCAGTGGAACGTGCTGGCAGCGGTCGTGATCGTGGTCGCGATGGTGCTCGTGGTCGGCTTCATCGTATTCGTCGAGCGCGGCGAGCGGAGGATCCCGGTGCAGTACGCGCGGCGCGTGGTGGGCCGCCGCATGATGGGCGGGCAGTCCACCCACCTGCCGCTGAAGGTCAACGCCGGGGGCGTGATCCCGGTCATCTTCGCCTCGTCGATCCTGTCGCTGCCGCAGACGCTGACCTTGATGTTCACCGAGAGCCCGTTCCTGTCGCGGCTGCTGGAGTCGGTGCGGCCCGGCGAGCCGCTGTACGAGCTGATCTACGTGGTCGGCATCGTCTTCTTCTGCTTCTTCTATGTTTCGATCATCTTCAATCCCAACGAGGTGGCCGACAACATGCGCAAGTACGGCGGGTTCATTCCGGGCATCCGTTCCGGCAAGCCCAGCGCCGAGCACATCAACGACATCCTGACCAAGCTGACCTTGGTCGGCGGGCTGTACCTGGCCACGATCTCGCTGATACCGGACCTGATGCTCCACGGGGCCAAGATCCACCACTTGCCCCTGATCGGCAACTGGGCCGACGCGAACATGCCGCGCTGGCTGCTGGACGGGCTGAACGTCAACTTCTACTTCGGCGGCACTTCGCTGCTGATCGTCGTCGGCGTGGCGATGGACACGGTCAACCAGATCGAGTCGCAACTGCTGATGCGTCACTACGAAGGTTTCACGCCGCGCGCGGGCAGGATCCGGGGGCGCCATTCGCTTGCCTAGCGGGCGGCGCGCCCTGCGGGCGCGACGCGGAGAACTTGGCCATGATCGTGCGCAAGAGTCCCATGGAGATCGAGCGGATGTACGCCAGCGGGCAGCTCGTCGGCCGCGTGCTGGCCGCGCTGCGCGCCATGGTGCGCCCGGGCGTGACGACCATGGACCTGGAGGACAGGGCGGTCGCGATGATTCGCGAGGCCGGCGCGGCCGCGGCCTTCAAGGGCTACTACGTGCCGGCAGCGCGCAAGAAGTTCCCGGCGGCCTTGTGCACGTCAGTGAACGACGAAGTCGTGCATGGCATCCCTTCGCGCAAGCGGGTGCTGCGCGAGGGCGATATCGTCAAGGTTGACTGCGGCGTGCTGCTGGACGGCTACTACGGCGACTCGGCCACGACCATACCGGTCGGCGGTGTCTCGCGCGAGACAGAGCGCTTGCTGCGGGTCACGGGCGAGGCCTTGGACCTGGCGATCGAGCAAATGGTCGAGGGGCGCCGCCTGCTCGATCTCAGCCGCGCCGTGCAGGGACATGTCGAGAGCGCGGGCTTCTCCATCGTGAAGGAGTTCGTGGGCCACGGCATCGGGCGCCAGTTGCACGAGGACCCGCAGGTGCCCAACCACGTGGACCCGAAGGTGCCGAACCCGCGCCTGAGGGAGGGCATGGTGCTGGCGATCGAGCCGATGGTTGCCGCGGGCGACGCGCGCACGCGAATCTTGCGGGATCGCTTCACGGCGGTCACCCGGGACGGTTCGAACGCCGCCCATTTCGAGCACTGCGTGGCTGTCACGGCGAACGGCCCGCGGCTGCTGACAGCGGTCTGAAGGATGGAACACGGGCGAGCATGGGCGCGGAGCGCGGAGCGGAGCGGGGCGGCAGCGAGGCCGCGGAGGTTTCGGGCACGGTCTTGGAAGAGCTGCCGAGCCTGCTGTACCGCGTGCGGCTTGACGGCGGCCACGTCGTGGCCGCGGCGGCCACCGGGCGGCACCGGATGGACTTCCTCCGGCTGCTGCCGGGAAGTCGAGTGCGGCTGCGCTTGTCGCCGCGGGACTCGACCAGGGCGAGGATTGTAGGACGGTTGGAGCAATGAAGGTACGAGCATCGGTGAAGAGGCTTTGCAAGGATTGCAAGATCATCCGGCGGGAGGGCATCCTGCGGGTGATCTGCATCAACCCCAGGCACAAGCAGCGCCAGGGCTGAGCTGGCGAGGAGAGCGAACATGGCGAGACTGGAAGGCGTCGACATCCCCGACAACAAGCGGGCGGAAGTGTCGCTGACATATCTGTACGGCATCGGGTTCACGCGGGCGCGCTCGCTGCTGCACCGTGCCGGCATCGACTTCGGCAAGCGCATGGGGGATCTGGATGACCGCGAGATCACCGCCCTGCGCAAGCTGCTGGAAGAGGAGCAGGCGGTCGAGGGCGACCTGCGCAAGGAAGTGCAGCTCAACATCCGGCGCTTGATGGAGATCGGCTGCTACCGCGGCCTGCGCCACCGGCGCGGCCTGCCGGTCCGAGGCCAGCGGACGCACACCAACGCGCGCAGTCGCAAGGGTGCGCGGCGGGGGCAGATTGCGAACAAGAAGAAGGCGACCAAGTAGGCGCTAGGGAGTGGACTGATGGCAAATCCGAAGGGCAAGGGCAAGAAGCGCTTCAAGAGCCGCCAGAAGAAGAACGTGCCGGTCGCGATCGTGCACGTCCAGGCGACGTTCAACAACACGATCGTCACCTTCACCGATCTGGAAGGGCGCACGATCTCGTGGTCGAGCGCGGGCTCGCTGGGCTTTCGCGGGTCCCAGAAGGGCACGCCGTTCGCGGCGCAGCAGGCCAGCCTGACGGCCGCCAACGCGGCCAAGGAACACGGCGTGGGCCGCGTCGCGGTGCGCGTGAAGGGACCCGGCGGCGGGCGCGAATCGGCGATCCGCGCGCTTGCGACCGCGGGCATCCAGGTCACGCACATCAAGGACGTGACGCCGATCCCGCACAACGGCTGCCGGCCGCCGAAGAAGCGCCGGGTCTGACGGCAGGGAGAATCGCATGGCACGAAACCGAGGGCCGGTCGTGCGCCGTTCGCGGCGCTTGGGCATGGCATTGGATCCGAAGTCGGAACGCTTGCTCGACAAGCGCCCGTATGCGCCGGGCCAGCACGGCAAGACGCAGCGCCCGCGCAAGATGCTCGGCTACGCCCTGCAGATGCAGGAGAAGCAGCGCGCGCGCTTCATGTATGATGTACTTGAGCGCCAGTTCCGCGGGTATTACGAGCGCGCCGCCCGGCAGCCGGGTGTCGTGGGCGACAACTTGCTGACAATGCTGGAGCGGCGCTTGGATAACGTGGTCTTCCGCATGGGCTTCGCCGTTTCGCGGCGCCAGGCCCGGCAGATCGTCAACCACGGTCACGTGCAGGTCAATGGGGGCAAGGTCGACATCCCCTCGTATCAGGTCGCGGACGGCGATGTTGTCGAGATTCGCGAGCGGAGCCGGGAGCACGGCGGCGTACGGCTAGCCTTGGAGGCGCCGGTTTCGGCGTCCCCGCCGGCCTGGCTGGAGCGGGCGTCGGACGAGCTCCGCGGGCGGGTGCTCGCGGCGCCCTCCAAAGAGGATCTCGAGAACACGCAGATCAACGCGCAATTGATCGTCGAGTTGTACTCGCGCTAGCGCCCGGGCAGTCCAGGTCGCCAGCGCGGAGGAAGGGAGAGGCAGACATCAGATGTTGTGGAAAGGATTCCAGAAGCCGAAACGCCTAGCGGTCAACTCGGACTCCCTCAACGAGAAGTACGGCAGCTTCAGCGCCCAGCCGTTCGAGCGGGGTTTCGGGACGACCATCGGCAATTCGCTGCGCCGGGCCCTGCTGAGCTCGATCGAGGGCGCGGCGATCACGGCGGTTCGCATCGAGGGCGTTTCCCACGAGTTCAGCTCGATCCCGGGCGTTGTCGAGGATGCGTCCGACATTATCCTGAACCTGAAGCAGATCCCCCTGCAGCTGCACGGCGAGGGCTCGCGCACGATCCGGCTGCGCGTCACCGAGCCGGGCGACGTGACCAGCGGGGCGATCGAGGCGGACTCGGGCGTGGTGATCCTGGACCCGAACGTCCACATCGCCACGATCAACGACGAGGCCGTGCTGGATATCGAGATGCGCGTCCGGATGGGGCGCGGATACGTCTCGGCCGAGAAGAACTACGAGGAGGATCTGGCGGTGGACTTCATTCCGATCGATTCCGTCCATTCGCCGGTGCATCGGGTCAAGTACGGAGTCGAGCAGGCGCGCCTCGGCCAGACGACTGACTTCGAGAAGCTGAACCTCGAGTTGTGGACCAACGGCGCGGTGACGCCGCAGGATGCGATCGGGCTGGCCGCGAAGCTGCTGAAAGATCACATGCAGATCTTCATCAACTTCGAGGAGGACGCCGCGCTGGAAGACGTGCTGCCGGAGGCCGAGGGCGATCTCACGGCCGAGCACTTCAACAAGTCGATCGAGGATCTCGAGCTGTCGGTGCGTTCGTTCAACTGCCTGAAGAACGCCAACATCCAGACGATCGGGGATCTGGTGGTGCGCACCGAGAGCGACATGATGCGCGTGAAGAATTTCGGCCGCAAGTCGCTGTTGGAGATCAGCGACATCTTGCATTCGATGGGCTTGGAGTTCGGCATGTTGCAGGACGAGCGCGGCCGGCTGGTTCCGCGGCAGTCCAGCGAAGGGTAGAGATCGGGGAGCCACGGCGATGAGGCACAGGAAGGGCGGCTTCAAGCTGCAGCGCAACCCCTCGGCGCGACGCGCATTGCTGCGCGGCTTGACCACGAGCTTGATCTTGCACGAGCGGATCGAGACGACGGTCACGAAGGCGAAGGCGGTGCGGCCCAGGGTGGAACAGGTGATCACGTTGGCCAAGCGCGACACCCTGCACGCCCGCCGTCAGGCGGCCGCGTATCTGTTCGAGCCGAAGGCGGTGAAGAAGCTGTTCGACACGATCGGACCGCGTTTCGCGGATCGCCAGGGCGGCTATACGCGCATCATGCGCCTGGGCACCAGATCCGGCGACGGCGCCGAGACCGCCATTCTGGAACTGCTCGGAGCCCAGTTGGAGAAAAAGGCCGAGACCAAGCGGAAGCGGCGAGAGTCGCGCATGAACCAGGAAGCGGAGGAGGCGGCCGATTCTGCGGCAGAGCCCGCCGAACCGGCCGAGGCTGCGCCCGACTCTGTAGCGCCCGACTCGGAAGACAAGCCCAAGGATTGACGCCGTTGCCGCTATCGCGGACCTTCTCCTGCCGGCTGCCCGGGGCAGGCGCAGTGCCCGCAGCGCTCGTCTGCCTGCTGGCGTGGCCCGCCTGCCAAGGGCCTGGCGGGGGGGAGCCCGTGGCCGAGGTCAATGGCGAGCGGATCACGGCCGCCGACCTGGACCGCTATCGCTGGTCAAAGCTGCCGGACGGCCAAGAGCTGGCCGAGACCGCCAGCGCCAGCCAGGAGGCCGCGCAACGCTTTGCGTTGTTGCGCGAATTGATCGACCAGCGGATGCTCGTCCAGCGGGCCGCGGACATGGGCTTGGTCGCGACCGACGCGGAGGTTGACGCGGCCGTAGAACGCCACGTGGTCGAATATGGCACGCAAGCGGCACTGGAAACGTTCCTCGGCGACAAGGGGCTGTCCTTGGGCGACTTCCGGACCGAATTGCGCCACAGGCTGACCATCGAGCGGCTGATCCAAGCCGAGATCTCCTCGCGCGTCGAGGTCGGCGCGGACGAGATGCGGGAGTACTACGACAGCCACGAGAGCGCCTTTTCCGTGTACGAGGAGCAGATGCACCTAGCTCAGATCCTGGTCTCCGCCTCGGCAGTGTCGCCGATCCCGAACCTGCGCAACGATGATGCCACCGGACCCGACGCGGCGCGCGAGAAGATCGAGTGGATCCGCGAAGAGCTTGCGAGCGGGGCTGACTTCGAAAAGATGGCGCGGGAATACTCCGAAGACCCGATCTACGCTGCCACTGGCGGTGACATGGGCTTCATTCCGCAGTCGGCCCTGGAATCGACCGACATCCGCCTGAGACGCGAGATGGTCGCGCTGGAGCCGGGCGAGTATTCGAAGATCGTGGAGACGGATGGCGAGTTCCGCATCCTGCACCTGATCTCGATCGAGCCGGCCGGGCAGCGCCCGTTCGAGGACCAAGACGTGCAGCGCTCGATCCGGGCCGTGCTGACGAATCGCAAGGAGCAGGTGCTGCGGGCGGCCTTCTACGAGGTCGAGCGCAATCGGGCCACGATTCGAAACTATCTCGCCGAACGGATCACGGCCGAGTACGGCGTGGCGAACTGAGCCTCCGCGGCTGTCGCGCGAGCGTGATATACTCCCATCTCCGGTGCATGTCGCAGACGGCATTCTACCAGTCGCCGGCTGCGTTGCCGCGCATGTGGCGAGTGGTGCCTGGCTGGGCCTCAGTTGCCGCAAGGTCGAAGTCGCGGAGGCTTCCAAGATGGGGCTCGGCGCCGCGGCGGCGTTCGTTGTGTCGCTGATCCAGTTCCCGGTGCTGGGCGTTCCGATGCATCTGGGCCTATACGGGCTGCTGGGCATCGTGCTGGGGCGAAGGGCGTTTCCTGTGCTGTATGCCAGCCTGTTGTTCCAAGCCCTGCTGCTCCAGCACGGCGGGCTGCTGTCGCTCGGCGTAAACGCCGTGAACATGGGCTCGGGCACGCTGATCGGCTGGGGGGCGTGGCGGCTCTCGCGGGTGCCGCCGCCCGCTCGCGCCGCAGCGGGGGGCTTTCTCGGAGCGATGGTCCCCGTACTGCTGCTGGCGTGGGAGTTCAAGCTGGCGGACTACGGGCGCGGCTTGTTCGCCGTGGCGGCGGTCTTGGCTGCCGTGGCCGTGCTGGAAGCGGCCGTGACACTCTTGGCGGTAGGGTTTTTCGAGCGCGTCAAGCCCGAGATCTTGCTGCCGCAGCAACAATGAGCGGCCGGACTTCCCTGATCGCGGCCTTGGGCCTCTTGCTGCCGGCGGGGTCGAGCGCCCATGGCTTGACCGCGGAGCTCGTTCCCGCGGACCGGGCCGTGACTGTGAAATGCGCCTACACCAACGGCGATCCGGCCGAGGCGGAGGTCTTGGTCAAGTCTCCGTCTGACGCCACCAGCTACTTCGCGATCATTCGCACCGACCCGTCCGGAGTGGCGCACTTCGAGCCGGACGTTGCGGGGCTGTGGAGCTTGACCGCCGACGATGGCTTGGGCCATCGCGCCAGCTTGGAATTCAGCGTGGACGGCGACGGTGTCGTCCGAAGCGTGGACGGCGGCGCCGGTCCGCTACTCCGCTACGCGCTGCTGGCGCTAGCCTGCACGGGGCTGCTGGCTTGGTGGCTGCTGCTCAAGCGCAGGGTGAGAGCATGAGGCCGTTCGATGCCGCCCTGGCGGCGCCCGCCTCGCCGCTCGCGGTCGCGGACCCGCTGGTCAAGCTGAGTGCGGCGCTGTGCGCCGTGCTGGTGATTTCGAGCTTCCGGCCCGGCGTTGACTGGCGCTGCCTCGCGGCCATCGGGATTCTGGCCGCGCTGTGGCTGGCAGCGCGCGTGCCGACGCTGTACGTGGTCCGCCGGCTCCTCGTGGCGACACCGTTCATCGCGATGGCTGCGGCCCTGCCCCTCGCCGCCAGCGTGCCGCAGGGCGGGGCGATGTCCTTCGCGGTCGTGTGGAAGGCCTATTCCGCCATCCTGCTGCTGTCGTTACTGGCGGCGACCACGTCAGTCGAAGACATTGTCGACTCCTTGCGCAGGCTGGGAGTGCCAAGGGGCTTCGCCTTGACAACGGTACTGATGCACCGCTATCTGTTCGTGCTGCTCGAGGAGTGGCGGGGAATCGCCCGGGCGCGCGAATGCCGGACCGGCGGCACGGTGCGGGTCGGTCGCGTGCGCATGCTCGCCAATCAGGTCGCGATGGTGTTCGTAAGGGGCTGGGACCGCTCCGAGCGGGTGGCGCAAGCCTTGGTGACGCGGGGCTTCCAAGGAGATTTCCCCCGCCCCGGACGGCCGCGGCCGCCTCTGATGCAGATCGCTTGCGGCGTCTCGCTGCCGCTCGTGATCGGGCTGTTACGGATCGCGTAGCTCCAGGCGGCGCGCCCAGATGTTGCGGTAGCGCACTGGGTTGCCGTGTGCCTGCAGCAACACACCCAGCTCCGCTTCGTGCGGAACGTACTCGCTAATCTTGCGGGGCCGCATTGGCCCCATCATCTTCCTGCGGTGGTGCAGCAGCACGCCGTTGTGGAACACGGTGACGAACGCCGGCTTCTCCAACTTGTCGCCATCGAAACGCGGCGCCTCGAAGATGATGTCGTATGTCTGCCACTCGCCCGGCTTGCGCGACGCGTTGACCATTGGCGGGTATTGCCCGTAGATCGCTCCCGCCTGGCCGTCGGCATAGCTGATGTTGTCGTACGAATCCAGGACCTGGATCTCGTAGAGTCCCATGATCAAGATGCCGCTGTTTCCGCGCTGTTGGCTGTTTCCGCGCGGCTCGGCTGGAGCGGCCCACTCGATGTGCAGCTGCACGTCGCCGAACTTCTGCTTGGTGATGTGGCTGCCGGTGCCGGGCACGACCTCCATGTATCCGTTCTCGACCTTCCAAGTCGGCGCCGAAGTCTCGCCGCGCTTGCGCTCGAGCCAGTTCGACAAGTCGCGGCCGTCGAAGAGCACGATCGCGTCCGATGGCGGCAAGCC
This sequence comes from Bryobacterales bacterium, assembly GCA_022823865.1. Classification (GTDB taxonomy): domain Bacteria; phylum Acidobacteriota; class Terriglobia; order Bryobacterales; family UBA6623; genus VXMF01. The sequence continues at coordinate 19,597 of JAJEHF010000041.1, forward strand.
CGGCTTGGACGGCGTGCTGGCCGTGCCGGGCTCGACCAGGCGAGGCCTCGGCCTGGCGTCGTCATGCACGCGCCAGCGCTCACCGGGCAGGAACGGCGTGTCGGTGTAGCCGGTCGGTGCCGGGCGACCGTCTTTGTCGGCCGCCGTGGCCACGGCCAGCACGCTGAACAGTGCAATGGCGATGCTTCTCTTCATGGGAGTCTCTCAAAGACTACAGTATTCCACACGACAGCACGCCACAAGACCGGGCCGAAGCATTTCCGGTCTGATAGACTGCCTGAGTCTTATGCAACCGCCACGCACCGACGACAGCTTGGTGACCGTGTTCTCTTCAAGGAGCCATTTGGCCAATGTCGAGGCAGAAGTCATTCAATCTCTGCTCGAGTCAGCCGGTATCCAGTGCTGGCTGGCGCGAGAGAACGTAATCCAGCAACCGGTAGGGAACGTGTTGGTGAAAGTGCTGGAGTCCCACGCGGACGATGCCAAGGCCCTGCTGCGCGACGCCGTGGCGGTGTCCGAGACCGACGAGCGATGAGCCGGGCCGCGCAATGGCTGGCTTGGGTGCTGGCGCTGGCAGCATTGGCGCTGGCAGTGGCATTGACCCGGCCACGGCGTGAGCCTCCGCCGCGGCTGGTAGTGCTGCTTGCGATCGACCAGCTGCGCGCGGATTACATCACCCGATTCGAGCCGCACTACAGCGGGGGACTGGGCTGGCTGCTGGAGCACGGAGCCTACTTCACCGACTCCTGGTATCGCCACTCTGGCACGGTGACCGGCGCTGGGCACGCGACTGTCGCGACGGGCATGCATCCGTCCACTCACGGAATCGTGGGCAACTCTTGGCGGGAAGCGGGCAAGGGCTCGGTCTATTGCGTGGGTGACGACCGGCATGCCGCGGTGGGCGGCCCCGGCGACGGAGCCTCGCCGCACGCGCTATTGGCGGATACGCTGGGCGACAGGCTCAAGGCGAGCAGCCCGCAATCCGTAGTCTACTCGCTGTCGACCAAGGATCGCTCGGCCGTGCTGCTGGGAGGGCGGCGCGCCGATGGCGCCTTCTGGTACAGCCGTGAGTGCGGCTGCCTCGTCTCGTCGACGTACTACGGCGGCGCGCTTCCGGACTGGCTGCGGGAATTCAACGACGCCGGGCCGGCCTCGACCTATGCGGGGCGCGACTGGACCAGGCTCGGGGATGATATCGCGCTCTACGAGCGGCTGGCGCGCGCGGACTCCTTCCCGACCGAAGGCGGAGGCACGGACAGCGTGTTTCCGCACAGCCTCGGCGACACGGGCTTTGAATCCGCGCTGATCAGGACCCCGTTCTCGGATGAAATCGTCTTGGACGCGGCGCTGGCAGCCGTCCGCTCGGGTGAGCTCGGCGCTGATGCAGCTCCCGACCTGCTCGCGATCGGTCTCTCGGCGACAGACGCGATCGGGCACAGGTACGGCCCGTTCAGCCAGGAGGCGATGGACAACCACTTGCGCCTGGACCGTCGATTAGGGCAGTTTCTGTCTGTCTTGGATGAGGAGGTGGGCTTGGAGCGGGTCGCGATCGCTTTGACCGCGGACCACGGCGCGCTCCCGCTGGTGGAACAGCTGGCTGCCGAAGGGGTTGACGCCCTGCGGCTGTCCACCGCGGAATTCTGGGACGCGGCCCGGCCCGGGATCGAATCGTGCGGGTCCGGCGGCACGGCGGAGATCGTCGACAGTGCCGCGGGCCGCAATCTCTATTGGAACGAGGCCGGATTGTCGGCGCGGGGCGTGTCGCGGCTCGATGCCAGCCGGTGCGTGGCCGAGCTGCTGCGGTCGCAGCCCGTCGTCGAGGAAGTTTGGACTGCCGAGCAGCTCGCCGCCGGTGGCGGCCGCGGCGTTGCGCTGCTGTTTGAGAATTCTTACTTCGCATCGCGCTCTCCGCACTTGCAGGTGCAGTTTCGCCCTCACGTTTATCCGGGCGGGTCGACCGGCACCGGCCACGGTACAGCGCACGAATACGATCGCCGCGTGCCCGTGCTGCTGGCGGGATCCGGCATCCTTCCGGGACGCTATCGCGATGTGGCAGGGCCGGAAGACGTCGCGCCCACGCTGGGGGTCGTTCTGGGACTGGACATGAGCTTGGAGCGCGACACCCGCGTGTTGCGGGAGGCGCTGCTCCGCCGCAGCGAATGATGCCGGTCCGATGGCGCAAGGGCGCCCGCGGCCCGTCAGAGCGCGCGACGTTCCGCGATCCCGAGACTGGGGTTCGCGTGCATCGCCTGACCGATCACGCCTCGATCAGCCATCCCACCTACTTCTTGCAGTGCTCGTTCACTCCGGACCAGTCCGGTGTGCTGTTCACCGGCTATCGCAGCGGCACTGCGCAGCTGTTCACGGCGGGGTTTCCGGACGGGGAGATCCGCCAGTTGACGGATGGCGCGGCGATCCATCCGTTTTCGGCACTGATCGCGCCGGACGGCGCGATCCTGTTCGTGCGCGCCGGCTCGATTTGGCGGCTCGAGCCCGACAGCTTGGAGGAGAGTTTGATCCTCGACAGCGGCGGGCAGCTCGGCGAGTGTTCCCTCAGCGCGGACGGAGAGTGGTACGTGGCCGCCTGCAAGCGCCCGGACGGCTGGGGCTTGGCCGTTGGCACGCTGGACGGCAGGACGAGCGGATTCATCGAATTCCCGCGCACGGTCATCCACCCGCAGTTCAATCCCGTGAATCCCGAGTGGGTCGAATTCGCCGGCGATCCGGCGCCGCGCATGCACCGCGTGCGCCGCGACGGCACCGGCATGGAGTGCCTCCACGAGCACGGCAATGACGAGTTCATCGTGCACGAGACGTTCTTGGGGCAGCGCGAGGACCTGGTGTTCTGCGTCTGGCCTTTCGCGCTCCGGCGCTTGGATTGGCACAGCGGCGAAATCTCGACCGTCAGCGAGTTCAACGCTTGGCACATCACGCCGAATCGGGCCGGCACGCAGGTTCTGTGCGACACGGCGCATCCCGACATCGGGCTGCAGCTGGTTGACGTGGACAGCGGGTCGCGCAGGCAGCTGTGCCGATCCGGGGCGAGCTCGCAAGGCACGCAGTGGCACCTGTCGCGCTACGCAGTGGCTGAAGACTGGGAGCGGGCGCGCGCGGCTGCCGACAAGCGGCAGTCGCTGAGTTGGATGGAGATGGCCGCAGACAGCGTGTACGGGCCCCAGTGGACACATCCGCATCCATCGTTCTCCCGCGACGAGACGATGGTCGTCTTCGCAAGTGATATGTCGGGCCGCACGCAGGTCTACGTGGCAGAGATCGCGGAGCGGGCTTCGTGCTCAGTCGGCGAGGTTGAATAGGCCCCGGAAGTTCGCGCTGGTCTGCAGCGCCACTTCCTCGAGCGCGACCCCCTTCACGCTTGCCAGCATGCGCGCCGTCTCGACGACGAAGCGCGGCTCGTTGCGGCGCACCTTGCGGTGCGGCGCCGGCGTGAGGTACGGCGAGTCCGTTTCGACCAAGACCCGGTCCATGGGCGTCCAGCGGGCGGTCGCGCGCAACTCCTCGGACCGAGCGAAAGTCAGCACGCCCGAAAATGACAGCAGAAAGCCCATCTCCAGGCACCGCAGCGCCTGAGCGGAGTCGCCCGTGAAGCAGTGCATGACGCCGCCGATGCCGTTGCCGGCCCAGTGCGCGCCGAGCAGCTCGAGGGTGTCGTCCCAAGCGTCCCGCGTGTGGATCGAGATCGGCTTGCGCCGGCTGGCGGCGATCTCCATCTGCCGGACAAAGACCCGCCGCTGGACTTCGCGCGGCGAATTGTCGTAGTGATAGTCGAGTCCGATCTCTCCGACCGCCAGCACTTTGGGGTGGTCGCACAGGGCCTCCACGCGGGCGGCGGCGGCCGCGTCGAACTTGGCCGCGTCGTGGGGATGCACCCCCACCGTGGCCCCGATATCCTCGTGCCGGTCGGCGATGCGGACGGCCGCTTCCAAGTCTGGCGGACCGTTCCCTGTTCCGATGGCGAGCATGTAGGAGACACCCGCCTGGCGCGCCCTGGCGATCACTTCCTCGCGGTCGGCATCAAACACGGCGCCATCGAGGTGGCAATGGGAATCGACCAGCATCTTCGGCCGCCGGCAGGGGGCCCTAGCCGAGGCGAGCCCCGATCGGGGCCTCGGCCGGAAAGTCCGCCAGGTGCGGTTCGCCGTCCTGCAGTGTCGCGGCGATCAGCATGCCCTGCGACAGCTGTCCCATCATCTTGCGTGGCTTGAGGTTGGCGACCACCGCGATGCGCCTTCCCACCATCTCGTCCGGCCCGTACTTTTCGGCGATGCCTGCGAGGACCGTGCGCGGCTCGGCCTCACCGATGTCCACCGACAGCTGCAGGAGCTTGCGCGACTTCTTGACCCGTTCGGCTGCCCGCACCACGCCGACCCGCATGTCGACCTTGGCGAAGTCGCCGATCTCGATTTCGGGAGTGTCGATTGCGATGGCCTGCGGGGCCGGCGTGCCCCCCATGAGCTGGGCCTGTTCCGCAAGTGCTTCGGCCTCGAGCTCCTCCATGCTTTCTACGGATTTCGCGACATCAAGCCGGGGATAGACCGCGGCTTGCGCGCCGACCGCGGTTCCCGGGGCCAGCCCGCCCCAGCGCAGCTGGTCCAGTCGTTGCTCGGCGACGGCACCGGATTGTCCCAGCAGTTCCCAGATTCTCTGCGCGCCCGCCGGGATGACCGGCGCCAGCAGCACGCAGGCGATTCGCAGCGCCTCGGCAGTGTTGTAGAGGGTGGCCTCGAGCTGGATTCTGGAATCCGAGTCGTCTGCTCGTGCCAGCTCCCAGGGCTTGTGCTCGACGATGTACTTGTCGGTCCGGGCGAGGAGCGACCAGACCGTCTCTAGCGCCTTGGAGAACGCGAACTTGCGATAGAGTTCGATGGCCTCGCCAATGCAGATTTCCGCCAGCGGGGGCAGGCCGCCGCTGTCAGTACCCCCGACCGCTTCCGGAACCTTGCCGTCGCAGTAGCGGGCCAGCATGGACGACGTGCGGCTGGCCAGGTTGCCGATACCGTTAGCCAGGTCGGCGTTGTACCGCACGGTCAGCGCCTCGTGAGAAAAGTTTCCGTCTTGGCCGAAAACGATCTCGCGCAGCAGGTAGTAGCGCAGGCCGTCCACGCCCACGACCCGCTTGATGGGCAGCGCCCGCACGATGTTGCCCTTGGTCTTGGACATCTTGCCGCCTTGGAAGATGAGCCAGCCGTGGGCCCACACTTGCTTGGGCAGGGGCAGCTCGGCTGCCATCAGGAACGCGGGCCAGTAGACAGCGTGAAAGCGGACGATCTCTTTGCCGACCAAATGCACGTCAATCGGCCACAGGCGCTCGTAGTCCGACCCTGGCCCGTCGTGCTCTCCAAAGCCGACCGCGCTCATGTAGGTCGTGAGCGCGTCGAACCAGACGTAGAACACGTGCTCGGGATCGTTGGGCAGGGGGATTCCCCAGCGCAGCGTGGAACGGCTGATCGACAGGTCGTTCAGGCCCGCCCGAACGAATGCCATGACCTCGTTCCGCCGGGCATCGGGCTGGACGAATTCAGGCTGGGATTCGTACAGCTCCAGCAGTTTGTCCTGAAAGGCGGAGAGGCGGAAGAAGTAGTTCTCCTCGGTGACCGTCGTGATCATCTCCGGATCAGCGGACGCGGCTTCCTCATCGGTCACAAAGGCTTCGTCGCCCAGGTGATACTTGCCGGTGTAGGTGCCCTTGTAGATCGCACCGTTGGCCATGCAGCGCTCGAAGATCTTGCGCACGGCCAGGGCGTGGCGCGGGTCGCTGGTGCGCCGGAAGAAGTCGCATTCCAGGCCGAGTTCGTCCCATTCCGCGCGAAATGCCTGCGAGACGCGATCGGTGAACTGCTGCGGCTCCAGACCCGCGGCCGACGCTGACCGCTCGACCTTCTGCCCGTGCTCGTCGCTGCCCGTCGTCAGGTAGGCATCGTCGCCCAGCATGCGCCGGATCCGCTTGATCGTATCGGCCACAATCGTCGTGTAGGCATGCCCGATGTGGGGCGCGGCGTTGACGTAGTAGATGGGCGTCGAGATGTAGAATTTCGGCATTGCAGGACGCTAGTTCTAGTCTTGCACGGCGGCCGGCCCCGAGATCGCGCCGCTACGCGTCCCGGCTTTGCAGGTACGCCCGGTGCGCCTGTTCCCAGACCCGCTTGAATGGCACGCCGTGCTCGCGCGCGAGCTTGCGGCAGTCCTCGTACTCGGGAGCGAACGTTGCTCCCGGCCCGCCGGACGGCCCGGACGTCTTCACGCGCACTGGGCCGTAGCTGGTGCTGACCTCGGTCCACGCGCGCGGCAGCGCCCTGCGCCTGGCCGAGACTTCGCGGATCCCGAGCGTCGAGGTCTCCGCCAGGATCATCGCTCCGAGTCGTTCGCGGTCGTGAGGGCCAGCCAGCACGGTCAAGGTGAAGCCGGGGCGGTTCTTCTTCATTTGCACCGGCGTGAGCGTTACGTCGAGGGCTCCGGATTCGAGCAGGCGCTCCATCGCGAAGCCCGCCATCTCGGGAGTCATGTCGTCGATGTTCGCTTCGAGGATCCAGACTTGTTCGGGCGGCGTGTCGGCCTGCTCGGCCTCGCCGATCAACACTCGGACCAAGTTGGCCCGTTCCGCAAAGTCGTGCGATCCGGCACCGTAGCCGCTCTGCGAGATGCGCATCGCCGGTGGCGGGCCAAAGCCTTCGCTGAGCGTTACGGCGAGGGCCGCGCCAGTCGGCGTGGTGAGTTCTACGCTCGGGCCGTCGGAGTAGGTCGGCACCCCTTCCACCAAGCGCGCCGTGGCCGGCGCCGGCACCGGCATCGCGCCGTGCGCCGCCTGCACCGTCCCGCTGCCGAGGTTGATCGGAGAACACCAAACCTCGTCGATCCCCAGGGCGCGCAGGCCGGCGCAAGCGCCGACGATGTCCGCAATCGAGTCGTACGCTCCGACTTCGTGGAAATGCACCTTCTCGACCGGAATGGCGTGCGAGCGGGCTTCGACCTCGCCGAGGCACCGAAACACGGCGGTGCTGTCTCGCTTGACGCGTTCGTCCAAGGTTGACTCGGCGATGATCCGCTCGATCGTTGCGAGCGAGCGGTGGCTGTGGTCGTGCCTAGCCTCGACACTCACCTTGGTGCCCGCAAGGCCGCCCCGCTTGACCGGTTCGGCCCGCAGCGTCAGGCCGTCCACGCCGAGTTTGGCGATCTCGGCCTGGAGCGCGGCAACATCCAAGCCGGCGTCGACCAAGGCCCCCAGCAGCATGTCGCCGGCGATGCCGGAAAAGCAGTCGAGATAGCAGATTCTCACGGGAACGGGAGCGGCAGCGCCGGCCTGCTGGGATGCGCCCAGACTAGCACGCGTGCTCCCCCCGGCACCCGCCTACGCTTCTGGAATCGGCGCCCCGACCAGTTCCAGGAACGCCCGCGACGCCTGCGAGAGATACCGCCCTAGCGGATAGACGAGGTGGATCTGGCGCTCCATTTGGAGCTCGCGGACGACGACCTCGCACAGCGTGCTGCTCTCGATTTGGCGCTCCACGCACATCTTCGGCAGGAACGCCACGCCGAGATTTCTCTGCACCAAGCGCCGGATCGTCTCGATCGTCGGCATCTCGATCTCCATGTTGAGCGGCACCGCGTGCAGTCGGAACGTCTCGATCACGCGCGCCCTGTACGGCGAGACCACGTTGTGGGCGATAAACGTCTCCGAGCCGAGTTCGGCGATGCTGACGCTCCTGCGGCCGGCTAGGCGGTGATCGGGCGAGACGACGAAGGCCAGGCGGTCGTCGTAGAGCCGGAACAGGCTCAGGTTGGGGTCGGCCGGGTCGTAGCTGATGGCCCCCAGCTCGAGCGCACCGTCACGCACCGCTTGGGGAATCTGGCTGGAAAGGCTGCGCCGCAGCTCGACTTGGATGCCGGGATGCTTCTGGCGGAACCGCTCTACGTGCCCGAGCAGGTAGAGCGCCGTCGATTCGTTGGCGCCAATGGTGAGCTTTCCGGCCGCGCGGTCGCGCAAGTCCGACAGGGCCACGCGCATCTCGCGCTCCAGCGTGAAGAACTCTTTGGTGTAGGCGCTGACCTTGTGCCCCGCGTCGGTCAGTCGCAGGGATCGCGTGGACCGGTCGATCAGAGTTACGCCCAGATCGTCTTCCAGCCGCCTCAGCGCCAGCGAGATGGCCGGCTGCGTGCGGAAGAGCCTCTGCCCGGCCCTTGAGAAGCTGCCCTCCTCGGCCACCGTTTCGAAGAGCTTGAGGAGAGCTAGATCCATAATTGGAACTAATTATATTTCAAAATAATTCAAATTTGCTTTATCACTACCGGAGCGAGTACGTTGAATCGGAGGAACACGGTTCGATGTCCGATCAGGTACATATTTTCGACACCACGCTGCGCGATGGCGAGCAGTCTCCCGGCTGCAGCATGACCACGCCCGAGAAGCTGCGAGTGGCCAGGCACTTGGTCGAAATGGGCGTGGATGTCATCGAGGCCGGCTTTCCGATCGCCTCCGAGGGAGATTTCGAAGCCGTGCGCGCGGTCTGTCGCGAGCATCCGGGTGCGTACTTGGCGGCGCTGGCGCGGGCGGTGCCGATCGACATCGAGCGGGCCGCCCAGTCATTGGACGGCCATGCCAGGCCGCGCATCCACTGCTTCATCGCCACCAGCGAGATCCATCTCCGGTACAAGTTCAACAAGTCGCAGGAGCAGGTGCTGGAAGAGGCCGTGGAGGGCGTGGAGTTGGCCAGGCGCTACGTCGACGACGTGGAGTTTTCTGCCGAGGATGCGACGCGGACGGAAATCGACTACCTGTGCCGCGTGTGCGAGGCGGCCGTGGATGCCGGTGCCAGCGTGGTCAATATTCCTGACACGGTGGGCTTCATGACCCCCGACGACTACGCCGAGAAGATCGCCCGCGTGGTCGAGGCGGTAGGCGACCGGGCGGAAATCAGCGTCCATACCCACGACGATCTCGGATTGGCGGTCGCCAACTCGATCGCGGCCTTGCACGCGGGCGCGCGCCAGATCGAGTGCGCGCTCAACGGCATCGGCGAGCGGGCCGGCAACTGCTCGTTGGAAGAGGTGGTCGCGATCATGATGGTGCGTCGGGACCGCGTGCCGTACCACTGCGGCATCGATGCCACCAAGCTGTACGCCGCCAGCCAGGCCCTCAGCGAGTGCATCACCTTCGGCCCGCAGCCGAACAAGGCCATCGTGGGGCGCAATGCGTTCGCCCACGAAGCCGGGATTCACCAAGACGGCTACCTCAAGCACCGCACGACGTACGAGATCATGACGCCGGACTCTGTTGGCGTGCCGGGCTCGCAGTTGATCTTGGGCAAGCACAGCGGCCGGCACGCGCTGCACCAGCGCGTCGAGCAACTCGGCTACGGAGACTTGGGGCGCGACGACCTGCGCACGGTGTACGAGGCCTTCACGCGGCAGGCTGACACGCGCAAGGGCCTGACCGACGACGACATTGTCGTGTTGCTCGACAGTCTCGGTTTCGAGCCCGTGGGCGAGGCCGTGGCAAGCACCGCATAGGGTTTTCCGGGGCCGGTCCGGCTGTAACCCCCGCACCCGCCTTACCGTCTCTATGTATTCAGCACCGAACGGCCGATTCGGCTAGTCGAACGCTGTGCAAACCTAGGCCGCGCGTTCACTGCGCGGCACCGCTGGCCCGGAGGCTTCATGGTTCACCTTTCTCTCCAAGCTCTAGCCGTTGCGCTTTGTGCGCTGCTAGTGATTCCGCCGCCTGGGCTCGCGCAAGACGCTGCGATCCAGATTCGCGTGCTTTCCGGCGAGGGCGGGATCAACAACATCAACCAGAACGTCGCCGCCGAGCCAATCATCGAGGTGGTGGACTCGACGGGCAAGCCCGTGGCGAAGGCTGCGGTCACGTTGCGGTCTCCCGCCTCCGGTCCGAGCGTCACCTTCTTCGGCGCGTCTCGCGTCGCCACCATGACGACGGACGACCAGGGCCGCGTGCGCGTGTCGGGAATGCTTCCCAACACCATCGAGGGCGCGTTCCAGATTGACGTGGAGGCGGAATACAACAACAGCACCGCGACTGCGGCCATCACGCAATCGAACGCGGTCGCCCCCGGTGATGTCCGGCAGAAGCGCCAGGGCATCGGCTGGCGCGTGATCGCGGCGATCAGCGCGGCGGCAACGGTTGGAATCGTGGCAGCGGCGCTGCGCGGCGGGACGGATTCGCAGCCGACACCGACAGCGATTTCGATCGGCTCGGTATCAGTGACCGGGCCTCGCTAGGGTGCGGCCATGGATGACACCGCCAGACTAGGACGAGCCCCCAGAGAAAGAAGCATGAAGATGTTCTTGACCGCGATCCCCACCCTGCTCTTGGCAGCCGCATTGACGGCGCCCTTGGGTGCGCAGTTGACAGTCACGCAGGAGGGGGTCAGCGACCCCTCCACGCTGGGCGAGACGGTGACCCTCGATTCGACGGGAATCGGCCAGCGCGTTGCCAGCCGGCTGTACTTGCAGTTCGACCCCGGCCTGGCCGATTCGCTCACGCTGCGAACCGTGCGCGTGATCGGCTCGCCGGAATTCAGCTACGAGCTCAAGGACGTCACCCGGCTGCCAGTTGCGATCCGGAACGAACTCCAGCTGGACTTGTTCGTGTTCTACCTGCCGAGCAGCCCCGGCCCCGCTCAGGCAACCTTGGAATTGACGCTTCGTACGGAGGGCTCCGGCCTGCTGCCGTCGGATACCGTCTACGCAGTCAACCTGGTGGGCAGGGTGCCGGCTTACTCCCTTTCGTATGTCTTGCCCGGGACGGGCAGGGTCGACGTTCCGCCGGCAGGCACCGTTCGGTTCGGACACAGGCCGACTGGCGTGACCTCGGAGGCCACTCTGGTTCTGACCAATATTGGAAGCGCACCTGGTCTCGTGAACAGGTTCCAGATCTCGGGCACGTCGGCATTCGCTCCCGTTGATCCTCCAACGTTCCCGGCGCGGGTAGAGCCGGGCGGCAGCTTGAACGTCCAGCTCGGGTTCCGGCCGGCAGCGACGTTCTTGTACAGCGGGGAATTGAGGGTCGTCTTGGACAGCACCCCGGCGCTGCGCTATGCGCTGTCGGGGCAGGGCGGGGACCTGTTTAGTTTCCGCGTCGTCTCGTATGCCTCCGGCTCGAATGCTGGCAGGTCCGAGCGGGTCCAGTCCGGCACGCCCATCGTGTTCGGACAGGACGCGAACTCGGTGCAGGTCGTTGCGGAGAACATCCGGCAGAGCGCGCTCCTTCTGGATGCCATCAGCGTTTCCGGCCCGTTCGTCATGGTCGACGGCCCACAGCTTCCCAGGACCGTCGCGCCGGGCGGTAGCGTTTCGGTCACGATCGAGCCGAATCCAGCTGCGGGCGGCGACGTGGTGGGCGAGTTGGTCATCGGGGGCGCCGTGTTCCCGCTGTCGATCAACGCACCGACCTTGCCGTCTGTCCGCTACACCTCGACTGGCGGGGCCTTGCGCCCGGGCGAGCAGACTTCGCTGGGTCTCAGCCTGGCGAGTCCCTACCCGGTAGACATCAGCGGCACGTTGCATCTGACCTCAGAGTCACTGGAAGCGGCTCGCGATGCGTCGCTGCAGTGGTCCAGCGGCGGGACGGTGGTTGATTTCGAAATCCCCGCCGGACAGACCGCCGCGGCCTTCGCAGGGGGCGCGTCGGCGATCCAGTTCCAAGCCGGCCTGGTTGCGGGCGAGATCGTGGTTTCGGCGCGCTTCGCGGCCGACCCGTGGGGTATCGACATCACTCCCGTGCTCGCGCCCGAGGTGCGCTACAGCGTCGATATCGCGAACCTGCCCGAGGTGACGTTCTCCGAAGCGGGAGGTGCGGTCGACGCGGGCAAGGACATCGCACTGGGCTTGAGCTTGGCCGCGCCGTACTCGGAAGATATCGCCGGGGTGCTCCAGATGTCCTTCATGGCGTCGGATCTCGACGGGGCCGGGGGGGCTTGGGCTGGCGGGCGCCAGATCGCGTTCCAGATTCCCGCGGGCGGGACGGCGGCCATGTTCGGCGACAATCTCGCCACCGAATTCTCCGCACCGACGGCTGAGGGCGAACTGACCGTCATGGCGCGGTTCGCGACCGCGGACGCCGGGGCGGACCTTACGCCGGATCCAGCGCCGGAGCTGGTGTACAGCGTACAAGTCATTCCGCTGCCGGACGTGAGCTTCTCTCGATCGGGCGGCACCATAGCGGCGGCAGAGCAGGTTCCAATGCAGGTCAGCATTGCCCGAACCTATCCGAACGATGTCGTGGGCATCTTGAACCTCGCCTTTGAGGCGCGCCGCTTTGCCAGCGACCCCTCGGTCCAGTGGGCGAGCGGCGGGCGCCAAGCGTTCTTCGTCATCTTGGCTGGGACGACCGAGGCGATCTTCGCGGGACAGACAACCTCCAACGCCTTCCAGACCGGAACGGTCGCCGGCGAGATCGTGATGACCTCCCAGTTCTTCTCGGTCCCGAACGGCTACCTGAACACTTCCGTCGAGCGGGCGGCGACGGCATCGGCAGACATCACCCCTGACACGAGGCCCGAGCTGCGGTTCAACGTGCTGGAAGCGGCACCCGTACTGCAGCGAGTGGCCCTGGGCGGAACGGGCCAGGGCGGATTCAGCCTGCAGGTGACGGGTTTCACCACGACGAGGAGCGTTGATTCGCTGTCGTTCTCGTTCACGGCTGCCAGCGGCTCGGTTCTGGAGACCGATTCCCTCGACGTGGATGTGTCTGGCTCCTTCGGGACCTACTTCAGCAGCAACCAATCGGCCGCTACTGGCGGCAACTTCACTGCCACGGTAGGTTTCAACGTTGACGAGGGTGCCTTCGAGGACATCCAGGCCGTCTCGGTCACAGCGACCAATTTCTTGGGCGCGTCTAACTCGGTCTCGCTCAATCTGAACTGATTTCCGATGGGCGGGCACCCCGTGCCCGCCCCGCTTCACACGGCCAAGGCGGGTTGAGGTGGCCGCCCCGGATCGCAAGCTTCGGACTCGATTCGCGCCTAGTCCCACGGGTCACTTGCACCTGGGCCACGTGGCCCACATGTTGTACGTGTGGGGCATGGCGGCGATTCTGGGCGGCGAGGTGTTGCTCAGAATCGAAGATCACGACCGCCAGCGGTGTCAGCGTCGGTACGAGCGGGAACTGCTGCGGGATCTGGAGTGGCTCGGATTCGAGCCGGTGAACCGGGTCGACGACCGGTCGAGCAGCTATCGGCAGAGCGACTGCGACGAAGCCTTCGCGCATGCCCTGCGGCGATTGCGGCGCAGCTACCCGGTCTATCGCTGCGTTTGCACCCGCAAGCAGCTCGCGGACGCTGCCGGTCCCGCGACGCTCGGCGAGCGGCCGTATCCGGGCACGTGCAGGAACGCCGCCCATCCAGCCTCGGAGCCTCACGGCTTGCGGCTGGCATGGGAGCCGGATGCCGCGGCCGAGGTGTTCACCGACGGACTGCTGGGCCCGCAGCGGCAAGAGCCGCGCGAGCAGTGCGGCGACCTGCTGCTGCGCGACCGTCACCGGAACTGGAGCTATCAGTTCTCAGTCGCGGTCGATGACTTGCGCCACGGAGTGGATTTTGTCGTTCGAGGGGAAGATCTGCTGCAGTCGACCGGCCGCCAGCTGAGACTGGCCCGGATGCTTGGAGCGGTCCAGCAGCCGCTCTTCTACCACCACCCCTTGGTCCGCGATGCACAGGGAGCGAAGCTGGGCAAGCAGCAGGGCTCGCCGGCTGTTTGCGAACTGCGCCAGCAGGGAATTCGCGCGACCACGGTGCTTGGCGAGGCGGCCTTCGGCGCTGGCCTGCTTGCCGAGGCGAGACCGATCCCTGCGAACGCGGCCGCCGAACTGGTAGCGGCACGCCATCGCGGGCGCTGGCGGCGAGACGATCCGAGCCGAGCGTGAACGAGGCTGATGCTCACACGCGGCTGCGGGCCGCGATCGCGACGGGCCGTTCAGTGACCTGCACTTCAACTTGCACCGTGTTACAGATGGAATTGAGCATTTCGGCACATTGGTGTCCAATTCGCTGGGCGAGCGTGTCTTGGGATCGCGCGGCGGCGTGCACCGCCTGCGTGCCGAGATGAGCCTCCGATGCGGCCGTGGACAGCGGCAGTCCCGTAGTGGCCAACAGTCCCTGCTTGTTGTGGTAGCGGTGCTTGACGATTGAGTAGATCGTGTCTTGGCCCCAATCCGTCGGCCTGCGCTCGCCGAGCGAGTCGATCAATAGCACGTCGACAGAGTTGACCTTGCTTGCCAGTTCGTCGCCCTCGTCGGCAGCGTCGCGAAGTCGGCTCTGGAGGGCCTGTAACAAGTCTTGGTACTCAACGAAGAGACAGCTGAAGCCCTTGTCGGCCAGCCGCTTCAGCGTTGCCACGGCTAGGTGCGTTCGCCACTCGATGCTACCGCCGTGAAATAGCAGCCCCTTGGATGACTCCATTGGGAAGCCGTCAGCGAACCATCTGCCCTTGGACATCGCGGCGGTCAGGACTTGGTGCTTTCGGGGTTCCTCGGTATAGTGCCCTGCATCGAAGTTGTGAAAATCGGCGTTGGCAAAGCGAGGCGGCAAGCGCAGCGGGCCGTACTGCGAAGCGGCTCGGCCGCCCTCGCGGCAGTGGCACCGCTTGGACGCAGTGAAGCCTCCCGGCAGCCGCTCTTGCACCCAGCCCGTATCTCGGCATTCGCTGCACATCGTAGTTGCCGGGAATCCGGACGAAGCCCGTATCTCTATCCTATTCAACTACCACCAAGGTGTCCCCGGACGAGACCGAATCTCCGGCGCTGACGTTGACGGCCGTGACCCTTCCGGCGCAGGGGGCGCGCAGTTCGTTCTGCATCTTCATCGCTTCCACCACCAACAGCCCCTGCTCGCTGCGCACCTCGTCGCCGACCCGCACCCGCACGGACAGCACCTTTCCGGGCATCGGCGTGCGCACTGCTTGCGAGCCGCCGGCCGCGAGTCCCTCGAGGTGGCCTGACAGGCGTCGCGGGTCGCGAATCTCGATGGCGAGCGCCGTTCCGCACACGTGGGCCTCGTAAGAGCCCTGGGCAGAGCGATTGACAACGACGGTGTGCTGCTTCCCGTCCACGATCACCGAGTAGCTGTCCGGGCCCGTGCGACGAATGTTCGTCGCCGAACGACGCCCGTCGATCCCGCACGAATCCGGGCCGATGCGCAGGCTGCACGGGGTGCCGTCTACGACGAGGTCGAACTTCTTCATCGATCCGTGTGCCGGGCCGCGATGTTCTCGATTCGCCCGTTGCGCTTCCACGCCGAGCTTGGCGGCAGGGCCGCCGAAGCTTGATCGGCCGCGCGGCCCTGTCCGGCTTGGATGACCGCGAGCATGGCTGCCAGGCGCGCCTCGAACGACGGCGTCGATGCCGCGCTCGCAGCTGGGTCGATGCCGCGCGCCAGGAACCCGGTGTCGATGTCGCCGGCTTGGAAGTGTGGATCCTCCATCAGGTCGCGGAAGAACCCCAGGGTCGTGGAGATGCCGCTGATGGTTGCTTCGCTCAGCGCGCCGCGCAGCCTGTCGATGGCTTCCGGCCTGGTCGGCGCCCAAGCGCAGAGCTTGGCGATCAATGGGTCGTAGTGGATGGGGACGGTCCAGCCTTCCTCTGCGCCGGAATCGATCCGGATGCCCGGGCCGTCGGGCATTGCCATGTGCCGGATCCGGCCGGGAGAAGGCATGAAGTTGGCGCGGGGGTCTTCCGCATACACACGGCATTCCAGTGCGTGGCCGCGAAACCGGACCGCCTCCTGGGAAAAGCCCAGCCTCTCGCCGGCAGCTATGCGGATCTGCTGCTTGACGAGATCCGTTCCCGTCACCAGCTCGGTGACAGGATGCTCGACCTGCAGGCGGGTGTTCATCTCGAGAAAGTAGAAGCGGCCGTCGGCGTCCATGAGGAACTCGATCGTGCCCGCGTTGGCGTAGCCGATGGCGCTGGCTGCCGCGATGGCGGCCGAATAGAGCTGTTCGCGGACGCTGGGGTTGGCTTCTACCAGCGGCGACGGGCTCTCTTCGAGCACCTTCTGGTGTCGCCGCTGCAGGCTGCATTCCCGCTCGCCCAGGTGGACCACCTCCCCGTGCTCGTCGGCTAGGATCTGGACTTCGACATGGTGCGGGCGAAGGATCGCCTTCTCCACGTACACTGCAGCGTCGCCGAAGGCTTCGAGGGCTTCGCCCCGCGCTTGTTCCCAGGCGCTCTCGAGCTGCGCAGCCGACTCTACAAGGCGCATCCCCTTGCCGCCGCCGCCGGCGGAAGCCTTGAGCATGACCGGGTAGCCGACTTGGCCGGCGAAGGCGGCGGCTTGGCGGGAATCCGTTGCCTCTGGCGTGCCGGGCACGACCGGGACGCCGGCCTGCGACATCAGCTCGCGGGCGCGAGTCTTGATCCCCATGGAGCGAATCGCGGCTGCGGGCGGCCCGATGAACTTGACCCCCTTGCGCTCGCAGGCCTGGGCAAACTCCGGGTTTTCGCTGAGGAATCCGTAGCCTGGGTGGATGGCATCCGCTCGCGCCGAGCTGGCCGCGTCCAAGACGCGGTCGATGTTGAGGTAGCTCTCGGCCGGAGGCGCCGAGCCGACAGCGCAGGCCTCATCGGCCAACCGGACATGCTTCGCCTCGCGGTCGACGTCCGAATAGATCGCGACGGTTGCGATGCCCATCTCGCGGCAGGTGCGGATGATCCGCACTGCGATCTCGCCGCGGTTGGCTACCAAGATCTTGCGGAACACGGACAGATGCGGCCTGGAGCTGGATATACCGTGCGCCCGGATCAGTTCAGGTACAGGAACGAATTGAGGTTGAACATGGCCAGGGCGAACTCGCGCAGCGAATTGTCGGCGAGGAAGTTGCGCGCGATCAGCGCCTCATCCTCAGTCGGAGGCCTGCCGGCGGCAAGCAGGTACGCTTGGCTGACGATGCTGTCTAGGTCGCGACCGGCCTCCCGGTCGAGCCGGGCGGCAAACCGCGCGGCAAGCTCGTTCGAGATCGGGCCGTTGAGCAGTTCCAGCGATTGCGGCGCGTGGGTGCTCGACTCCCGGCGGGCGCAGCTCGTGAGCAGTGCTGGCTGGTCGAACACTTCCATGAACGGCAGGCGCAGGTTGCGTTTCGCGATCAGATAGATCGACCGGCGGCGGTGCTGGGCTTGGTCGGCGGGCACCCGCCACTGGGTCGGGTCGTACAACAGATCCACCAAGGCGTCTTCGACGGGCAGCATCACGCTCTTGCCGCCGTATGCGAGATTGAGCTCGCCTGCGGCGGCAAGCATCGCGTCGCGCACTTCCTCGGCGCCGAGGCGACGGCGCGGACCGCGCCACAAGAGTCGATTGGTCGCGTCCTGTTGCATCCCGCGTTCTTCCTGGGCCGGGTTGTGAGAAGCCTGCCGATACGCGCTGCTGGTCAGGATCAGCCGATGCACGTGCTTCGTGCTCCAGCCGGACTCGACAAGTTCGTTGGCGAGGAAGTCGAGCAGGGCCGGATGGCTCGGGCGTCCGCCCATGGCGCCGAAATCGTTCGGGGTGTCGACGATCCCCCGGCCGAAGTAGCCTTGCCAGATCCGGTTGACCGCCACGCGCGCGGTGAGGGGGTGCTCGGGAGATGTGATCCACCCGGCCAGTCGGGAGCGCGGGTCCTCTGCATCCGGCGGAAGCGTCGGGGCGTCCTCGGGAAGCAGCACCCCCAGGGGGCGGGGGTCGACCGGCTGGAGCGGCTTGGTGTGGTCGCCCCGGTCGAGCAGGCGAACCTGATTGCGGTCCTCGGAACCGTTCCGCACCGTGGCCAGGGTCGGCGGCGGCTCCGGCAATTGCGACTCGAGGGCGTCATGCTCGGCTTGCAGGCGCAGCCGCTCCTCGCCCTCGGCCAGCTTGATCTCCCCGCGCAGGGACTTCATCTTCGTGGCGATTTCCTTGGTCGCCTTTTGCCAGTCTTCAATGGTGGAGTCCGAATTGAACACCAGATTCGTTTCGCGCGACGCGCCGAAGTACGCCTGCAGCCGGTAGTAGTCGACTTGGCGGATCGGGTCGAACATGTGGTCGTGGCAGCGCGCGCAGCCCACGGTCAGGCCGAGCAGCGCCGTCCCGACGATATCGGTCCGCTCGGTGAGGACTTCGTTGCGGCTCGAGGCCACCTCTTGGTTGCCGGCATTGCGCCGGACCGGCCCGAGGCGGTGGAATCCTGCCGCGGCCAGCAGCTCCCGGTCCGCGTGCGACTGCGGCCCGTCCGCGGCCATCTCATCGCCGGCGAGCTGTTCCGCGATGAAGCGGTCCAGCGGCTTGTCGCGGTTGAACGACTCGATCACATAGTCGCGGTAGCGCCACAGTCCGGGCAGGTAGCGGTCGTATTCGAACCCTTCGGTCTCCGCGAATCGCACCACGTCCAGCCAGCGCTGGGCCGCGCGCTCGCCCCAGCGGGGGCTGGACATCAGGCGGTCCACCAGCCTCTCCCAGGAGCCGGGAGACCGGTCGCTGACGAATGCCTCCAGCTCTGCCGGAGTTGGCGGCAAGCCGGTGGTGTCAAAGTACGCTCGACGAGCGAGCTCGGAGCGCCGGGCCTCGGGCGCTGGCCGCAGCCCCGCAGCCGCAAGCCGGCTCCAGACGAAGGCGTCGACAGGGCTTGAAGCCCAGTCTGAGTCCACGGCCGGCGCGGCGGTAGCTTGGCGCGGCTGGAACGACCAGAAGCTGCGCTCGCCGTCGCTATACTCGGCTGCCGCCAGCGTCAACGGAATCGCTAGCAGCAAGATCGCGGCTACAAGTCTCATCGGCGGGGAGCCCGCAACAATTGTACCCGACAGCGGCCGCGATCAGGTCTTGCCCGAATCGATCAGGGTGGCGATCCAGCGAGCGTCCGGGTAGCCCTCCAGCGCGAGCTTCACGCTGATCGTCAAGGGCGTGGAGAGCAGCATGCCGATCGGGCCCAGCAGGAAGCCCCAGAACACCAATGACATGAACACTACCAGCGGCGACAGGCCGACACCGTCCCCCATGAACTGCGGCTCGATCAGGCCGCCTATGACGACGTTGATCCCGACATAGCCCAGGGCAACCACGAGTGCGGTGCCCCCCCCATACTGCACGGCCGCCATCAATACAGCCGGAATCGCGGCGATGAAGGAGCCGATGTTGGGAATGTAATTGAGCAAGAAACCGAGCAGGCCCCAGAAGATCGCGTAGTCTACGCCCAGCATCCAGACCCACAGGGTGATCGCGACCCCTGTCGCCAGGCTGGTCAGTGTCTTGATGGCGATGTACTTCTGAACTGATCTGGCAAACGCCTCAAAGTGTTCCCACTTCCGGTCGGACTGGTCCAGCAGCGGCTGGAGCTTCTTGGGGAGCCGGAACGCCTCCAGCAGCATGAACGTCACGGTCAGCACGGCCATCAACGACTTGGTGACAATGTTCCCGAACTGCAACAGAGTCGCTCCGGCGAACTGGGCCGTCGTGCCGAAAATCCGGCTCAGATCCGATTGATCCCAGACACTGTCGGAAATCTCCCGGATGCCAAGTCTAGTAAGCAAGTCTTCCAAGCTCACCAGCGTCTGTTCCCACTGGCTCAGCAGGCGCGCTTGGTAGCCCGGCAGGCTGTTCGCGAAATCGCTGAGAGCGGCTGCCGCGAGCACGCCGACCAAACCCACGAAGCCGCCGATGCTGAGGATCACCGTCAGGATCGCAAGCCAGCGTGGAACGCGGTTGCGGTGCAGCCAGAACACCGGCGGCCCGGCCAATATGGCGAGAAAGACCGAGAGCAAGAACGGGACCACGATGACCGCTGCGAGCTTGATGCCCGCAGCCACGACGACGAATGCCGCCATGGCTAGCAGCGCGTTCGAAATACTGGGGCCGCGTTCTTGCACGGTCGATCTTGCAGCGGCGCATGACCTCCCGCGCAAGGGCAGGCAGCGGCCACAATTTCAGCATAACCCTTGGGCAAGGAGCGAATCGCTACCCGCGCTTGCCGTATCGGATACACTGGCTAGTTCGCCTCGGAGGCGAGAACTTCATGGAATCTTCCAGCAAGAAATTCTTCGGCCCGTGGATCATTGCCAGCTGCTTCGTTACGTTCGGCCTGTCCACGGGATTTCCCTACTACAACATCGCCTTCTTCTTTGACTACTTCCGTGACGGCCACTCATGGCCGGTGGAACTGGTGACGCTGGGCGCCCCGATCGCCGTGCTGCTGACGATCTGGATCGGGCCCGTGATCGTGCCCAAGACCTCGCCGCGCAAGCTGATCCTGATCGGCACGTTCCTGACGTTCCTCTCGTTCCAATGGTTCGGCCGGCTGGGCGGCAACCAGTACGAGTACTACGCCGCTTGGTGCGTTTACATGGCCGGGTACTTCTTGTCGGGGCCGATCCCGCACCAGATCATCATTTCGAACTGGTACAAGCGCCGGCGAGGCACGGCCATGGGGATCGCTTACGTGGGCGTGGCCGTGATCGGTGCGCTATGCAACCTGCTCACGCCCTACCTTGCCAGAACACTGGACCACTACACTGATGCCCTCCGAGCATTGAGTTTTCTGATGATCATCGCTTGGCCGCTGGCGTTCTTCGTGATCCGGGACAAGCCCGAAGACATGGGCCAGTTGCCCGATGGCGCGGAAAGCGCGGGTGATGTCGAGGCAGCGGACGCTGTCAAGGAGCCGGCCCAGGCAGAGTCCGAGAAGACCTTCGGCCAGCTTTCCCGCAGCCCCGCGTTCTGGTTGCTATTGGTAGGCAGCGCCGCCTCGATCGGGTCGATCGCCGCGGTCAACTTCCTGATGAAGTTTGTCTATGAAGAACAGGGTTTCACCGACCAGGTCATGAGGGACAACGTTTGGGCAAGGGCTTCGTTCACCTACCTGCTGTCCAGCATCTCGGGCCGGCTGCTGGCTGGCTGGCTTGCCGACAAGCTGCCGCGAAAATACGTCATGCTTGCCACCTATATCATCGTGGCGCTCGCGATTCCGTTGCTGTTCCTGGTGACACCGCAGCAGCCCAACATGGTTTTCCTGTTTGCGATTGTGTTCGGCCTCGCGATGGGGGCCGACTACATGCTGATCCCGCTGATGGCTGCCGACCAGTTCGGCCTGCGCTCGCTGGGCAAGGCCATGTCGGCGATCCTGCCGAGCGACACGATCATGCAGTTCTGGACGCCTCGCTTCATCGCCGTGCTAGCGGGCCGCTTGGCGGGCTACTCGCAGGCGCTGTGGGCTGTGTTCGGGCTGGCGGCGCTGGGGGCCGTGGCGATCGGGCTGCTGCCTCGCCGGCGGCGCGATTGACCGCTCAAAGACGCCTCGGACTGGTGCGGCGGGCGAGCGTTGCATCGGGTGCCCGAAGGGCCGGGGCGCGGCACTGACGGATCGGCCGAGCGGGCGTATCGCGGCCTCGGCGGGCGGGGCCGAGCGAGGGCATTCCGCCCGTCCGCAGATGCACGGGTCGGAACGGCTTGCGGCTTGAGCGGCTAGCCAGCGCGTCTTGCGGACTTGATGACCACCGGCGTCAGCGGGACGTCTTGGTGTCCCATCTTGCTTCCAGTCGTCACCTCCGCGATGGCTTCGATCACATCCGTACCGTCGACCACCTTGCCGAACACGCAATAGCCCCAGCCATCGCGCGCGTGCTCCTTGTCGAGGAATTGATTGGTCTGGTGGTTGATGAAGAACTGCGCCGATGCGCTGTGCGGATTGGCAGTTCTCGCCATGGCGATCGTGTACTTCGTATTCGCCATCGAGCCAGATTCGTTCTTGATCGGCGGCCGCGTCGACTTTTCTTGCATGCCCGGCACGAACCCTCCGCCTTGGATCATGAAGTTTGGAATCACGCGGTGAAAGATGGTGCCGTCATAGAAGCCGTCTTCGACGTACTGCAGGAAATTGGCGACTGTTTCCGGCGCGCGATCGGGATACAGCTCCAGGACCAGCGTGCCCTTGTCGGTTTCCATGCGGACTCGCGGGGGCCCGGCAGGCTCCTCCGGTGGCGCCGGCTCGGGCTCGGCCTTCGCTGCCGGCTCCGGTTCTGGTTCGGGCTCCGGTGCCGACGGGGCCTCTTGGGCCTCGGCGGGCTCTTCCGGCGGCGCCGATTCCGGCGGCCGCTCGCCGCCACAGCCGGCCAGCAGCAACATCACTGCGGCCATGATCAGGAGAAGGGCTAGCTTGATGAGCATGTCAGTGTTCCTTCGGTGCGACCGGCGACCAGCGCCAGACACCCCAGTGTACATCAGGGCCTGCCGCTGCCGGGGGCTCGCACTGCCGTGGCCAGATCAGGAGATCCGGCCTCCGCAGCTCGAGCCCGAGCCGGCCGTGCAGCCGTAGCAGTGCTGCCCGCTGACGATTCGCCTGGCTGCGAGCCGCTCCGGGTCGAAATCGCGGATATGCCGCGGCGCTCCGACCTCCAGCTCCAGTTCCAGCATCTGGTTGAAATCGCAGTCGTAGAGACGCCCGTCCCAGCCCACCGAGATCATCGACCGACACATCACCCCCATAGCGGCGGCCGGATTGAACGCGTCGACCAGCTGCTCCATGTAGCGCCTATGGTTGCCGCTGCGGACCAGATAGTCGCGATAGCGGCCAATGGGCATGTTCGTGATCGTGTAGAGCGAATTGAACTCTACTTCGTAGCGGGTGCTGAGTTCCCGTCGGAAGTCTGCCTCGATGGCGTCTTGGTCCGGCGGCAAGAAGGCCCCGGTAGGGTTGTAGACCAGGTTCAGTTCCAATCCGCTGCCAGGCCTGCCGTAGCCTAGCTCGTTGAGCTTGCGCAGGCCCAGAATGGACTTGTCGAACACGCCGTCGCCGCGCTGGGCGTCGGTCCGGCTGCCGAGAAAGTATGGCAGGCTGGCAATGATCTGGACGCGGTGCAAGGCCAGGAAGGCGGCCAGCCCGGCCTGTGAACGCATGACCAGCACGGTCAGGTTGCAGCGGTCGATCACCCTGCAGCCCAGCCCGCGAACTTGCTCTACGAACCAGCGGAAGCTCGGGTTGAGCTCGGGCGCTCCTCCCGTCAGATCCACATCGGGCCGTCCGATCCGCTTGATCGCGTCGAGGCATAGCTCGAACGTCTCCCGCGACATGTTTTCTTGCGTGCGATCGGGGCCCGCGTCGACGTGGCAGTGCTTGCAGGCCTGGTTGCAGAACTTGCCGACGTTGATCTGGACGACGTCAATGCCGCCGGCGACCAGCGGTCCGACGCCTGCTTGGGCCAGGCGAGAGTCGAATGGCTGGAAGGCCGCTTCGCCGCCCAGTTGCAGGATGCGGAATTGCCGGTCTGCCTCTGCGAGCGGACTACGCTCTGCTGGAAGGGGATTTCCCATCGGTCGCTACATGCTGATCTTGGAGGCAATGTTGCGCATTTGCAAGCCGTGTACGAGCGCAGACCCCCCCTTGATAGCCGAAGCCACATGAACGGCCTCGGTCATCTGTTCCAGATTGGAGCCCTGTTCAAGGCAGCCCTGCGTGTACGCGTCAATGCAGTAGGGGCATTGCACCGCGTGGGCCACCGCCAGGGCGATCAGGTTCTTCTCGCGCTCGCTCAGCGCGCCCGGCTGGAAGACAGCCCCGTACCAAGAGTTGAACTTGTCCCACAGTTCCGGCGCGTCATTGCCCATCTCGGCAAAGCGGGGCAGGTCTTCTGGATCATAGTATCCGTCCATTTCTCGCGATCCCCCCTTTCGGCACTCGGCCGAGTTAATCAAGTATACGGGCTGTGCTTGCCGCCATCCTCCTCCGGGACTGGCGAGCCGCCCGGGGAGCCTCCCGGGAAAATGCTACTCTGGCCGGGAAGATGACTGGATGGATGTCTCGCGGACCCTTGCTCCTAGCCTTGCTGCCGTATGCGCTTGGCGCGGAAGTGCCCGAAGGATTCCGGCCGATCTTCAACGGCCAGAACCTGGCCGGCTGGCACATGAGCCTGACCAACCATCACGGCGACACAAAGGAGTGGCGCGTGTTTGAAGGCGCATTGGTCGGCAAGCAGGATCGGGAAGGGAACGGCGGCATCCTGCTGACGGACGACAGGTTCGGCGACTTCGAAGTCTACATGGAGATCAAGCCTGATTTCGGCTGCGATGGCGGCGTGTTCCTGCGCTCCACTGGCAGCGGGCAGGCTTACCAAGTCATGCTCGACTACCTCGCCGGGGGAAACCTCGGGGGCATCTTTGGAGAGCAACTCGAGAGCCTAGGCGCGCACGAGTCGGATGGCTGGGAGAGCGTGTGGAAGAAGGATGATTGGAATTCCCTGCGCGCTCGCATCCAAGGCGACGTGCCCCACATCGAAGTCTGGCTCAACGGCTCGAAGATCACGGACTTCAAGGACACCAAGAACCACCTTCCGCGGGGCGCCACCGAGGGAGCCATCGCAGTGCAGGTTCACGGCGGGGATCGCTGCAGCCCGGGCTTGGAGCACCGCTTCCGCAACGTCGCGGTCCGCGAGCTCTAGGCTTGATCAGGTCGGACGGTTCGGGGCATCAGCAGACCGACCGCCATCCAGGCCAATTCCATGGTCACGACCCACAAGCGCATGGCGACGGCCAGAGTCATCGCCGTGCCCGCGGCGATCGTCTGGGACAGCAGCAGCCCGAGTATGCCTTCGCGGACGCCCATTCCCGCAGGCGCCACCATGGTGAGCAGCGCCGTCACCCACGCCAGCGCGTAAGAACCCGCGATATGGGCGAAGCGCTCGGTGTCTAGGCCGGGCAGCAGGGCGCGGGCGAAGCTGGCCATGGCAAACGCCAGCAGCGCCCACATCACGGCGTACAGGGCCCAAAGGCCCAGCATGCGGCCCGTGCGGATCTCAAGCGGGCGGAACGGCTGCTTGAGCAAGCGAGCCAAGCGCACTGCCCAAGCGTTGAATACCGGGGGGTATACGACCGCACAGGCGAGCAGGGGAAACGCGAACAGGGCGTAGCGCTGCGACTCGGCCAGCGAGGAGGAGGCGGCGCCGCCAAGCCAAGCGGCCACGACCATGGCCGCGAGCGCGGCCAGGGTCATGTCGAGGATCGTCGCAGCCAGGCAGGCGGCCGCGCTCACGCCGTGCCGGCGCGTGAGGTAGATGCGGGCGGCGAATTGCCAGATGCCGCCCGGAACATAGCGGCTCAGCTCGGACTTGCGGTAGATGCGGTAGATCTCCCAGAACGGCACGATGTGGTCGAAGCCCCTTAGCAGGCGCGTCCAGCCAAGCGGTCGGACTAGATGCCAGGCGGCCCCAAGCGCGAACGACACCGCTAGCCATGGCAGGTCGAGCCGCCATGGCTCCGACCGCACTTGCTGCCAGTTGCCGTAGATCATGCGGCCGATGAACCAGGCCAGGACCAGAGGCACGAGGGCCTTGAGAACGGGTAGCCCGCGCTTAATCACGGGTGTCCTCGATCGCCGGTGCGAGCAGCGCAGACGGACCTGCCGCGCCGTGGAGCATGCACTCCGCAACCCAGCCCAAGGCCAGAAGGGCCAGCGCGCCGCTACCCAAGGCGACGGCCACGGCTGCGGCCGCCCACGACGCGGCGGGGTGAAGCCACGGCGACAAGGCCAGGCCGAGCAACCCAGCTCCACCCAAGCCGCAGCACAGGGCCAGATATCCGAATGCGTGCGCCGGACGATCGTGGAAGCGAGTTCTCAGCAGCACCGTGCCCAGATCGACAAAGCCCTTGGCCAGGCGGCTCAGGCCGTACTTCGAGCGGCCGTAGCGACGCGCTCGGTGACGCACCACGATCTCGGTGACGCGGTAGCCTTGGTGCGCGGCAAAGACGGGGATGAAACGGTGCTGGTCCCCGTAGATCTTCAGGCTCTTGACCACTTCCGCCCGGTAGCACTTGAATCCGCAGTTCATGTCATGGAGCCCAAGGCCCGTGGCGCAGCGCATCACGCAATTGAAGAGGCGCGAAGCGACGACCTTGTGAACGGGGTCGCGGCGGACCTTCTTCCAGCCCGAGACCAGGTCATAGCCCTCGGCGAGCTTGGCGCGAAAGGCGGGGATTTCGGCCGGGTCATCTTGCAGGTCACCGTCCATCGTGAAGACGACCGGCGCCGTGCAGCGCGCGAAGCCCGCCATCAGCGCGGCGGACTTGCCGGCGTGTGCGCGGAACTTGACCAGACGAATGCGGCCCGGGGCGTGCAGCGCCGTCAAGCGTTGCCAGGTGTTGTCGGTGCTGCCATCGTCGACAAACAAGATCTCGTGGTCTTCTGGCAGCACGGCCTGCAGCTGCCGCGCTAGCTCCTCGACGGATTCCTCTTCGTTGCGGACGGGGACAACCACCGAGATTTCAGGATTGGCAGGCATGGTCGGCGAATGGCCGATCATAGCGAGTCGGACCAGCGGCGGGCAAGATCATGAGCGAACCGCGCGCTGGCGAGTTGGCCCGCAGCGTATCCCGCGAAGGGCCCTAGCCCGGAGGTTGGCGTCGCGAGTTCACTCGGGCGAATGCCGCGCCGCCTGCGGGCGATTTGACATTGCGTGATCGAATCAGCGAGCGTGAAGCGTAGGCAATCATGGCACTGAAGCGCATTTCACCGGACGAGGCCCGCGACCTGCTGGAGTCGGAGGAGGGCTACATCTACCTAGATGTGCGCTCGATCCCGGAATTCGAGCAAGGACACGCGCCCGGAGCCAAGAACATCCCGCTGCTGCATCGGACTGCGATGGGCATGCAGCCGAACGAGGAATTCGTCGACGTCTGCGAGCGGGCGCTGGGCAAGGAAGCCAAGATCATCACTGCTTGCCTGAAGGGCGGGCGATCGATGCGTGCCGCGCAAGTGCTGGAGGCGAACGGCTTTACCAATGTCGTCGACATGCGCGGCGGATTCGATGGCGAATCCAATCCGCTGGGGCAGATCGTGTACGACGGCTGGGCTCGGCGCGGGCTGCCGGTCACGACCGAGGCGGCGGACGACGAGACCTACTCAGGGCTTTCCAAGCGCTGAAAGTCGCCGCTTAGCTCACCAGTTGAACGCCACCCCGGGCTCCAGCTCACGCACCTCTACGCCGGACTCGGCGCCGAGTTCCTCCCTGAGCCTGGCCGCGGTCCCGGTCAGCAGCGGGAACGTCTTGTAGTGGATGGGGACCACTAGCTTCGGCTGCAGGAATTCGCAGGCCAAGGCCGCTTCCTTCGGTCCCATGGTGAACAGGTCTCCGATGGGCAGCATGGCCAGTTCGGGCTCGTAGAGGCGCCGGATCAGGCTCATGTCGCTGAACACGTTGGTATCGCCGGCATGATAGAAGGCGCGGCCGTCGGGCTGGCGGACGACCAGGCCGGCAGGCTCGCCGGCATAGATGATCTTGCCGTCCTCTAGGATCGAGCTGCTGTGCTGGGCTTGCGTCATCGAGACCCGCACGCCCTTGCTGTGGTAGCAGCCGCCCTTGTTCATGCCGACCACATTGGGAACGTCCTTGGAGCCGAGCCACATCGAAATCTCGGCGTTGCATACGATCTCGGGCTCGAACCTCTCGACCAGCGACCGCAGGTCCCCTAGGTCCAGGTGGTCGAAGTGTCCGTGAGTGATCAGCACGAGGTCGACAGGCGCGACGTCGTAGCCGGAAGGGAAGGCGGGGTTGCCTTCCAGCCACGGATCGATCAGGATCGCGGGGCCGTCCGCGACCCTGACATGAACGGTCGAGTGGCCCAGCCAAGTAAAGCTTGTCATTGACGATGTACCCGACGCCTGCGGGCGTCGCCCGATCTTATCACTCGTTGCGGGCCCGCCTGCGCGACGGGGCTTGCCGCATGGCGCGACCGGACTCGGTCGCCTGTCCCAGCGGCTTGCGCGGGGGGCCGCTCGGGGCGAGCCTCTGGATCGTGCCGGCCAGATCGTGCTGCTCGCGCGGCCCCTTTTCGAGCACGACGTCCGCGCCCGTGGACTCTGCGGTCAGCGCGAAGGTGCGGACATGGCCGGAGAGGATCACAACCGGCACGTCCGGGGCCAGCTCCCGGATCCGCCGGACCACCTCGTCGCCCCGCATGCCGGGCATCCGGTAGTCGGTGACGACCACGCTGAAGGGGGCGTCATCGGCACATTCCTGAAAGCGCCCCACGCCGGCCGCGCCGCTCTCCGAGACTTCGACCTCGTACCCCAGATCTGCCAGGATCGCCTGGCGCGCGCGCGACCCGAAGCGATTGTCGTCGATGAGCAAGACCTTCGGGCGGTCGGGGACGCGAGCCATATTTCGGAGACTATAGCAGACGCCAAATGAAGATCATCAACGCACTCGCGAAGGTCGGAGACGATGGGAGGCGACGCACCGCAGGGGTCGGGCTTCCGGGCCGCGGCTCGGGCGGTGTCTACTCCACCTCGCGAGGCGCCGTGTAGCCTTTGCGCGCGACGATCTGGTACTTGATGCGCTTGTTCTTGTTGCCGGTGATTCGCAGCTCTTTGTTGGTGTTGGGGTCCACCAGGCGCACGGTGATCTTGCGGAACGTGCCGTCACGCTTGGTGTTGGAGGGCTGGTAGACCGCCGTGTACTGGTTGCGCATCAGGTAGTTCAGGCTCTGGAAGATCGTCGGGAACTCCCCGTAGAAGCGCGGGAAGAACGAGAAGCCGCCCGTTTCCCTGGTGAACGTGCGCAGCTGGTTGTCCGCTTGCAGCCAGCCGATGCGGGTCGCTCCCCCGACGTAGCCGTAGGAATCCAGCATCTCCTTGAGCATCTGGCCCAGGCCGATTGCGTGCACTGTGACGCCGGCCTCCTGCACGATCTTGCGAGCTTGGGAGAAGTTCAGCCGGCTGAAGGTGTCCTCGCCGCTGGAGAGCAGGACAACAGCCTTTCGCCCTTCGATCTCGGCCATGCGCTGGACGGTGTCGGTCAGCGCGTCGAAGAGGTTGGACTCGCTGTAGGCCGCGATGCGGAGCCGCTGCAGGGCGTTGTTGATCTCCCGCCGGTCTTGGGTGAAGTCGGCCAGGATTTCCGGCCGCAGGTCGTAGGCGATCACCGCGACCCAGTCTTCCGGCCGCAGCGTCTCGACAAAGCCGTAGGTCGCGGTGAGGGTCTGGTACCAAGTCTCGCTCCAGTAGCTCTGCCAGCGGTTGCTGAACTCGATCAGCAGCGCCACCGTGGCAGGGGATTGGGTCGGACCCACGCTAATGATCTTCTGCGGGACGTCGTCCTCCAAGATCTGGAAGTTGCCGGGTGGGATGTTGGGAATAAACTGGCCCTTGTTGTCCAGCACCGCGATATCCACCGTGACCACGTTCGTGTCGGCGGTGAACAGGGGCTGCTGCTCGGGCGTCCGCTGCGGGGCGCGGGTTTGCACGCGCGGTATGTCCGAGGGCGCATCGGGGGGCGAGCCCGGCCCGGGAAGCGTCCCTGGCCTGCGCGGGGCGTCGGTTCGCGGCCTCCGCGGCTGGTCGCCGATCGGGCCTTGGGCCTGCAGCGTGGCAACCGCCGGTGCTAGCAAGGCCAGAGTGCCTAGCAGCGCGACCGCCTTGAGTAAGTAGAGCTTGCAATGCCGCATCGTTGTGTTCCCCGAGTCACCGTTGCGCCGGTCCACTATTTCCGACGCACCGGACAAACTAATAGTAACCCCCATTGCCGCGCGAGTCCGAGCGGCGACGTCCCGAAAGGGCGCTTTTGCGGGCATCAGTTGCAGGTATGGCCGGATAGGACCTGTGATCGGCGGCGATCCCATCGCGCAATCGTTCTGGGAGCGTTGCCGGCATGACCGCGGCATTCAGTCCTCTGACGAGGGTCGCGCCGCGCCGCTGGTGCAGGCCACCGAGCGCCCCGGCGTGGCGTCACCATGGTCCAACTGCGGCGGCTAGCAGGACCGGCGGCAGTTCCGGCGCGTCGCCGAGACTCAATTCTCGGGCTTGAGCTTGAAGTTGTAGATCAGCTCGTTGCGGCTGTCAAAACTTGACACTGTGCGCGTCCTGCTTTGCCTGCCCTCGGCCAGAGCCTTGAGCTCGTAGTCAACGTTGAGGTCGAGGCCGTGAAAGTAGTAGTCGCCGTTGTCGTTGGTGTGGAACGATTTCACTTCGAGCGTGCGCGTGTGCTTCAACTGCACGATGCCGCGGATGCCCTCCTCGTGTTCGTCAGTGACCTGGCCCTTGATCGAGCGGGTCGGGTCCACTTTCTTCTTTTTCTTGAAGCCAGTGAACTGGGCATGGGCGAGCGGGACCACCGAGACAGTGCCCAGCAACAGCAGGTTGCGGCGTGTGCGTTGCATGTCTCCCTTATCCTACTGCGAATCAGGCCGATTCTTGGCTCTGCCAACCTTTTTGCGCGGTTCAAGGATCAGGTTAGCGGTCGACTTCTCGATGCCGTAGACTTTCACGGTGCGCTGGCCTTGGACGAATTTCGGCGCGCTCGCAGTGACCACGTAGGTGGCGTCTCCGGCCGGCACGCGGATCCTGTACTCGCCGCGGTAGTTCGTGATCGCCCGGTACTTCTTCTTTGGCTTGGCCTCGTTGTAGGCAACGACCCGCGCCCCTTCCAAGGCGAGGTACGAACCTCGGAAGACCGTGCCGAACAGCAGGGCTTGCTCCGGGGGGCGCCCTTGCGCCATCGCTGCATCGCCCAGCGCGGCTAGCGCGGCCAGGGCAGCGGCCAGGCATGCTCGGCGGTGCGCGTCGACGGACATGCTCACCTCATGCTCACGCTACATGCTTCCCGGACGGGCGAGGTCGTGCTGGTGAGCGGCCTGGCGAGGTGTGGGCTGGGGGCAGCGCGATCTCCCCGCCCTCGTCAGACAGCGGTCTTGCGCCCGTACTTCTTGTTGAAGCGCTCGATCCGGCCCTCGGAGTCGACGAGCTTGCGCTTGCCCGTGTAGAACGGGTGGGAGTGCGAAGAGATCGCCAGGTCGTACAGAGGGTATTCCTTGCCATCGATCGTGGTGGTCTTGTCGGTCTTGGCCGTCGAGCGAGTAATCCACTCGGTGTTGGTGGTGACGTCGCGGAAGACGACCTCTCTGTAGTCCTCGGGATGGATGCCTGGTTTCATCGGGGTATCCCCTGCGGGCGGTCGCGGGCCGGTGCCTTGGCGCTGGTGGCGAAGAGCGATCCGTCCGGTGCCCGTATGACTTCACTATAGCGGAACGCGCGTTCGACCGGCCAGCCTGCCCGCACTGTCAGCAGGTACATTTTTTTGTCGATACGTGACTCGTCTGATGGGACCGGATCGTTGCTCGTGCAACTAGGGCAGCCTGTCGCTGGAGTTGCAAGGGCCTGCGCGAAGGGCGCTGGACCGCTCTTCGCAGCGCCCGGCAGGGG
>JAJEHF010000193.1 GCA_022823865.1 Bryobacterales bacterium
AGGCCGCAGCGTCGCTTCGCTCCGAGGTGTTCACAATAACTCGGAACGAGCGTTCACAATCCTTCGGATCAGGTGTTCACATTCACCGGAATCCGCACTTGGAACTAGCCGGTTCGGCGAGCGGCCGCCAAGCCCCGCAACTGCGACTGCCGTACCCTGCTGCGTGGATCGCGGGCGCCTGCAGCACGGGATGGGCGCAGCTGACGGGGAGTTCGCCGCGGGTGCCGTTGGACGGCGTGCGCATGTCACGGCGACCAATGTTCGCCGATTGCTCCAAGGCGCGGCGCGAACTCGGCTTCGATCCCGCGCCGATCCAGCCGGCCTTGGCGCGCGCGGTGAAGTGGTTCCAGCGACCAGGCCCTTAGCTCGCGCATGAATCGGCGCTCGGCAGCGCTACTGCACGGTTCCCGAGCGACGCACGTAGACGCCGTTCTCGAGCCGTTCGAAGTAGTGGTCCAAGGCCGGATGGTCAACGGCCTCGTTGCTGCCGTCAGCTTCGAGATTGCGCTCGGCCACGTATGTGGAGTGCCGCGCACCATGCGGCAAGACGTGGTACCAGGGCCGGTCCTTGGGCGGCCGGGAGCGCGCGACCTGCTGATACCACTCTTCGCTTCCACTGAACACCGGATCCACGTCGAACACCACGCCGCGGTAGCCGAATAGCTTGTGATGGACGAGCTCGCCGATGGCGAACCTTGCTTCCGAGCTGGCTTCCTGCATAGCGCTTCCGCCTGGCCCTACACGGCCCGCATCATGATGCCTTCGAGGGCCTTGTTGAACGGTCCGGGGTCTTCGATCTCCGCACCCTCGGCCAGCATCGCGTAACCGTACAGCAGCTCCGCATAGTCGCGCAACAGCGGGTCGGCCTTGTCCGTCTCGAAGCGCTCCTGCAGTCCGCGCACGAGGTCATGGGTTCCGTTCACCTCGAGGATCCGCTTCTGCCGAGGAGCGTCCGGGCCTGCCATCCGCAGCATGCGCTCCATCTGTGGGCTCATGTCGTACTCGTCGACGGTCAGGCACGCCGGCGAGGTCGTGAGCCGCTTTGAAAGACGTACCTGCTTGACGTGCTCTTCGAGATGCTTGCCGAGCAGCCCGAACAGATCCCCGTAGCGCTGCTCTTGGTCCTTGCGCTCGCTCTTGGCATCCTCGGCGGCTTCGTCGGAGCTTAGATCTAAGTCCCCTTTGCCTGCCGACCGCAGCGTCTTGCCCTCGAAGTCCATCAGGCGGGTTACCAAGAACTCGTCGACAGGGTCGGTCAGGAAGAGCACCTCGTAGTCTTGCTTGATAAACGCCTCGATCAGCGGGGAGTTGGCGACGATGGAGCGTGACTCGCCGGTGATGTAGTAGATGTCGTTCTGGCCCTCTTTCATGCGCGAGACGTAATCCTTCAGCGTTGTGAGCTTCTTGGGATCGTTCGAGGACTCGAACATCAGCAGCGGCACGATGCGGTTCTTGTGCTCGGCGTCGAAGTCAACGCCCTCCTTGAGCACGCGTCCGAACCGGCCCCAGAACTCGAGGTATTTCTCCTCGTCGTCGCTCTGGAGCTTGGCCAGCGTGTCCAACACCTTCTTCGCCAAGAACTTGCTGATGCGAGTCAGATGCCGGTTTTCCTGCAATGTCTGGCGAGAAATGTTGAGCGGAATGTCGGATGAGTCCACCACGCCCCGCACGAAGCGCAAGAAGTGCGGCAGGACTGCATCGCAGCGCTCCATGATCATCACGCGCCGAGCGTACAGCCGGAGCCCGTACTCCGCGCCCCAAACGAACAGGTCCTGCGGAGCCTCGTTCGGCACAAACAGCACGGATTCGTACTCGGAGACGCCCTCGGCCTTGAAGCGGATGTGCAGCGAGGGGTCGCGCCAGTCTCCGGTGATGTGCTTGTAGAACTCGTTGTACTCTTCTTCGGTGACCTCGGACTCCGCGCGCGTCCAGATCGGCTTCATCGAGTTCAGGGTCTTGTCCTCGACTACGTAGGTCGTCTTGCCATCAGGCTTGATGATGCCCTTTTCATCCGTCTCGCGCTTCTCCCGTCGCACCCGCTGGCGGATGGGATAGCCGATGAAGTCGGAATACCGCTTCACAACGCTCTCTAGCGCCCACTCGTTGGTGAAGTCCTCGATTCCGGCATCTTCGTCTGCCGCTTTGAGGTGCAGGGTCACGCTTGTCCCCGGCCCGCGGCGGTCGCCGTCCGACAACGTGTAGGTGCCGTCGCCTTCGGAGCGCCACGCTGTCGAGGTCTCTTCGCCAGCCCTGCGGGTCTCGAGCACGACTTGGTCGGAAACCATGAAGGCCGAGTAGAAGCCGACACCGAAGCGCCCGATCAGTTCGGGCATCTTTTCCGCGCCCTTCTGCGAGCCGAGCTTCTTGAGCATCTCCTGGGTGCCCGAGCGTGCGATGGAGCCAATGTTGTCGATCACCTCTTCGCGCGACATGCCAATGCCGTTGTCGTGGATCGTCAGCGTGCGAGCGTCGGCATCGACGTCGAGGCGGATCTCAAGCTCCTCGCCCTCCGGCATCAGACCCGGCTCGGTCAACGCGCTGAAGCGCAGCTTGTCGAGTGCATCGGACGCGTTGGAGATCAGCTCGCGCAAGAAGATCTCCTTGTTCGTGTAGAGGGAGTGGATCATCAGATCCAGCAGCTGCTTTGTTTCGGCTTCGAAGTTGCGCGTTTCGGTTGCAGTGGACATGTGTTGAGTAGCTTAGGCGGATGGCTGGCCGATCCCGCCGTGGTGTGTAAGGGAGTAGTTGGGTTGTCTTCCTCTCTTGAATCTATTGTGATTGCGCTGGGGTCGTCAAGTGCGCGGCTGGGCGGTCGGACGAGATCCGGACATGCCCATCCGCGATGGTGCGCCGAGCCGTATCTCCACACGCCCCGGTGGCACTGGGATGGGCGCAGCGAGGAGTCCCCGACGAAGCGGGCACGAGGTCGGCCGCATCGAAGACGTTCTTGCGGTCGTACCAGTGATTTCCTTGCCAAGCTCCGGCTGGGTGGCAACTGAGAGGCCGCCCCGACCGGAATCAGTTTGCCGAGAACTTGGCCAGCCCGCTCGCCCTCGTCCTCAATCAGATCAACAAGTTCGTGTCCCAGAATGCCCGGCTCATTCCCACCGCTCCCTGAGCCGCCTCACAAAGTCGTCGGCATTGTCGTCGGCCCACAGCTCCGTTCCTATTCCTCGCAGGCTTAGGATCGGGTCGGCGGCACTGGCAGAGCGATTCGGGTTGAAATGCTCTTGGTACCAGTCCAACAAGTGATGGTATTCGCTAGGGATCTCGTCGCGCCGCGGACGAGACTTCCCAGAAACTCGGTCGGGATGCGTGCGATCCGAAGATGCATAGAGCCGTCGTCGCCCCCGTGACGTCTCCACGAGCATGCGATAGCGCCCCGGGCTGGCAGGCTTGCTGGCGACGCAATGCTGAGCTGCGTGCGCCCTGACCGCCGGACGAAGGGTCACCGAGTCCGTTAGATTCTCGCGCTGCGCTCGCTCTAGGATCTCTGCAACGGTGAAGTCCTGCCGATGACGGTGCTCGCGGTGGAGCAGCGCGGTGGCAATCCAAACTTCGTCAGCGACACGGATCTTGGAGATTGGCATCGGCTCGGGCCACGCTAAGTGCAATTAGTACATAGCAATGGACTTAGTGTACAAGGTAGAGTCCTTAGCAATAGCGGTCGGACCGTCGGCTTGGCTTCGCCCGCGAATGCCGAGCCGCTGGCGCGGTTCCCGTTACCTTGCCGCAGCGGCGAGCATGACTGTCCGCGAGCTCGCGGACACCGCTCCCTTGCCCCAATTCGAGTTGCGGTGCAACCGGCGTCAGTGGTTCGCAAGGGGCGTATGGCAGCAATTCTCATTTTGCAGTTTGAGGCATCTATTTTGGGGCTTTCCAGATTGATGAGCGACTAACGCTAGGGCGGTCAGAGTTGACACAGGGACCCCCTCAGGAAAAACATGAAGAATGGAACGTGTTTTAGGCGGCCT
>JAJEHF010000204.1 GCA_022823865.1 Bryobacterales bacterium
ATTGTCAAGCGCGCCAGCGGCTGGGCCCGCAAGCGAGCCGCTGGCCGCTCACAACGGTTCCCGCTCAGAGACAGGACCCCGCCACGAGCAACCGTTCGAAACCTACCCGGCCCCAACCAGCGCAAGCATTGCTGCGCGTGAGCTCAGGCGACAAGACACATAGTCAAAAAAGGGCCTGAGTA
The DNA here is from genome assembly GCA_022823865.1 of Bryobacterales bacterium. GTDB lineage: Bacteria > Acidobacteriota > Terriglobia > Bryobacterales > UBA6623 > VXMF01. The sequence goes on from JAJEHF010000204.1 coordinate 183, forward strand.
GTTACAAAAACATTTGGTTTTCGTTTGACTCCGGGCGGTTCTGGGCGTATGAAGAAGCCACGCATAGTTTGCCTGCAAGAGGAGGTCGAAAATGCACGCTCGAGCTTTCTTCATATTCCTGGCAATCCTGCCCCTAACAGTGCCGTTGATCGCCCAGATCAACACCGGAACGATTATCGGCACCGTACGGGATCCCCAAGGCGCGGTTATCCCCGGCGCCGATGTGACGGTCACCCTGACCAGCTTGGGTAACTCCATCGTTCTGAGCACCAACGAAGCCGGTGTCTACCTGGCAACTGGCCTGCGACCCGGCATCTACCGAGTCCGGGCCGAAACGGATGGCTTCAAGACGGCTGTCCGGGACGAGATCCGACTCGCCATCCAGCAGCGTCTCGAGGTCGGTTTCACCCTGGAAGTCGGTGACGTCACGGAACAGGTGGAGGTCGTTGCCCCGGTTGTGGGCTTGGAGGCGGAAAGCGGTCAGCTAGGCACCGTGATTGAATCCGCCGAGATCGAGGACCTTCCGCTCGACGGGCGGCGGTACTCGGACCTGATTCTGCTCAGTCCCGGCGCGGTCCCCGCACCGGGCTCGCGGTCGAATCCGCGGGAGGCGCGAATCAACGTCGACGGCAATTTCTCGCTCCAGAACTACTTCGCCCTCAACGGCGTCGACAACAACACGTTCACGACCAACGGCCAGGAGCGCAGCCCCCAGGCCGTTCAGCCGCCCCCGGACGCGCTCCAGTCCTTCAAGATCCAGACAAGGACCTACGACGCCGAGTTCGGCTGGAGCCAGGGAGCGGTCATCAACGCCGAGATCAAGTCTGGAGCGAACGACTTTCACGGATCCGGCTGGTACTTCCTTCGCAATGACAAGCTCAACGCCAACAACTTTTTCAACAATGCAGCCGGCATTGAGCGAGGAGCCGAGAACCGTAACCAATACGGGCTGACCTTCGGCGGCCCGGTCGCGAGGAACAAGACGTTCTTCTTCGCGGACTACCAGCGCACGGACTCCAGCAAGGCCGGTGGCGCCAACGGAACGGTTCCGACCGCACAGATGAAGCAGGGCATCTTCACAGGGGACCGTGACCTGGTGATCGATCGGGATGCAGACGGCACCCCCTTCTATCCCGAGATCGTGCCTTGCGTGGACGAAGTCAATGACATCCTCAATCTCGGGGCGAGCCGAACCGACGGGCGGCCTTGCGGCGACCCGGCGGGCATGGCGCTCGGCGGGCTGTATCCAGATCCGAACTCTGGGAAGTTCGGCTTCCAATCAGCCCTAGATGTCCCGCTGGACCAGAACTCGTTCGACGTCAGGATCGACCATAGCCTGACGGACAAGGACACCCTCTACGGGTCCTACAGCTTTCTGCAAACCGACACCATCGTCGAGCAGGGCCCGTTCCCGAACCCGCTCGCCACTGGCGGGTTCACGGCCAACAGCTATGTCCGCGGCCAGTTGATGGCGCTGACATGGAACCGCATCTTCAGCCCATCCGTGTTCAACAGCCTCCGGTTCGGATTCAACCGGATCTATTCGACGTCGGACCCCGTCGCGCCGGAAGGCGACGCCGGGGCGGAGTTCGGCCTGAACTCCCTCCCCGGCACGTTCGCCTACGGCCTTCCGCCGATCCGCGTGTCCGGCTACACGCTCCTCGGAACCTCGGAGTGGCGGCCGCAGTTCCAAACTTCCCAGGTCTTCCAGCTGTTGGACAACCTCAGCGTGATCAGAGGAAACCATTCGTTCAAGCTCGGCTTCGAGTACAAGCGGGCCATGAACGACTACTTGGACGTGAAGGCGCCCAACGGCCGCTACATCATTCCCAATGACTATGTCGGCGACGGGTTCGCCAACCTCCTGCTGGGTAATGTCGGCAGGGTCGAGGCCACCTCGGCGCTCGTACCCCATACGTATACCGACGGGATGATGTTCTACCTGCAGGACGCCTACAAGGCCTCGCCCAGGCTGACGCTCAACTACGGGGTCCGGTACGAGTACTTCACGCCGATCGTGGAACGCGACAATCTCATGTCCAACTTCGATCCCGACGCGAACGGAGGCCGCGGCGCGCTGATCACTGCGAATCCCGGCGACCTGGGGCAAGTGCCGTGCGAGTTCGAATGCGTGCAACGCGCGCAAGGCGGCGGAATCTTCGGCAGGGCGCTGGTCCATCCCGACCGCAACAACCTTGCTCCCCGTCTAGGAGCGGCCTATCGCATCGGAAAAAGTACGGTGCTCAGGGGCGGCTACGCGATCTTCTATCAGGCGATCGACCGGATGGGGAGTTCGGCTGCGCTTCCGTTAAATCCCCCGCAGCTGATCGAATTCCGCGGACAGGAGTCGCAGTTCCACGAGCCGCCGAAGATGTTGCTCAGCGACCCGTTCCCCGGGGAAAGCAACGCGTTCGATCCCCAGAGCATCGATCTCCGGAGCCGGAGCATGTTCGAAACGGCACCGTGGTCGCAGCAGTACAGCTTCGGGTTCCAGTTCCAACTCGAACAGAGCTATCTGATGGATATCTCCTACGTGGGCGGCGACTCGAACAACATCCGCAAGCTTCAGCCCTTGAACCAAGGCCGCCTGCAGTCGGACGGATCGGTCTCGTACCCCTTCCCGGACTGGGCACGCCTGAGCGACCACCTGGCCAGCAACGGCAACGCCAACTACAACGCGCTGCAAGTGAGCCTGCGGCGAGCAATGGTCGGGGGCTTGGCCTTCAATGTGAACTATACCTGGAGCAAGGCCCTCGGCGACACGCAGGACAATCTTTCGGGAGGCGCATCTGCAAACCTTGTCCGGCCGCAGAACGCCTACGATCTGGCCGCTGACTACGGGCGATTGGTCTTCGACCAGACACATCGGTTCGTATTCAACTGGACCTGGGCGATTCCGTTCCCGCGCGACAGTTCCGCGCGGCACGTGCTGGGCGGCTGGCAGTTCAACGGCATTTGGAGTTCCACCTCCGGTGCTCCCATCGGCATCCGCGGCCCCGACAGGAGCCGCACCCGGAGCCAGAACCCCCGCGCAGATTGCATCGGCAATCCGACAGGCCCGAGAACGGTTGAGCAGTTCTTCAACACTTCGGCCTTCGCAATCTCCCAGAACGGAACCTTCGGAAGCTGCGGCGTGGCCGCGCTAAGTGGCTGGCCGCATCACAACTTCGACCTTTCCCTGTTCAAGAACTTCGGGCTGGGATTCAGCGAAGACGCGAAGCTGCAGATGCGATGGGAGTTCTTCAACGCCTTCAATACGCCTCAGTTCGACAATCCCGAGAACCGTGTGCACAACGGCCGGTTTGGCAGGACCACCCGCGTGCTCGATCCCCTGCGGGAAGCCCGGGTGATCCAGTTCGGGCTGAAATTCATCTTCTAGCAACCCCGCCAGCCGCCCGGACCCACGTCGGGGCGGCTGGCGATCCGGGAGCCTTGGCCGCTTCGCGAGGTCCGCTCGCGGAATATGCGAACCTGCAAGTCGAGCGCAAATGCCGACAGAACCATCCTCCCGCGGAGATAGCGAACCGGGCCTGATCCGAGGCCTAGGGCTGAAGGAAGCCATCTCGGCCAACGTGGTCGAGATGCTCGGAATCGGCCCCTTCATCACGATCCCGATCCTGATCGCCGCCATGGACGGCCCGCACGCCATGCTGGGGTGGCTGCTCGGGGCTGCGCTGGCCGTCTGTGACGGGCTGGTTTGGGCAGAGCTGGGCGCCGCGATGCCGGGAGCGGGAGGCTCCTACGTCTACCTCCGGGAAGCCTACGGCCCGCAGAAGATGGGCCAGCTGATGTCGTTTCTCTTCGTCTGGATGATCTTCTTCACCGCGCCGCTCTCGGTTGCGACCGGAGCCGTCGGGTTCGCCCAGTACGCCCAGTACCTCGGGCCCGAACTCTCGCCCCTGACCATCCAGCTCATCGCGGTGGGCCTGTGCCTGGTCATCACCTTTGCGCTTTACCGCGGGATCCAGACCATCGGCCGGCTCTCGTTCATCCTCATGCTGGTCGCCGTAGGCACGATTCTCTGGGTGATCGTCTCCGGGTTGCCCAACATCCGGGGCGAGCTGCTCATGGACGTTCCCGACGGGGCCTTCTCGTGGTCGTGGGGCTTCGTTAAGGGCCTCGGAGGCGCTGCTCTGATTGGCATCTACGGATACGGTGGCTACAACAACATCTGTTTCTTGGGGGGAGAGGTCAGGAATCCGAGCCGGAATATTCCCTTCGCGGTCATCGCCTCGATCGCCATCGTGGCGCTGCTGTACATCTTCCTGAACACAACGATCCTCGGTGTCGTTCCGTGGACGGACGCGATGGCCTCCCAACACGTCGTCTCGGACTTCATGGAGATCGTCTACGGGCCTTGGGCCGCCAACCTGCTCACCTATCTCGTTCTGGCGGCATCGGCTGCTTCGGTTTTCGCCCTGCTCCTCGGCTATTCGAGAATCCCGTATGCGGCCGCTAGGGACCGGAGGTTCTTCTCGGTGTTCGGCAAGCTGCATCCGACCAAGCGATTCCCGCATGTCTCTCTGCTGACGCTCGGCCTCGGCTCGACGGTTTTCTGCTTCCTTGATCTCGGCAACATCATCCAGGCACTCATCGTGATCCAGGTCATCGTCCAGGTGCTGGGGCAGATTGTTGCCGTGACGCTGATCCGGACCTACCGCCCCGACATTCACCGCCCGTTCCAGATGTGGGGGTATCCGATCCCGAGCCTGGTGGCCATGGTCCTTTGGCTTCTCGTGCTCGTCTCGACAGGAGTCACCATCGTGGCGCTGGGCCTGCTGGTACTGGCGCTAGGAGTCGGCCTCTACTTGCTCAGAGCCCGCCGACTCAGGGAATGGCCGTTCGTCCGTTCGGCGCTTGGCGGATCGTAATTTCCGCGCCTGCCGCAACCTCGCGCAACAGTGATATCTCGCCTGTAGGCCAGCGCACCTCCACCGAGTCGGCCCTCGGGCGGGAGCCGAGCCCGAAGTGCAGGACCAACTCATCCTGAGAGAGATAGCTCCCACCGCTCCGCACTTCGCGCAGCTGCTGCAGCTCACCGGACCGGACCCTGACCTGAGCGCCCAGCGCGAGCCGGTTCGAACCCGACCCGATGAGTCGGATCCGGAGGTGCTGGTTCTCGCCGCTGCTTTCGTTCCAGAACAGAGTTGGCGCGGCATCCATGTTGCTGAGCACCACGTCCAACCTCCCATCTCCGTCGAGGTCGGCGCTTGCCGCGCCGCGGCTGGACTGCTCGCGATCCAGATGCAGCAGGCCTGGCTGCTCCTCGAACCGACCGTCCCCGAGATTCCGGAACAGAAGGCTTTCCTGACGGTACGGGGCAATGGACGACTCCCGGAGCTGATCGACGCTCGGAAAGACGTGGCCGTTCGCCACGAAGATGTCAAGCCAGCCGTCGTTGTCGAAGTCCCCGAACAGCGTTCCCCAGCCGACGTAGGGCAATGTCGGTCGGTCCAAGCCTGACCGGGCCGTGACATCCGAGAAGTTGAGTTCGCCTTCGTTCCGATACAGCGTGTTGTAGTCCTCGGAGAAGTGTGTGACGTATAGGCCAAACCGGCCCTGGTTGAGATAGTCGCCCGCAGCGACTCCCATTCCTGCCTGCTCCACTCCGTGAGCGTTGAAGGCCAAGCCCGACACGAGCCCGAGTTCCTCGAACGTCGCGTTGCCCAGGTTCCTGTAGAAAAGGTTGGGTGTCGCATCGTTGGCCACGAACAGGTCGGGCAGGCCGTCCTCGTCCAGATCCACGAAGAGGGCCCCGAGGCCGAAGTAGCCCTCCAGATCGTCTAAGCCGCTAGTACGGGAGCTTTGCTCAAATGTGCCGTCACCCCTGTTCACGAAGAAGGCGTCCCCTGCGCCCTTGAGTCCCCGTGGACCGCACATCACCGGAAGGCCCATGTACTTGCAGCCCAGGCCGGGCCCTCCCATTGAGCCGTATGCAGGACTGCCCGGCTCCGGAAGATTGGCCGGGTCCAGCTCGATGTAGTTGGCAACGAACAGGTCTAGGTCGCCGTCCAGATCGACATCAGACCAAGCCGAGCCGGTCGACCACCGGGGATCGCTCACGCCGGCGTGCTCGGTAGTGTCGGCAAATGTTCCATCCCCTTGGTTGCGTAAGAGCTGGTTCGGACCGTGGGACGTGACGTAGAGATCGGGAAGGCCATCGGAGTCGTAGTCGGTCACCGAACAGCCCATGCCCCAGTAACCGTTCCCTCCTGCTCCGGCCGCCTGCGTGACCTCCTCGAACCGGCGCTCGCCCAGGTTCCGGAACAGGGCATGACGGACGCGGGACGGGCGGCCCTCCCGGAAGCTCTCCAGGAGCCCGCCGTTCACGAAATAGAGATCTGGCCGATCATCCGAGTCGTAGTCGATCACACACACCCCGGCAGAGGTCGCTTCGACGATGTAGCGCTTCTCCTGATCGCCGCTGATCAGTCGGAACCCGCCCAGGCCAGCCGCTTCTGCCGATTCCAAGAACCGCAGCTGCGACCAAGCCCGGCGTGGCAACGAAGGAGCGAGATGGGCCGACAACGCGACGACTGCAGCCAGCAGGGAGCAACCTGTGCGATGCACGCAAATCACCGGCCTACGGATCCGGGGCGTGGCTCGCATGCTGCCGTTGCGGCCATCCTCTCGTCACGACCCTGATCTGGGTCAGCACCCGCGTTCCGACAAGTATCAGCCCTCCCCCTGGTGGGCCTTGGCAGGGCGGGGACCCAGCAATAGACGAGTTCAGTATAGTCGCCGATGCTCGAACTCATCGCAATCGCCCGCCCTGCTGAAGAGGGCCTAGGCCGCCTGATGCCGTACACTGACAACGTGCTGGCTCCTCTGTGCAAGGGTAGCCAAGACGGGGTACTCTACAGGCTCGTCAATCGGGCCTTTGCCCGTCGAGCCGTGTGGTCTTGCTCCGCTGCGTTCGCGGTGCTCGGCAGCTTGCTGCCGCTCGCTGGGGTGCCGCAGCTGCGAATCCCCGCGGAGTCTGTCACGGAGTTCGAGCAAGCCGTCGCGCTCTTTCAAGCGGGAAGCTACGAGGCGGCTCTGCGGCAGACCGAGCCTCTCGGGCGCCGCCATCCCGACGTCGCCGAGATCCAGCACTTGCTAGCGATTGTCCTCGACCTCAACCGGAGGCCGGAAGAAGCCAACCAGCACTTTCGGCGGGCGGTGGAGCTCCAGCCGCAGTCGGTCGGGTTTCGCACCAACTTCGGCGCGAGTCTGATGCGCCTTGGGCAAGCGTCGGAAGCGGAGCGCCAGTTTCGCCACGCTCTGAAACTGCAACCGAACCATCCGACGGCAACCTTCAATCTGGGGACCACCCTCCTGCAGCAGGGCCGGCCGGGAGAAGCTCTCCCTTGGCTGGAAGAGGCGCTCTCGATCCAGCCGGATGTCTATCAGAACGCCTATCAGCTCGCCTACTGTCGTTTCTTGCTGGGCAAGTACGAGGCGACAGACTCGCTTCTGAAGAGGCTTGCAGGCCAGGCGGAGTCCCGAGCGGAGCTGCGCCTGCTAGGCGCACTCACAGATCGCGCGCTCGGGCGCGACGACCGGACGGATGAGGTCTTGCGAGCAGTCAGGCCGATGCTCGATGGGCAGCCAGGGCTGGAATTCCAGCTGGCGCTGCTGCTGTTGAACCAGGACCTGGTAGCACATTCCGAGGAATTGCTCCGATCAGTGACAAGCTTGCTCCCGGCGTCCTACGCGGCCCGCTTCAACCTGGCCGTCGCTCAGAGCCGACTTGGCAAGCTGCCCGAAGCCATCGAGGCGGCAAAGGCCGCACTCGCCCTCCAGGAGACGTCTGAGGCCCACTTGCTCCTGGCAGACTTGCTCGAGTCGCAGGGTCAGCCCCTTGAGGCCGTGACACACTTCCAGAAGGCGGTTGCGCTCGATCCCACTGCCGACAATTACTTCGCGCTCGGGTACGAGTTCCTGACTCACTGGAACTGGGAGGCTGCGGCGCAGGTTTTTTCCGAGGGCCTCGAGACGATGCCCGACTCCTGGAACCTCTGGATCGGCACGGGAGCAGCAGAACTCGGCCTGACGCGGTACGAGGAGGCAACGCAGGCCTTCCTGAACGCTGTGCGGCTGAGGCCTGACGAGATGATGGGCTTCCACCTCCTCTCCCAAGCGTTCGATCGGTCGGACGAGGCCTTCGACAGCGCCCTGCTCTCATTCCGGCAGCTTCTCGAGCGTGATCCGACGGATCCCTTGGCTCGATACTTCGAGGCGCTGGCGACGCTCCGCCAGGCCTCGCGGTCCGGCGACTCCGGCGAAGTCGCGGCTCGGGTTGACACACTGGCCGAGCTGACCGAGGAAAACCCACGCTTTCTGGAAGCCCAGCTGCTGCTGGGCGAAATCCGATTCGAGCTTCAGGATTGGCCCGCCGCTGTCGAGGCGCTGCAGCAGGCCGTCCGCCTGGCCCCGGATCACGTATTGGCCCACTACCGGCTCGGACTCGCGCTGCAGAGAACCGGCCAAGCGCAACAGGCCCGACAGATGCTCCAGCGCTACCGGGAACTGAAAGCCGAGGAAGACCGAACTGTCGGCGGGAGGGTCGCGGCGACTACCAGGTTCATCGTCGAGATGAAGCAGGATGACAGGCGCCGCTAGTCCTGACCGCCTGGTATGCGCGGGAGAATTCTTCACGGATCTAATCTTCTCGGATCTGGAAGCACTTCCGAGCTTGGGCCAAGAAGTCAAGACCGACGATTTCGCGATCTCGATCGGCGGTGGCGCCGCGATCACCGCCACCGCGGCGGCTCGCCTCGGGCGACCGACAGAACTGGTCACGGTTTGGGGCTCCTCCGTCTTGGACGGAGAAGCTCGGATTCGGCTTGAGGCTTCCGGGGTGTCCTGCTCCTTGTCCCAGATTCGACCGGATCTTGCATGCGGGGTCACAGTGGCGGTCTCGACGCCGGAGGATCGGTACTTTCTGACCTATCCCGGAGCCAGCCGAGCCGTGGAGCAGCACCTGCTCGACGAACGGATCCTCAATCGCATGGGACACTCCGGACACATCCATTTCGCTCTGACGCCCAGCTCTTGGAGCGCGGTCCGGAGCGCGGTCCGACGACTGCGGGACGGCGGATCGACGGTTTCGTGGGACCTGGGCTGGAATCCAGCGGCTGGGCACTCTCTGGCGTTCCGCGACCTCTGCAGGGAACTGGACGTGGTGTTCTTGAATGAGATGGAGGCATGCAGGTACGCCGGAGCGGGGTCGGCACGCGAGGCGCTAGCCTATTTCTCCCATGCGGACAACACCGTGGTCATCAAGCGGGGAGCGGCGGGTGCGCTGGCGTCACGGAACGCATCGCCGCCCATCTGCACGGAAGCGATCACTGTGAAGGCCGTCGAGAGCACGGGGGCAGGCGATGCATTTAACGGAGGGTTCCTGCACGCGTGGATGGCGCGCAAGTCTGTGGAAGAGGCTCTTCTCGCAGGAAACGTCTGCGGCGGACTGTCGACCCGGTCGCCGGGCGGCGTGAATGCACTGCCGAGCCGGTCGGAATTCGACCAACAGATCCAGGGGCTTGAGCGTCAGCGTGTTGCTGGAACCGAAGACGAATGAAACTTACGATCATCGGAGGGGCTGGGGTAAGGGTCCCGCTCGTGACCAACGGCCTCTTCCGCGAAGGAACGGGCATCGCAGTCGACGAGCTGTCGCTGTTCGACACCAACAGGGAACGAGCTGCGGCTATCGCACGCATCTCCCAAGCCATGGCTCGACGCTCCGGCGGCAAGCTTCGCGTGTCGCTGCCGCGGTCATTGGACGAAGCGCTCGAAGGGTGCTCGTTCGTCGTCTCCAGCATTCGGGTGGGAGGAATCAGCGGGCGGGTCCGCGACGAGCAGATCGCGCTCGAGCACGGCCTCCCCGGGCAGGAAACGGTCGGCCCCGGAGGGTTTGCCCTCGCCCTGCGAACGATTCCCGTCCTTGTGGGCTATGGCCGACGGGTGGCCGAGCGCGCGCCACAGGCGTGGATGATCAATTTCACGAATCCCGTCGGGATCATGGCCGAGGCCTTCATCCGCGAAGGGATTGCGGCCCGTTGCATCGGAGTCTGCGACACGCCGCGGGAGCAATTCCTCCATGTGGCCGAAGCGCTGGAGGTTCCGCTTGAAGCGGCATCCTTCGACTACCTCGGGCTGAATCACCTGGGCTGGATTCGGGCGGTTCTGGTGCACGGCCGGGACGTGTTGCAGGATCTGATGGCATCTGACGAGGCGTTGGACCGGGCGTACCCCCTTCGTCTGTTCTCGAAATCGTTCCTCCGAACCTTGCGCCTTCTCCCTACCGAGTACCTCTTCTACTACTACTCCACCCATGAGGCATTCCGCAGGACCGTGGCGGCCGGAAACACCCGCGGGGGGCTGATCCGAGAACTCGAGGGCCCGCTCATGCAGTCGGTCGCCGAGGCCCGCCAAGACGAGCGGAAAATCCTTGCGGCGTACGACCTCTATCTCGCACGCCGCAACGCCTCCTACATGGCGATCGAAACAGGCGGATCATTCGAAGCGGGCCGCGTTGACGAGGCCCGGGCGAATCTGTACCAGAGCGCGGCGGGCTACGAGCGGATCGCGCTCGATGTCATTGGTGCGATCCACAACAATCAGGCGAGGGTCATGCCTGTGGACGTGGCAAATCAAGGGGCCATCCAGGACCTCGATAGTGCCACTGCCGTGGAAGTACCCTGCGCCATAAGCGCCAACGGCGCTCGACCTCTCGCTGCCGGGCGTCTGCCCGACCAGATCCGAGACCTGCTTTTTCGGGTAAAGGAATTCGAGCGACTCACCGTGAAGGCCGCGTCGGTGGGCTCGCGCTCCCTAGCCATCGAAGCGCTCTGTGCCAATCCCTTGGTGGAGCGCCGCCAGCTCGCGGAGAAGCTGGTGCTCGAGTACCAACGAGCCCACGCTCCGTTGCTGGACCATCTGGCCTAGTCCGAGCACGTTGCACGGCCGCGAACTCCCGCCACCGGCATTGGGGCGGGATGCGGAGTGGGTCCCCGAAATCTTCTCTCGCGAAAGCGCCGCGGGCGACTGGACGAGGCGGGATTCCGGGCCTAGACTGAATGCGCCGTGCGGGAATTCGTCCGTCGGTCTGAGTTCGAGGAAAATACCATGCGACTTCGGCTTCGTATCCGTACCCTGGCGCTCCCAGGGTTGGCCGCGGCCTGCTTCTGGGCTGGATCGACGCAGCCTGGGATCGCCCAGACCGGATCCGGCCTGGACCGGGTTCTGACCCTGTCAGAATCGAGAACCGGCCCCCACGCCCTGTCCGTGGACCGGGGCGCCTCGGGCCTATGGCAGCAGATGATGAAGCTGCAGACCACGGCCAGCGTCCTTTACACGGCCGCTCATCCTGATGACGAGCAGGGAGGGACCCTGACGTACCTCAGCCGCGGCGAGGGCGTGCGGACTTCGCTCTTAACGCTCAATCGCGGCGAGGCTGGCGCCAACGCCATCGGTTCCGAGCTGTTCGACGGATTGGGCCTGATTCGAACAGAGGAATTGCTCGTTTCCGACCGCTACTACGGCCTAGATGATCAGTACTTCACCACGCTGATCGACTACGGCTACTCCAAGAACCTCGACGAGGCGCTCCGCCAATGGGGGCGAGAGAACGTCCTGGGGGATGTCGTGCGCGTGATTCGGATCAATCGTCCCCTGGTCCTCGTCTCGCGCTTCTACGGCGGCCCGAGAGACGGACACGGCAACCACGAGACTTCCGGAGTCGTGACCCAGGAAGCGTTCGAGGCAGCGGGCGATCCGGACCGGTTCCCGGATCAGATCCGCGCGGAGGGACTCAGGCCATGGCAGCCACTGAAGCTATATCGAAGCAATCTCCATTCGAGGCGCCCATCGGGCCGCAGCATCGAGCCTCCCGATCAGCGCTGGAATGTCGACGTCAATACCGGGACGTTCAGCCCGTGGCTTGGAGAGAGCTACGAAGAGTTCGCGGCCCTAGGACTGAGCTTCCAGCGGTCTCAAGTCAGCGGCCGTCGGCGCGAGCGTTCAGGAGAACACCGCCAATACTTCGAGAGAGTGCGCAGCCAAGTGGAAGCTCCAGAGCGGGAAACTGGGTTCTTCGCAGGGATCGATACGTCTGTCGCGGGGATCTATGAACTATTGGGTGTCGAGCCCCCCGAGGGTGTTTCGGAGATGCTCTCGCAGATCGAAAGCAACGTCGATGATGCCGTCGCGGCATACAGCGTGCGCAATCCAGCTGCGGTCGTGCCGTTCTTGGTGCAGGGCCTGAGCGCGACGCGCGAGGCGATGCGCCTGTCCCGGGGCCAGGACGAGGCACTCTTCCTGCTGGCAATCAAGCAGCGCCAGTTCCAGGACGCCATCAACACTGCTCTCGGACTTCAGTTCCGAGCCGTTTCCTCACCGCCCGATTCCGGAGCGCCGGATTCGCCGTTCGCGCCTCTCGCCACCATGGGGCCCGCTGTTCCGGGCCAGCGCTTTCACGTGGAAGTTTCGGCGGTCAACCCCAGCAGCCTTCCGATACAGACCCAGGGAATCTCGATCGAAGGCGCGGGCGAATGGGGGGTCGAGGGGGATTCCCATTCCGGCACCGCATTCCATTCAGGCGAAAGGCTTGCAGCCCTGTTCACTGTCGAGGCACCTCGAGACGTGGACCTTTCGAGGCGCTACTTCCGGCGAGAATCGATCCATGACAGCCGCTACACCGTCCGGGATCCGGAATACTTGCACCTCGCAGGGCGCGCGCCTGCCCTCACGGCGGCACTCGACTACACCATCGGCGGCCAGTCAGTACGCGCAAGCGCGGTCGTGTATCGCCGGGAAGCGAACCTTCCGTACGGATACGAATTCCGGGAGCTGAAGGTCGTTCCGGCACTCGCGGTGAACGTGTCCCCGGCCAATCTGATCGTTCCGCTCGGCTCGCGCCGCAACGCCGTATCGGTGCAAGTGGAGCTGATCAATAACCAGAGCGGTGGCATCGAGGGCGAGCTTTCGCTGGATTTGCCGGAGGGATGGACTGCCGAGCCAGGCAAGCACGACTTCGAGTTCTCGCAAGCGAACGCTCGCCGGAACTTCAGCTTCTCGGTCAATGCGCCCCGGCTGCGCGAGGGTGCGTACGATCTGCAGGCGGTTGCCCGGGCGGGAGGCCAGGAATACCGCCAGGGATACCAAGCGATCCGACACAGGGACTACGACATTCGGTACATTTACCGGGATTCAGTGACGCGTGTCCGAGGCGTCGATGTCCGGATCGCCTCCCCCATGAAGGTCGGGTACGTGATGGGCGTCGGAGACGAGGTTCCAAGCGGAATTGAACAGATGGGCGCCGAGGTCACCTTACTGGGCAGCGACGAACTGGCCACAGGAGACCTGGGCGCCTATGGAGCGATCGTGGTGGGCACGCGGGCCTATGCCGTGCGCCCGGACCTGATCAACTACAACCAGCGGCTGCTCGACTATGCTCGCGCTGGCGGGAACCTGGTCATCCTCTACCAGACGCAGGAATTCGTTCCCGCCAAGTGGGCCGCCTTCCCGGCCGATCTCCCGCGCCGCGCCGAGGAGGTCTCCGAGGAGAACTCGCCTGTCCGTATCCTGGCTCCCGACCATCCAGTGTTCCAGCGACCCAACAAGATCGTGGCAGAGGACTTCGACGACTGGGTTGAACAGCGAGGCTCCAAGTTCTTTTCTGAGTGGGACAGTGCGTACGTGCCCCTCATCGAGACTCAGGACAAGGGGCAGGAGCCCCAGAGCGGAGGATGGCTAACGGCCCCGTTCGGCAAGGGCCACTACACCTATTTTGCCTATGCGGTACACCGGCAGCTCCCGTATAGCGTCCCTGGAGCGTATCGCATCTTCGCCAATGTCCTGTCGCTCGGCCGCTGATCCCGCGGTCCTGTCCTGGCGGCCGCAAGCGGCTAGAAGCAGCGCGGCCGTTCCGGCCGCCATTGGGTCTGCCTGATTGATCGCGGCGCCGCCGCGGCAATCTCGGGCCGTGGAGATCGCTGCGGCAACCGTACCCTATTCGACGCCTAGGGCGATCGCCCCATCATAGCCGGTCATTTCCAGGTATCCGCCACCGTTGACCGGAGTCCCGGACCGACTGCCGGAATACACCACGGGGCCCTCCCAGTAAGTCGGCAATCCGGCGGACCGGCTCACGATCTCTTGGGCGTCGTGCAACGGCCGCACGTCGAGGCTCAGTCCGGCCCGAGGGATCCGAAGCGACCATTCCACAGGGTATTTCGCCCCGGTTTCGTCGCTCTGCCAGATGCGTCCGGGAGCGAGCAGGATGTCGTCCGAGGCCAGCCGCGTCGCCAGGCCCTCCGGATCGACGAGCGTTCCGTGGGAATACGGACTGTACTCTCCGTTCGACAGTCTTATGCCGGCGATCATCAGGTCGGTCTGATCGTCGAGTTGAATGCTCAGCCAATCCCATCCGACTGCACCGGAAGCCATGTCCTCGCTGAAAAACTCGTGGTCCATCCAAGACAGACCCTGCACCTCGTGGGCAGTGTCACCGATCATGAGGGTGCCAGATGTACGCATCCGGGTGAACGACACGTAGTGCGAGGCTTGACCGTCTTCCCCGCCCTTCCGGCTAATGCCGTCCTCGCCGTGGATCACGTGCGCCTTGGCTGGCTTCAGCAACAGCTGCAAAGAAACCTCCTCGTCCCAGGCCTGCAGTTTCTGCATCGGCATAGCGGTATCGGCTAGCAGGAATCTCGCGCTCCAGTTCCCGTTCCAGATTGTGCCCGTCGCCGCGGACGCGCCGGCCAAGCCCGGGCCGCTGCGATTGGCACGCTCCCGATGGATCAGACGCTGGCCCGCAACGTCTGTCACTGCGAAGTGCGCTACGTAGACCTGATTCAGGTCCCAAGCGGTGCTCGCGGCTTCCTCGCGCCCGGAGGCCGCCCTGAAGAACGTCAGTTCGAAGCCGAACTTGCGCCCCCCGGCATCCGCCAAGTTGCCGGTGTAGTACCACCATTCCATCGCGAATTTCGGGTGTTCGAAGTGGTCACGGGGGAATTCGTATTGGTAGCCTGGCGCAGCTAGTTCGGAAGCGAGGCCCGCCAGCGCGGTGATAGCGAGTAGCGCGGCTCCCGCGATCAACCTGGCAGATTGCATCTACTCCATTTTGGCCCAGCAGCCCACTCGCTCCCGCAACGCCAGAACTTGTCCGAATAATGCGTCCGAAATGGAAGTTGGGGAACCGATGCGGGATGTTGCCCAGGGTTATCGCATCGACGCCGAATCGTGCTGACACCCGGTTCTGTCAGGCCATTCGGGCTCGAACCTCCTGCCGGAACGGCTGCTACCGAAGACGGAAGCGTGGTGCCCGATCGACAAGCGACCCGATCGAATTCTGCTCCGAGAGCCTTCCGGCGGCCAGCCCTGTGTCAGTCTTCGCCTTGCCCTGCCCCTCAATCGCCGATCGCTATGTCGTCATGAACGCGGCCCCGGCAAAGCGACGAATCTAGAGCAGCGGATCAACCGCGCAGATCAGCTTCGAACCACCGAGTGGTAACTTCGCTGCAACCCATGTGGCTGCTGGGCTGAGAACCACAACCTCCCGGTTTCGGGAGGCTCTTTCGACGAATCCCGGGAATAGGAGACGCACCAGGCACCAATCTGGAGCTCCCACCCCCTCAGACCGGTCCTTAGGTCTCTTGCAAGCGCGTGCAGGACTTACAATCGAGCCGTCCAAGCGATGCAGCGGATTCTTCACACGCGTAGGGAATTGCTCCAATCTGTCGGGTTGGCGGGTGCCGTTTGCTCTCAGGGATGTCAACGGGGCTCGCAACGGTCCTTGGCCGACGGCTCTGCCGCCCCCGATCTCGTACTGCACAATGCGCGGATCTTCACAGTGGACGAGACTCAGCCTCGCGCGGAGGCGCTTGCAGTCAAAGGGTCACGATTCGTTGCTGTGGGCCGGGACGAGGACATCCGTCCTATCGCGGGCGCCAATACCACGGTGATCGACGCCGAAGGGATGACTGTCACGCCGGGCTTCATCGATGCCCACTCGCACCCTTCCGGGGCGGGCGTTGATGAGCTTCTGCAAGTAAACGCCGACCTGCGCAGCGTGAAGGCGATCCAGACGGCGCTGCGGGAGCGGGTTGAGACCACCCCCGCTGGTGAATGGGTGGTCGGCTTCAAATACGACGATACGAAGCTTGACGAGGGGCGCCCGATCAACCGTCGTGACCTCGACGTGATCGCCCCCAACCATCCGGTCGAGGTTCGCCATCGCGGTGGGCATACGGCGGTCTACAACAGCAAGGCTTTCCAGCTTGCTGGAATTACCGCACAGACTCCGGACCCGCAAGGAGGCAGGTTCTATCGCGAGTCTGGCGAGCTAACCGGGCTTGTCGCCGAGCACGCGAGAGCCCCACTTCGCAGGCTCATTCCGTCGGGCAGCACTCGGGAGCAACGCCGGGCGGGAGTGAAGCTGATCTCTGAGTTGATGACAGCGGCCGGGCTCACGTCCGTCCACCAGACCGGAGGCGGAACTGATGCCTTGACCGCCTATCAAGACGCGTACGAAGCCGGGGAACTCCGATTCCGCACGTACCTGTTCCCCTCCGGCGGCAGCGCGTTGTTCCGGGGCCTCAAGCAGGCCGGCGTCTCAACCGGATTTGGCGACGACCGCCTGCGCATCGGTGCCGTCAAGTACGTCGCTGACGGCTCCGCTTCTGAGCGCACTATGCGGATGAGCACTCCGTTCGAGGGCCGTCCAGACGATTACGGAATCTTGACGATGTCGCAAGAAGAGATCGACGGGGCCGTCAACGACGCAGACCGCCACGGCTTCCAGGTCGCGATCCACGCCAACGGTGACGTGACCATCGACATGGTTCTGAACGCATACGAGCGCGTCCAGCAAGCGTCCGCGAGGCAGCACCCCCGCAATCGAATCGAGCACTGCTCGCTGGTCAACCCACCATTGCTTCGGCGCATCAAAGAGCTCGGCGTGATTCCGACGCCGTTCTACACCTACGTGCACTACCACGGGAACAAGTGGGTCGAGTACGGCGAGGAGAAGATGCGCTCGATGTTCGCCCACCGTTGGTTTCTCGATTACGGGATCGCCGTAGCCGGGGCATCCGACTACACGCCGGGACCGTATGAACCGATGATGGCGATCCAGAGCATGGTCACGCGCAAGGACATGCAAGGCCGCGAGTGGGGCCCGAACCAGCGCATCAGCGTCGACGAGGCGTTACGGGTGTGCACGATCAACGGCGCCCATGCGTCGTTCGAAGAGAGTCAGAAGGGATCGATTGCGGCCGGCAAGCTGGCGGACTTTGTCGTCCTGGCCGAGGACCCGCATGAGGTCGAGCCGGATCGCATCAAGCAGATTGAGGTTGTGCGAACTATTGTGGGCGGAGAACTGGTTCACTCCAAGGTTTGAGTCAAGGGAGGCAAAGATCATGTTCGGGAAGAGTCCGAGATTCAGTCGAGCGGGTGCGATTGCGTTGCCGTTGGTGCTTGGCCTGCTGGCCAGCCAGGGATGTGAGTCACCCCCGGCTTCCAGCGCCGTCGTGTTCGAGGGCGCAAGGCTGATCGTTGGCGACGGCAGTCCGCCCGTCGAGAACGCTGCCTTAGTAGTCGATGGCGGTCGGCTCGTCGAGGTCGGTCCAGCAGCCGAACTGGACGGTTGGCCCGGCGCGAAACGCGTGGACTTGGCCGGGATGACAGTCATGCCCGCCATCATCGACACGCATACTCACCTCAATCAGGAACGCGACGCGCTGATCGAAGACCTCCGGGCTCGAGCGCGGTACGGGGTGAGCGCCGCGATGAGTCTTGGGCGAGATACCCGCGACTTGTCGATCCGCGCGGAAGAAATTCCTGGCACCGCCCGCTTCCGTTCGGCTGGCGTAGGGATTACCTCGCCCGAACCCGGACGCTCGGAAATCCCCTATTGGGTGAGCACGGAGGACGAAGCCCGCCAGGCGGTGCGGGATGAAGCGGCACGGAAGGTCGACATTATCAAGATCTGGGTCGACAGCCGCGATGGGCAATACGAGAAGCTGTCGCCGGAACTATATGGCGCAATCATCGACGAGGCCCATCGGCACGACATTCCCGTCACAGCCCATATTTTCGCTCTCGCAGACACCAAGGGATTGTTGAGGGCCGGAATCGACGCGTTCGCTCACGGCGTGAGGGACACTGACGTAGACGAAGAGATCATCGGGCTGTTCAAAGAGCGTCCGGACGTCGTCCTAGTTCCAAACCTCCCCAATCGAGGCGTGGCGGCGGACTTGAGCTGGCTGGGCGGCACCCTCCCGCCGGACGAGCTGGAAGAGTTGCAAGCGGGGTCTGTCGACGACCCGGACGCGCAGGCCGTTTTCGCGATCCAAGCGAGGAACTTGGCGCGACTGAGCGCCGAGGGTGTCACTATCGCGCTAGGAACTGACGGCAACACCCCATGGGCGCCGCACGTGGAGATGGAGGACATGGTGGCAGCCGGCATGACTCCGGCTCAGGTCATCGTGGCCGCGACTCGTAATTCAGCGGCTTTGTTGGGTCTCGCTGACGCCGGCACTCTCGAAGTCGGCAAGCGCGCGGACTTCTTGGTGCTCAACGCCAATCCGCTCGACGACATCACGAACACTCGCCGCCTCGTCAGCGTCTACCTGAACGGGGAAGAAGTCGACCGCTCGGCCACGGAGCAATGACGGAAACTGTCGCCGCTTCGGACAGCAACAGCTCGGTTCCTCCTGCCAAGTCATGGGGAGTGGCCAGCAGGCGGAACGCGTGAGACCGAATTCGGCCCTACGCCAGCCCGGTGAGAGGGCACGGCGCTCGAATCCTGCCCCCTAACAAGCAGTGCTTGGCTCCGCTGAGCGGGCGCTTCGGCGGTGCCAGCGAGTCCTGCGCTCCAAGAATCGCTCCACGCTCGCCATCAGGGCCAGGCGCCTGTCTTCGGTTACGCCTGGCTCGTTCAGCGCATCCGGCGTCCGACCGAGTCCCGCCTCCCGACCGGAGCGGAAACAACGGCGCGAGCAAGGCTCAGTAATCGACCCACAGAGGGCTGCCCCAGGCGACTTGGCCGTCGGCCTGCTCGACCCGCACGTAGTAGTAATGAGAACTGCCTGTGCCGCCGAAATCGGCGTCGGTGTATTCGAAATCGGCTTCCTGCGCTGCCGGCCGATGCGTGTGCGCCAGCTGGCCGTCCCGCAGGATATGCACCCGCGCGATTTCTCCCGTGCCACGCACGCGCACTCGCAAGGGCTGCGCGTCGGACGCCCGGAAGCGATCCCCCATGAAGTGATTGCCCATGCGCACGTCGAGAATGATGTTGTCGGTGGCACCGTAGGTGTGCCGGCGCCGTATAGCGTCCAAGACCCCTTGCCTCGTGAAGGAAGTCGTGTAGACCATCGCGTACGAGTAGTGCGTAGAGTAGTGGTCGGAACTTGCGATGGTCCCGAGGGTATAGCCCTTGGCCAGAGCATGGTTGACAAACCCCGCCGGACGATAGCCTCCCGGAGCATCCCGCGGTGCAGGGCTCCGCGCCGAAAGCGGCGCGCCGTCGTGCTCGTAGCTGGTGCGGTCGCCTTGGAAGATCTCCACGACAGGAGCCGCTTCGGGATCGTGGAATCGCCAATCCGTGCCCATGTTGGTCGCGGAGGTGTGGGCGATCGCCACGCCCCCCATGCGCCGAACTTGCTCGAACAAGAGCAGCGTGTCATTGTCAGTTACCCGCGGGTCGACGACGTCATTGTTCCCGTCACGCTCTTGGGGCGGCACCACCCCGGGCTGGTCACCCCTATTCGCTTGGTCGGCCAGCAAGTAGCCCGGCACCCAGCGCTTCAGGTAGAACGGGACCACCTCGCCGGAGCGGTCGGCGAAAAACACGTTGTGGTGCCCCATTGGGTAGTTGATGCTGCGCTCGTATCCGAACAGGCTGACGTAAGTGCCGGGAAGGTGGTGCATGTCGGTCATCTTCTGCGAGTACCACCACCAGTAGTCGTGTGCGCCTCCCTGGTGGTCCGTCGAGGCCCCGAAGTCCATGCTGGCGGCGTCGAGCATGTAGCGGTAGAACTCCGGCAGCGAGCCGTCAATGGTGCCGCCCGCATCCCAGCTCAGTTCCGTGTGACGGTGCAGGTCTCCCCGGACGATGCGCGCTGCGCGGCCCTGAATCTCGGCGCGGTAGCTCCGAATCGCCGCCAGATCTCCCTGCTCGTCCGCATGGCCCGGAGCCGCCTCGACAGATAGTATCTCGGGCTCAGAGAACTGTATGCGGTCGGGAGGGTCCGCGCTGGTGGTCTTGCCGGCGTAGACTTGGAATCGGACCGGCCGAGTGAGGTAGTTTTCCCGCCGGTTGTCAGTCGGCCAAACCAGCCACAGGCTGCCGTCGCTCGCCACGGCGGACCTGAGCCAAGTGCTGAGGCGACCCTTGCTGTTCGGGACGACCTCGGGCGTGCTCCAGCCTTCTCCGTCGTAACGGGTGAGCCGGTACTCCCATCCCCTCCTTCGCGTGGCGCCCGAGCCCAAGAGGCACTTGGCCGCTACAAGAGGATTGCCGCTGGCGTCGAGAAGGACTTGCGGGCGGTAGACATAGCGTCCGGCATCGGCCTCAAATGCCGCTTGCACGGGCCGGGCGGGAGCCTGCAGCCGGCCGTTGGCGAAGGCGCGCAGGTGGATTGTGCGCTCCGCTCCGAGCATCACGCCAGGACCGAAGCACGTACCGCACGCGAGTTCCGTCTTGGACTCAGGCATCTGGTAGCGGTAGTTGTAGCCGTTGTCCTTGCCCCAGTTGGCTCCGCCACTCTCCCACGCGACCCAGACGCGGTCGTCCGGATCGACGGCGACAGAGGGCCGGGCCTCGAACAGCGGGGTCTCGGCGACCGCCATTTCGTCGACTGCTGAACTGCCATCCCGCAGGCCTACCAAGTACACGTCGTAGTTGCCATTGCGATAGCTGTCGTAGGCCACCCAAGCCGTTCCCCGCGAATCGAGCGCGACGGCCGGGCTCCAGTCGTTCCCCGGCCGGCCGCTGACGGAAACTGTCTCAGACCAATTGCCGTCGGAGAACGTGCGGAGGAGGATATCCGACTCGCTTCCTCGGAATCCTTGCCAGGCCACCGCGAGCTTGCCGTCCCTGGCGGCGAGGCTGGGATAGATGTCGGGAAGGCGATGATCTGTGAGGCGAACCAAGTCGCCCCAGGACTCGGCCGCCGGGTCGTAGCGGCGGGCATACAGGTCCCAGTTGCCGATGCGCCGGGCTGACCACACTACCCACACGCGGTTCTGGCTGTCCAGAGCGACTTGCGGCAGCCAGATGTCGCCATCGCCGCCGGGAACCAACAGCACGTTGCTCCAGTTGCCGTCTCGATATTGGCGGAGGTTGATCTCATCGCGTCGGGCGTCGTGTGACATCCACACCAGCCAGAGCGTCCCGTCGTCTGCCGCGGCGATATCCGGGAGGTCATCCGAACGCAATTCCGTGCCGACGGGCTCGACCGAGGAGATCTGCCCTGCAGCGGTTGCGCAAGCAAATAGCGAAAGCAGCAGTGCTACGAGCATGGCGCTCGCCAGTATAGTCCAGGGATCGACAGCCCGAAGCCAGAGGCCGCCCTTGGTGATTGGCTTGGCCGTCAAAGCGCGTCCTACCTGCCTCCTGCCAGACAATCTCGTGCCGACCCCGTAGACGCTACAATCGACCCGCGAGACACGTCTAATGCCTCAGACAAGAGGGCTCGCGGAGCGCGCCATCGTCCTTATCGCGATCGCAAGCTGCGCTTCGGGCCCGCCAGCCGTCGAAGAGGCTATTTCCGTGTCGCGGCCGTTCGTTTCCCCCAAAGGGGAGTACGTCACGGAGCGGGACCGGTACCACACGTTCCGCATTCCGGGCATGATTGTTGCCCAAGATGGCTCGATTCTCCTGTTCGCCGAGGGCCGTCGCGGCGATGGCAGCGACCCCCGCCGAGACGAGAATGCCCCAATCGACCTAGTCCTGCGGCGGAGCACTGATTCGGGCGAGACCTGGGAGCCCCTCGTAGTCATCGAGTCCGGGTTCCGGCCAAACGGCGTCTTTGTGGATTTCGCGGATCCGACGCCGGTCCTTGACGAATCGACCGGCGAGGTTTTTCTGTTCTACGGGCAGTGGCCGGATGTGGGGCCCATAACTGTGTCTCACGGCCAGGACCCGGACTCCGCCGACGGCAACCAGGTCGTCTGGGTGCGCTCCAGCACCGATCACGGGCGGACTTGGTCGGACCGGCGCCAAGTTCTCTATCCCGACGAGCCTCACGACACGGCGGACGGGCTGTATTGGCGGCAGGCGGAGCCCGGACCCGGTAGCGGCATCCAACTCCGCTGGCAGGGCCAGGACAGCGGAGCCAACGGCCGATTGCTGATTCCTGCTAAGCGAAGCGGCTCCGAAACACCGGACGGGCCTGCCTCGGTGCGGCCTTTCGCATACTATTCGGACGACCACGGGGCGAGTTGGCAGGTGGGTCAAGTAAGTCCCGGACCGGACGCCAACGAGGATGAGATTGTCGAACTGACCGACGGCACGGTCCTGCTTGACGGGCGCCAGAACGACGGAGATTATCGCCGCCGCCATCGCAGCGCAGATGGGGGTATCACGTGGAGCCCAGACCGACCCGACAGCATTCCGATCACTCCGGTCGACGCCTCGATGATCCGGTATTCGGCCAGCCGAGCGGGGGATGAGCGCGACATCATCTTGTTTTCGGGCCCCCGCGGGAAAGACGGCCTGAACCGCAACAACATTACGGTGTGGACTAGCTACGACGAAGGCCAGTCCTTCAGCAACCCAGTCACATTCAATCAAGGGTTTGCCGCCTATTCGGTATTGCAGCGCCTAGCCGACGGCACGATCGGGCTGGCGGTTGAGGCTTCGAATGAATCGGGCGAAAACTACGGAGAAGTCCGCTTCTACCGCTTCGGCCTCGCCCATTTGGGACCGGTTCAGGGGATCGACTGATGAGCGGGAGGGGTGCCCGCAGCCGTCCTTAACGGGCCAGTCGCGAACCGTCGCGCCACCGCCTTCCCGCACCCAGGACCGTAGAACGAACGCGCCGAGTTGGCGGCAGGGCTTTGTTTCCGGCGGAAGAGCAGCTTCCGGGCTCGAACCCGATCGGCGGCGCGCCAAGCATTCGATTCTTGATGATTCGAGTCTTCGGACGTGCGCAGCCGGTTCCGCCGGAATTCGAGCCGGTTGTTTCGGTCGCGATCCAAGGGCCTATTCTGCGACCGCCATCAGCTGCTCGTACACGGCCTTCGCGTGCTCGTACTCGGCGATAGCCGCTTCAGGCAGGACGCCTTGATGCCGGGCGAGTTCCGACTCCACGCGGCCAGCCAAGTATTCGACTTCTTCGCGCCGGGGACGCAACGGTCTACCGGGCACAGTGATGTGAAACGGAGCGCTGTGAGCAAAGCGCGGGCGGCCCTCTGGGCGCTCGTAGCAGCGCACAGCAAGCCAAGTCGAGGTATCGAACGAGAACTGCTCGTTGATCAGAGTCACGTACCCCCCCGCCGATTCAACCTGATTGGCCGGCTCGAGCCGGCGGACAACCTGTCCTGCGGCAACCACCTCGATCGAAGTGACCGCAGTGGCGCTGCGAATCCAGCCCGTCAAGCGATAGGCCCCGTCTTCGCTGTGCGACTCGCCGAACTCCCGCCCGGGACGGCGGCCGTTCACGCGCACGTCCATCATGGGGCCCGTCGTGACGAAGCTGCGGCCATCGTCGAGCCCCTGGATCCATCGCTCGTACGAGAAATCCGGACCCAAGTGCACGTACACGCGGCCGAATCCCAGTGGAACGGGATGAACTCCTGAGGCGGTTCCAGCGGTTGGCCGGAGGCGAAAGCCGCAGTTCAACAGGGCGTAGTAGTTCTGAAAGGTGAAGTCGATCCAGCCCTCTTCAGTAAAGCCCTCGTCAGTCTGCTCGATCTGCATGTAGTCGGCGGGTTGCTCGCCGAAACCGCGGAAGTGAAACGGCGCCCGCCAGATGTGGTTGTTGGTGAGTTCGTACAGGTCCACGTTCATGGCCGGGATCAGCATCATTGACCACGGCCAGTTGTGCTTGTCAAGCTCCAGCAGCCCTCCTTCGTCATGCACTTGCTCGGCAATCGAGCCTACCGGCGGCGCTCCCTGATTCAGGACACTGCGATGGTTCAACGCGAACACCGCGCCGAGGGTGTGGCGCACGCCGTTCACCGTGAAGATCTCGTACTCGGTGTTCATCGGGTAGATGACGTGGTGCGGGTCGACGGCGATCGGCCGGGCCTCGACTGGCGGCGAGTTCTTGTCGCCTTGACTCGGGGGCGTGCCCGCTTCCGTCACCCAGTACGTCAGAGGCAGAGCGACGTTCAGATCCTCCGCCACGACTAGGCCCGGGAGCTCGCTCATGCTGCGGTGCACGTGAGTCTCGCCCGAGTACCAGCCATGCTGTGCCATGTTGATCCATCGGCGAAGCCGGATTTCGATCTCGGTCACGCCTTCGCCAACCACTACGGTGTTCGTCGCGGGCAGATACTCCTTGCCCCGCGCGGCCGTCAGAGAATACGAGCCAGGCGGCAGCTCCAACGAAAAGGTGTGGGCAGACAGGGTGGTGTGTATCTCGACGCTCTGGTCCGACCGGCTCTTGTTGTAAGGGACACTCGAGCCATCCGGATCCGCGGACTGCGCCACGTACCATTCCCCATGGCCATCCTCGACGTAGAGGCGAGCGGCCAGTGGAGAGCCGTCCGAGCTGTCCACGATGACGCCGCGCAACTCCGCGGGCCGGGAACTGCTGCATGCGAGTAGTGCTGCACACAGACAGCAAGCTCCACCCGCCACGATCAGAGTCCGATTCCTGAGCATCGGTGTCAATCATATGACGGGAAGGCAGTCAGCGAGACCAGTATTGGGCTCCCGTGCCACTGTGCGGACGAACGCAGACGGCGTCTCTATCGACGAATGGCACACTCGCCGGGGATCTCGAGATAGGGCCGCGGCACCCCGGCTCCCGCGGAGGGAGCGGAGGCCGGCGTGTTGGGGCTGGGCCGGATCTGTGCCATCGGCGAATCCACGCTCATCTTGGCCACTCCTCACGTCGTCTCATGCACGCCAGAGTCTCTCCTGGCGGAAGCTGCGCTCTGCCGTTGGCCCTGCGAACACGGTGAGGTTGCCGAGCACGAGACTCTACCAAGCGAGTACCCGGCACAAGATCGGGCAGGTTCTGGAGCAAGGGTACTTTGCCGTCGGCCCCGACCGACGTGGGGGATTCTCGCCGCCCGGCTAATGGTCTCCGAGCGTGGTGCAAACTGAAACAGACCGGTCCGGGAGCTGCCCAGAGCGATGCCTCGGTCTGCTTGGAGAGGCGCATGAACATTGCGGTCCAGTCTGATCCTGATCACGCCCGTGCCAGGCGGCAGGAGAGCGCGCGCGTGAACGAATCCCTGGAAGATCTCCTCAGATCGTTGGTAGCGGACCCAGTCTCGCCCTACCCGGAGCGGGCGCAGAAAGCGGCGCGCCTAGCGCGACATCTTCAGGAATCGGCTGCGAGCCTTCAGACCCCGGCCGAGAGGAAGCAGCAGGCGGAGTTGGAGCGGATGGTGCAAAGCCCTCAAGACAGGGCGACACTTACCCAGCTCACTGATCAGGCATTCCGCGCTAGACGGGCCGGTCGGGCGGTTGACCAAATGCTGCACATATTGGACGTACAGGGGATTCCCCGGATCTTCAGCGGCTTGGATCGAACTCTCCTCAGAGGCTTCCACTCCTTCGGAGGCTACCTTCCCGGCGTGGCAGCCCCCTTGGTCAAGGCGCGGATGCGAGAAGAGACCGCCAACGTCATCCTGCCGGCGGAGGAGCCCCTGCTGGTCCGGCACCTGGAAGCGCGTCGTCAGGGCGGCGTCCGGATGAACGTCAATTTTCTTGGCGAGGCCGTGCTGGGAGAAGCCGAGGCCCGAAGGCGGATGGACTCCTACCTCTGGGCCCTGCAGATTCCCGAGGTCGAGGTCATATCGGTCAAGATCTCCACGATCTACTCTCAGATCGACTCACTAGCGTTCGAACACACCGTCTCGGTCCTATGCGACCGGCTGGAAATGCTGTATCGCGCGGCGGCTCGCGAGAGATTTCGCCGCGTCGACGGCACCCAAGTGCCCAAACTGGTGTACCTCGACACGGAGGAGTACCGCGACCTGGCGGTCACGACCGAGGCCTTCGTGCGGACCTTGGGCCGCAAGGGCATGGAACAGGTCAATGCAGGGATCGCTTTGCAGGCGTACCTGCCTGATTCCAGCCTGGCGCAGAAGAGAATCAATGCTTGGGCTCGGGAACGGATCCGTTGCGGAGGGTCTCCGGTGACGATCCGACTCGTGAAGGGCGCCAATCTCGAAATGGAGCGTGTGGAGGCCTCGCTGCGCGGCTGGGCCCAAGCGCCGTTCGCATCAAAGCCCGAGACCGACGCCAACTACAAGCGAATGCTGCACGAAGCCCTGATTCCGGAGAACATCCGGGCCGTGCGCTTGGGAGTGGCTTCCCACAATCTCTTCGATACCTCTTACGCCTTGCTATTGGCCGCAGAGGCCGGCATCGTGGACCGGGTTCAAGTCGAGATGCTCGAAGGGATGGCGAACCCCCAGCGGCGGGCCCTGTTCGAACTGACTCGCAACCTCCTCCTCTACGCCCCCGCGACCAGGAAGGAAGACTTCGTCAACGCCATCGGATACCTGTTCCGCCGCCTGGACGAGAATACCGGACCGGACAACTTCCTGTGTCATGCCTTCAAGCTGGCCCCGAAGAGCCGCGAATGGAACCGCTTGGAGAAGGCGTTCTTCGACTCCTTCGCCATGGTCGAGGGTCTGTCCGAAGCGCCTCGCCGCACCCAAGACCGCTTGGAAGAATCTGGAGAGCCGGAGCGCTCAGGCACGTGGAGCAGCTTTGTCAACGAGCCCGACACTGACTTCTCGCTGCCGGCCAACCGCGAGTGGGCACGGCGGATCGTTGAGCGCTGGCGGCCCCGCCATGGCAAGCGCAAGATCGAAATCCCCTTGGTCGTTGGGGGCGGGGAGATCTTCGAGAATCGGCGCATCCGCGACTGCTTGGACCCATCGCGGCCCGGATTGGTCGTCGGCCGTTACCGGCAGGCCCGCGAAGAGGATATCGAACGGGCGGTGGCCTGCGCTCGGGACGACGCCGACGGATGGCGGCGCAAGTCGGTGGCGGAGCGATCGCAAGTCTTGGCGTCAGTGGCTCGGGAATTGCGCCGCGGACGGGCGGACCTGATGGGAGCGGCGCTGGCGAACGGCGGGAAACTCCTTGCCGAGTCCGACCCCGAGGTTTCCGAAGTCGTGGACTTCGTCTGGTTCTACGACTTGGCGGCCCGCCACTTCTACGGTCTCCCCGGCCTAGGGGTCAAGCCGAAAGGCGTGGTGGTGGTCGTCTCCCCCTGGAACTTCCCAATCGCCATTCCCGGTGGGGGGATTGCAGCCGCTCTGGCCGCAGGAAACACGGTCATCCTCAAGCCCGCGTCCGATGCGGTGCTGGTGGCTCACGAGCTGTGCAAGTGTTTCTGGAGGGCCGGGATCTCGCGCCGGACACTACAGGTGGTCCCGTGTGACGGTGCCACGGTCGGCCCTCAACTGACCTCTCACCCGGATGTGAACGCCGTCATTCTCACCGGTGGAACCGAGACCGCCCAGCAGATGCTACGCGCGAAGCCGGACCTGAACCTGCTTGCCGAGACCGGCGGTAAGAACGCAACCACCTTGACCGCTCTGGGTGACCGCGACTTGGCGATCAGGCATGTCATTCACTCCGCCTTCGGCCACAGCGGGCAGAAATGCTCTGCCACGTCCCTGCTCCTCGTCGAGAACGAGGTCTATGACGACCCGAAGTTCAAGGAGACACTTTGCGACGCGGTGCGCAGCTTGCAGGTCGGGCCGGCTTGGGATCCTCGCAATCGCATGGGCCCCCTGATCCGCCCGCCCTCAGGCCCGCTGGAGGCCGGTCTAGCGGAACTCGAGCCGGGTGAGAGCTGGGCTGTCATGCCCAAGCAGCGGGACAACAATCCATGCCTTTACTCCCCCGGCGTCAAGTGGGACGTGCAGCCGGGCGGTTTCACCCACCTGACGGAACTCTTCGGCCCCGTGCTGGGAGTGATGCGGATCAAGGACTTGGATGACGCCCTCGAGTTGACCCACCGGACCGGCTACGGGCTGACAGCCGGCTTGGAGAGTCTCGACGACCGCGAGCAGACGTATTGGTCCGATCACGTCGAGGCAGGCAACCTCTACGTCAACCGGCCGACCACTGGAGCCGTTGTGCTACGCCAACCTTTCGGTGGCATGGGCAAGTCTGCCTTCGGCCCTGGCATCAAGGCGGGAGGGCCCAACTACGTAGCCCAGTTCTTGGACTTCAGCGAGGACCAGCCTCCGGCCGGCCCCCGCGAGATCGCCGACCCCGACCTCGTCGAACTGCGTTCACGCCTCGCGGAGCGTTGCCCTCCGGGCGTTTCCGACGGCACAGAGGATCTGCACAGGATTGTCGCTGCGCTGGAGAGCTACAGCGCGTGCTACCAAGAGGAGTTCAGCCGCACGCACGACCACTTCCGGCTCGTCGGCCAAGACAACTTGCGGCGCTACCTCCCGGTTCGGCGCCTCCGCATCCGAGTGGACCGCTTTGATTCGCTGTTTGAGATCTTCGCGCGCGTTTGCGCGGCCAAGACGGTGGGCTGCCGAGCAACCGTGAGTCTCCCCAAGGATTGGTCGTCTCCAGCTACCGATTGGCTGCGGGAGCTGACACAGCCGTGGGCCAGGACCGTGGACTTCGCCGAAGAGACGGACGATGAGCTCGCAACTCAGATCCGTGACTGCCAGACCGACCGGGTTCGGTATGCAGATCCCGAGCGCGTACCGGCGATCATCCATCGCGCGGCAGCCGAGTCAGGGGTATTTCTGGCTCGCGCGCCAGTGCTTGCCCACGGCCGAGTCGAACTGCTCTGGTACTTGAGAGAGCAGAGCCTCAGCATCGACTATCACCGCTACGGCAACCTCGGATTCCGGGCCGACGAAGACAGGACGAGGCCCTGCGAGAACTGAATGGCACTGACGCTAGCTTTCCGCGCGTCTACGAAACGGCGAGGCGGCTGCGTCGATGCAGTCTGAGATCGAGCAGAACAAACCGGACATACGTGTAATCGACCGCCCCCGACACAATCTCTCGATTGCCCGGCCCACATTCCGTGGGAATCCGCACGAAACGCCGCCCGACCCGCTTCTCTTCCAAGCTTCACTCGTTCGGGACGAGGCGGCCGTCCTTCAGCGTCAAGACACGATCCGTTACCGCCGCCGCCTCCAAGCTGTGAGTGGCCATGATGATCGTGGTCTGAAGCTCGGCGTTCACCAAGCGAAAGACCCGCAAGACCGTATCGGCGCTCTCGGAATCTAGGTTTCCGGTGGGCTCGTCTGCGAGCAGCAGCGAGGGCCTTGCGACCATAGCGCGAGCGATCGCGACCCGCTGCATCTGACCGCCGGACAACTGGTGCGGGAACCGTCCGCCCAGATCGGCCAGATCCACAAGCTCCAGCGTTTCCTCGGCCCTTGGGCGCGGGCGCCGCTCGCCCGCTAGCTGCAAAGGGATCTCAATGTTCTCCAGCACGCTCAGCGTCGGGAACAGATGGAAGAACTGAAACACGAAGCCGACATGCTCACGCCGGATCCTCGTTAGCGCTTCATCACTCAAGCTCGTTGTCTGGATTCCATTGACTAGAACAGTGCCAGAAGTCGGAATGTCTACTGCACCGGCCAGATTCAAGAAGCTGCTCTTGCCCGAGCCGCTGCGTCCGACCAGCGCGACGAATTCGCCACGGGCTACACTCACTGTGACCCCGGAGACGGCTGCCACCGCTTGCTCCGCGGAGCAATAGACTTTGGACACGTCTAGGAACCGGAGCACCGGCGGCAACGCACTGGCGGCCGGCTCAGCCAGCCCGCCCGCTGGGGCAATCTGAGGCACTAAGGCCCATCGTAGTGCACATGCGAGGGAGCCTGACGCGCAGGGAGCGAGTGCTTCGTGGCTGATCTCTGCAGATCCCCAGCGGCCAGGGCGCGGCGTGGCGGCCTACGGCAGGAAACCGGCTCCGTTGAAGCGGTGCCTTATTTTTAAGTTAATTTTAGATTGAATATAAGACCTCTCGGCAAGTCAATCTGGCATCTCCAGAAACCCTGCCGCGCGACCGACTTCGACCTGCGTCCGCCGAGATGTTAGATTCGAGTAGAAGTTGGCGCGAGCTCGCCTCATCGCAGTGCTTCTTGTGTTCCAAGGAGCAATCATGGCCGATGATCCGGTCTCCCGCCTCAACCAACGCCTCGACGCCGGCCAGACCTCTCTGGAGTTCGAGTCGAACTGGGGCTATCTGCGCTCGCTGCTCGAGGAACTCGACGTGCCGCTCTCGTCGCAGCTGCTGGTGTTCTCGAAGACCAGTGCGCAGTTTCGCTGGATCAATCCACGGAATCCGCGGGCGATCTACTTCAACGATGACACCTATGTGGGGTGGGTGCCGGGAGCGCCATTACTTGAAATCTCCACCGCGGTTCCCGGAGGCACGGCGGCGTTCTACACGCTTCGCCAGCAGCCGTCCGGCCGGCCGCGCCTGCTTCGGGACCATGGATCCTGTCTGCAATGCCACGAGAGCCGGCGCACGCTCGGTGTGCCAGGACACCTCACGCGGTCCGTCTTTCCCGCCCGCGACGGCCTGCCGCACTTCCGCCACGGCACGGTGGATACGGACCACACCACCTCGGTTTCAGAGCGCTGGGGCGGATGGTACGTCACCGGGTCGATCCCGCTAGCTCATCGCGGCAATGCCGTGGGCCCCGACGACAGCTTTTCCGAGTTTGCCGCCGGCTTGCTTGGCCGGCCCTACGAGCGTTTCTTCGAACCGGCAAGATATCCGACACCCCATAGCGATGTCGTCGCCCATTTGGTCCTGGCGCACCAGACGAGGGTCCATAACGCTATCGCGAGGGCCGGTCACGGGGCTCGGGCGGCGATGGCCTATCGGGCTGAGATGGCAAGTCTCTTCGGCGATCCGTCCGCGTCCCTGCTGGCGTCGGTCAAACGCCGCATCGAGAGGCCCGCGGAACTGCTGCTTCGCGACCTGCTCCTCGCCGGGGAAGCTCGGCTACGGGGGCCCATCAGGGGTGACTCGGGTTTCGCCGAAGAATTTCAGTCGCGCGCCAGCCGCGACGGATCAGGGCCTTCGCTGCGCGAGCTCGAGCTCGAATCCCGCCTGCTCCGCCACTCTTGCAGCTACCTGATTCGCTCCCCAGCGTTCACTGCGCTGCCCGAGCGTGTGCGGCGCTACGTCTCACGTCGTATCGCGGAGATTCTCGACGGCACCGACGAATCGGGTGACTTCGGGCACATTGGGGCCGCCCAGCGCACTTCCCTGCGGGCCGTGCTCAAGTCGCTGCCACGCTGATTGGCGTATCAGCGTGGCCCGAGCCGCTCAGACCTCCTCGGGCACAACCCAGGGGGCGCGGTAGTCGCGTTTCAGCAGCGTGTTGGCGCCAAAGTTTCCGACAAACCTCTCGGTCTCTGGATCGAACAGCAGTTTGTCGCCGGTCCGGTACGAGATGTTTGCCAAATGGCACAGCGCGGCCGAGAGATGCCCCTCCAGCACGTCGCAGTTCAGGTCGCTGACACGCCGGCTCAGCGCTGCCTTGCGAAAGTTCTCGAAATGCAGCCCGGTGGTGTCGCCTCCCGATGCCGCCCGGCGCGGACCGGGCACCCGCTTCTCTCCCAAGTACGTCTGGTAGCCCCGGCCGGAGACTGTCAGGAATCCGTCACTGCCGAAGAACAATACGCCGATCGTGTGGCTGCCTCCCCCTGAGTCTTCCAAGAGCCGGCACTCCCCACCCGTGACGAGCCCGCGCACTTCGAATTGCAGCATGCGGCCGCCATAGTCGAAGGTGGCGTGCTGGGTGTTGGGCGTCTCCTGATCGTCGTCGTAGACGAAGTGGCCGCCTGCCGAGAACACGTGCTCGGGCAGGTGGTCGATTCCGAGACCCCAGCGGGCAACATCCATCTCGTGCACGCCTTGGTTGCCAATGTCGCCATTGCCGAACGCCCAGTGCCAGTGCCAGTTGTAGTGGAAGCGATTCTGCTTGAACTCGTACGGCTGGGCCGGGCCCAGCCAGATGTCGTAGTCCACGCCAGGAGGCACGGCGCTCACCGCTGTTGATCCGATGGACTTGCGCCGCTTGAAGCACAGCCCCTTGGCCATGTACACCTCGCCGATCACACCCTCGCGCAGGCGCTGAATGGCCTCGATCTTGAACGGAGTAGAACGGGACTGCTGGCCGACTTGGACGATGCGCTTGTACTTTCGCGCAGCCTCCACCATCTTGCGGCCCTCCCAGATGTTGTGGCTGGCGGGCTTCTCGCAGTAGACGTCCTTGCCCGCTTGGACGGCCCAGATCGTGGAGAGCGCGTGCCAATGGTTGGTCGTCGCAATGGTGACTACGTCGATCTCCTTGTCCGCCAGCATGTCGCGCAAGTCGCGGTACTCCTTGGGAGCCTCCTGCTGGTGCTGCTTGGTGTAGGCCGCGGCCTTCTCAGCAACCGATTGATCGATGTCGACAACTGCCGCGACATGCATCCCCGGATTCGCGGCGGCGGCGCGAATGTGCGACTTGCCACGCCCGTTCACGCCGACGACCGCTGTGTTGAGCCGGTCGTTCGCCCCGAGCACGCGCGAATACTGCGCCGCCGTCATCGTGGCTACCGTAGAGCCGGTAGCTGTGAGGAATTTCCTTCGATCCATGAGATCCCCTTTGGATTCAAAATCCGCCCTTGATTGTAGGCTACCGCTGCGACACAGGGGCTGCTGCTCGGTCGCTCAGCCCAGCGGCACTTCGAAGTACTCCAGCGCCCACTCCCGCATGAAGCGGACTCGCTCGGGGCGGATCCGGTAGAGCATGAATTCGGGATTGTCGATCGAGCCGAGGAAATTGCGCAGCAGCGGGTAGCCGTCCCAGATCTCTCGGCGCACGGCCGCGTCGGTGACCAGCTCTGCCCTGCCCTCGATCCGGACTTGGTCGTGGCTCTCGTCGAGATAGCAGAGTTCTACTGCCGGATTCGCCGCCAGCTCGGCTGTCTTGTCGGAACTTCGCAGCGAGGCCACGTAAACGGTGAAGCCATCGACGGCGGCGGGGGACACCGGCCGGACTTTCGGGCGCGTTCCGGATACGCTCGCGAGCATCGGAAACGGCGCCCGCGACATCGTTGCTTGGGCCAGTTCTAGCAATCGGCCCGTGTCCACCGGCGCTGGCTGGGGTCTCATGCTGGTAGTCTAGCGGCCCTTTCCAGGCCCGCCATGACTCCCTCGACGGGCGACTACAATGGGTTGCTCGAATGGGCGTGCTCGGGATCCTTTTCGCCATCGCCGTGGCGTATGCGCTGTCTTCGGCCCGGGCCGCCGTCCGATGGCGGACCGTCGCATGGGGCCTCGGGTTGCAGCTCCTGTTCGCCGTGCTGGTTCTGCGAACGCCAATAGGCCGCTTGTTCGAAGCGTTCGGGCGAGGCTTCAACCGCTTCGTGTTGCTGGCCGAAGAAGGCACTGGCCTCGTGTTCGGCGACTTGGGCAGGTCCGAAAACGGCGTCATTCTCGCGTTTCAGATCCTGCCCTTGATCATTGTGGTCTCGTGCATCTCGGCGGTGCTCTACCACCTTGGCATCATGCAGAAGCTCGTCGCCGGCCTAGCGTTCGTGATGCAAAGGGGCATGCGGGCTAGCGGGGCGGAATCCCTGAATGTGGCCGCGAATTTGTTCTTGGGGCAGGCGGAAGCGCCCCTCACCATCCGCCCCTACTTGGACAAGATGACTCGCTCGGAATTGATGACGGTCATGACCAGCGGCATGGCCACCGTATCCGGGGCCATTCTAGTCGCATACGTTCAGATTGGCGGGGCCCGGGCCGAGAATCTGGTCACGGCTGTGGTGATGACCGCGCCGGCATGCATCATGCTGGCCAAGATCTTCGAGCCGGAGAAGGGCGAGCCGGTGACTATGGGCAGGATTCCCAAGCAAGCCTCCACAGCGGACAGCAATGTCGTCGACGCTGCCGCGCGAGGCACCAGCGAGGGATTGCAGGTCGCGCTGCAAGTCGGGGCCATGGTCATCGCATTCGTGGCCCTGATCGCCATCGTGAACGGCATTCTGGCGGGCCTGCACGGGATGCTTGGCTGGAGGTGGCTGCCAGCAAGCATCCAGGCTATTCTCGGCCCGATCTTCGCTCCCGTGGCATGGATGATCGGCGTCCCTTGGGAGGACGCTTCCACCGTTGGCAACCTCCTCGGCACGCGCATGGTCCTGAACGAGTTGATCAGCTTCGCGGAACTGGCCGACATCAAGGACAGCTTGCAACCGCATTCTTTCTTCGTGGCCAACTATGCACTGTGCGGCTTCGCCAATGTCGGCTCGGTCGGCATCCTGATCGGAGCGTTGGGTGCCATGCTCCCGGAACGGAGACTCGAGCTGGCCGCCCTCGGGATGCGCGCCATGTTGGCGTCGACTCTTTCGAACTTCATGACGGCCTCAGTAGCGGGCCTGATCGCTCTGACGCCTATCCTTGAATCCTAGTACCTGCCATGCTCGACACCCAGTTGATTCTCAAACTCGTCGCGAGCTTCGCGATCGGTTCGATCCCATTTGCTGTCATCGCGATGTGGGGTTCGGGAAGGAGCATTCGCGACATCGGATCCGGCAACCCGGGCTTCAACAACGTGCTCCGATTCGACAAGCGGCGTGCCCTCGTCGCGCTTATCGGAGATCTGGCCAAGGGCTTCGTTCCGATCTGGTTGTTCCACGGGCCAGCAGACTACATCAACATAGCTTGGCTGTTCGGCATGGGAGCGGTCTTCGGTCACTGCTACTCGCCTTGGCTGCGGTTCCAAGGCGGCAAAGGCGTGGCCACGTCGGCCGGTGCGATGCTGGCGATGTATCCCGGCGTTGCGGCCCTGTCGCTGGCGTTCTTCGTGCCGGTCCGGGTGCTGGGGGGGCGGTTCAAGATCAAGGAGATCGGCGCATGGGCTTCGCTGCTGACTTGGGTGTTCTTCACTGTGGTGATCCACTTCCTGTCGGGAATGCCCCACACCAACTACGCGGCGCTGATGACGGTGTTCCTGATCTGGAGGCACAAATCGAACATCGGCAGGATGCTTGAACGCGGCACGTAGCGCTGACCGTTAGAGCCACTACGGCGACCGGCCTGTTGTCCGTTTAGAGAAGGCCGAGCGACCCGCTCCGAGCTGCCTTGCTTCGTCCGTCACGTTTGAAGAGATCTCTCAGCGCGCGGGCCTCCTCGTGAGCGAGGGATTCGGCTCCCGATTTGTTGCGAGGCTCCGCGGACGGGGTGATCGCTACTGCCATGAGCAATGGGGCTGCGCCCAAGTGGCCTTGGCCGCCATCCTCGCCGGCCAACTCCGTCAATGCTCCGGAGAGTCCGGTACTCATTCCGGGGCGCCGCTTCGTCAAAGTGCGTGAACCGGGCGCCCATCGGATGGTCTCGGCCATCGAGCGTGTCGAATTGCTGGCGGGAGACGGTGCCAAGGAAGGAGCATGTCATGGACGGAACACCCCGAATCCTGACCATCGGCGTTGCGCTGGGGCTCGTCTTCTGCCGGGGGGCAACTGCTGCGGGCCCCGTCGAGAGCGCAAGACCAACGGTCTACGCGAAGGGCCTCAGCGCTAGCATCGAAGGAGCGAGACTGCGACCGGCTAGGCTCGTGTTCACGGACAGTCACCTAGTCGTCGATTTGAAGGGACACGGCTCGGAACGCTTCGACTACGAGACGATCCGATTCCAGCGGACTCGCACACCCGTGCAGTGGTCGTTGTTCGACAAGAAATACTGGCTTTCGACGCTCTCGGGAGCGCCCATGTTCTACCTGCTTGGCCCGTATTCCCTGGCGGGCTACCTCGGGGCAATTCATGTAGTGGAGCTGTCGAGCTGGCTTGCCAGTCGCGGCAAGCGACAGCAAATCGGCCTGCACTCCGACGATCAGCACCGATGCTCGCAGTTGGCGCTTCCCCGCAACCCGAAATTGCGGAACGCGATACTCGACGAGTTCGCCCGTAGGTTCTCAGGGAAATTGCAGACCCGTCCGCCCGACACGTTCTCGCTGCCGGCACCAGAGCCTTATGCGGTTGCGGGCAACCAAGCGCCGGACTTCACGCTCACTGCATTGAATGGCATGGCCTGGAATCTGGCGCGAATGCGCGGAAGTGTCGTTCTTGTGAATTTCTGGGCGTCGTGGTGCGAGCCTTGCCGCCAGGAGCTACCGCAGCTGCAGCAGCTTTATGAGCGGCATTCCGACGACGGCTTCGTCGTGCTCGGGGTAAGCGACGAAGACCCAAGCAAGGCACGACAGTATCTGGAAGAGCACGGAATCAGCTACCCCTCGCTGCACGATGGTACCGGAAGCGTCATGCAGAGCTACCAGGTCGGCGCGATTCCAACCAGTCTGATCATCGACCGGGACGGCCAACTGCTACAGCGAATGGAGGGCTACACGCCGACCAGCGCCTTCGAGAAGGCTCTCAGGCCGCTGCTAGCACGGACTTCGACAGAGTCCGAGCGCTGACGAGCCGACAGCAAAAACCTGCTCGGAGGCCATCAGTCCAGGCCGCGGGGCCAACGAGCTGGACCCGTCACTGCCTCGGGCTCGCTAGCCCAGCACCGCTGCCGCGGAATCCGCCAGGATGCTGGCCATGCGGTCCAACTCGTCCTGCGTCGCTACGAACGGCGGCGCCAAGCAGAATACGTCGCCCCGCAATCGGCTGAAGAGGCCGCGCTTCTGGACCTCGGCGTTGATCCGTTCCCCGACCCGATCCGCCGGCTCGAACTCGGCCTTCGTCGCCCTGTCCCTGACGAACTCCACCGCGCACATCAAGCCCTTGCCTCGAATCTCACCCACGTGTGGATGGCCACCCAATGCCGCCCGCAATTGAGTCAGGAGATACGCTCCCTTTTCTGCCGCCTGAGACGGAAGCCCCTCGCGCTGGAGGATGTCGAGATTTCGCAACGCCACGGCGCAACCGACCGGATGCGCGCTGTAGGTGTATGCGTGCATCCACGGGGTATCACTCTCATCCAGGGCCTCCGCGATCTTCTCGCTGCACCCGACCCCTCCGAAGGGGAAGTAGCCGGAAGTGATCGCCTTGGCGAATTGCATGATGTCGGGCTGCACTCCCCAATGCTCCAGCGCGAACCACTTGCCCGTGCGCCCGAACCCGGTGATGACCTCGTCTGCGACGAAGAGCACGTCGTACTTGTCGCAGATCTGGCGGATACGGGGGAAGTAGTCGTCCTGAGGGACGATCACTCCGCCAGCCCCTTGGACGGGCTCGGCCAAGAACATAGCGACTGTGTCGGGCCCCTCGCGCAGGATGGCCCGCTCCAGTTCGTTGGCAGCCGCGACACCTTGGCTGGAGCCGGCTGGTGCCTCGTAGCGATACGGGTATGGCGACGGGATATGCACGAAGCCGGGCACGCGCGGCTCGAACTGCGGCCAGTACCCCGAAATGCCCGTGGCGCTCATCGCAGCCAAGGTCACTCCGTGATAGCCCCACTGACGCGAAATCACTTTCGTCTTGTGGGGGTAGCCTCTGATCTTCCAATACGAGCGCGCCAGCTTGAAGCTCGTTTCGCTGGCTTCCCCGCCCCCGGAGGTGAAGAAGAATCGCGAGATCGACGGGTACGTCAGGTCGGCGAGCCGCGCCGCCAGCTCGATCGCTCGCTCGTTCGAACTTCCGGCATAGCCGGAGCAATAGGCCAACTCGCTCATCTGCCGCTGGGCGGCCTCGGCCAATTCTGTCCTGCCGTGGCCAGCGACCACGTTCCACAGCCCTGACAGCCCGTCAAGGTACCCGCGCCCGTCGGCGTCGTAGATGAGAGCTCCTCGGCCGCGGACCCAGACATGTCCGCCGCTGTGGATCCTTCGACTGTGCAGCGGGTGGACCAGGTGGTCGAGGTCTTGCGTCAGCAGTGCTGGCTTGATGTCACCCATGTGAGCCTCCCTTGTAGCTTCGGCGCTGGGAACGACGCGCGCTCCTGCCTGTGCCGACGGATGCCTGCCTGCCAATCGCGCCAGCCACGTGCGCTTACCGAGTCGTCACCCAAATCGGAGACGACCAAGCTACGTTGCCATCGTCTTGGATCACGCGCACATAGTAGTAGTCTTCTCCGGGCTGCTTGTCCTTGTCGACGAACGTGAACGCGGAATCCTGCGGTAGTTTCTGCCGATTGTGCAGGAACTGCTGGTTCTTGATCAGATCCACCTGTCGTAGCGGCGTTGTGCCGATGATGCGGACCTTCAGTTCGAAGCCTTCCTCCGTCTCGAGGATGTCACCCTGCAGGTGTTCCTTGCCATCGGGTGTCTCCAAGCGGTAGTCGAGAATGATGTTGTCCGTCGCTCCATAGTTGTGCCGCTGCTTCATGGCGTCCAGCATGCCCTCGCGCGTGAACTCCTCGGCGATGGTGCAAGCGTAGGAATAGTGCGTCGAGAGGTGATCGGAGGCGGCTTGAACGCCCAGCTTGTAGCCCTTGGCCCAGGCGTTCCAGACATAGCCCGCCGGCTCGAACCCTCCGATCTGGGACGTGATGTTCTCGCTGTTGGCCGCTAGAGGCGCGCCCTCGTACTCGGCCGAGACACGATCGCCTTGGAAGATCTCCACTAGCGGTTCGACCTCTGGGTCATTGTCGCGCCAATCCGTGCCCATGCGGGTCGCGGAGGTGTGCGAGATGGCGATGCCATCGTGGCGCTTTAGGTACTCATACAGCCGGCCCGCCCCCTGCTCGCTGCGGGTCTCTTCCGGCAGTGTCGGAAGGGTAGGGTTGCCGCGCTTGGCGAACAGGATGTTGCGGTGCCCCGCCGGGTAGCGGATCGATCTCTCGTAGCCGTAGAACGCCTGGAACGCCCCAGGGAAAGAGAAGACATCCACGGTCTGTTGCAGCAGCCAGTTGATGTATTCGTTGTCGGGACCGCCCGACCCGTTGTGCTCGCTTGCGAGCAAGTAGTCGAGCGACGCGACGTCGACCGAGTAACGGTAGGTCTGCAACAGCGAGCCGTCGTTGTTGCCGTCCATCGAGAACTCCGTGTGGCGATGCGTGTCACCCCGGTAGATCTTGTAGGTCTTGCCCTCGCTGTTGATCTCATACCCGCGCAAGCGCGCCAGGTCTGCCGGCTCCGTCGGCGCCATGTCGTAGAAGAACAGCTCCGGCTCGGTTCGAGTCCTTAGCACCGGGGCGGCGGTCTTGCGCTCCAGTTTCGGCAGCTTGGAGGCGTAGACGTCTTCGTGCTGGTACAGAAAGTCCTCGAAGTCTCGGTTGTCCATAGACCACGCCGCGAAAAGGTTGCCCTTGCCGTCGGACGCAACGCCCCAGCGCACGTCCTGCCGACTGGCGCTGAAGGGGAACTCCACCGGCCTGATCCAGCGCTCGCCGTCTAGCGTCGAGCCCCAGATTTCCCAGCACGCGCGGTGCAGCGGTGTCTCGCTGGGCATGTCGCGCTGGCGGATCGTGCGGTGGCGGCCAAACAGCCACATGCGACCCTCGGCATCGAGCGCCAGTTGCGGGAAGTCATTGTGGCGTTTGTCGATGTGCTCGGGCAGCGATTCGTTGATGTCTCCCACCGGAGCCTTCCAATCCGCGCCGTCCAGGATCGCCACCCGCGTGCGGCGATAGTCGTAGAGACGCGTCCCCTGCACGTTCGGCAGGAACCCAGTGTCCTTGCCCCAATTCATTCCGCTCTCGTTGTAGGCAGTCCACAACCGGTTGCTAGCGTCGACCGCCAGCGACACGTGCGCCTCGTACAACTTGGTCGCAGCGATGGGTCGCACATCGCTCCACCGGGAGCCGTCCCATGTCCGGAGCAGGACGTCGTAGTCACCCTTGTCGTAGGTGTCCCAAGCTATGTGGACCTCGCCGTCGAGTCCCGCAGCGATCACTGGCTCCCAGTCGTTGGCAGGAGAGCTTGAGATCCTCTCCTCGGCGCTCCAGGTCTCGCCGTCGTGCCGCTTGGCGTAGATGTCGT
Source organism: Bryobacterales bacterium (assembly GCA_022823865.1). Taxonomy (GTDB): domain Bacteria; phylum Acidobacteriota; class Terriglobia; order Bryobacterales; family UBA6623; genus VXMF01. The sequence continues at coordinate 40,227 of JAJEHF010000204.1, forward strand.
TCGCGCCAGCGCGGAAACTCTGCCAGACCAGCCAGAGATTGCCCGCCGAATCGGTGGCTAGGTTGTGGAAGGTGTCGGGGCCGGGGGTCTCGGTGAGGCGCAAGACCGGCGTCAAGGAACCGCTCTTCAGCGAGCGCCCGTACAAGTCGAAGTTGCCGTCGACCTGATTCGACCACACAAACCACGGTGCGCCCGTCTTGTCCCGCCCCAGCTTTACCAGATAGGCGTCGCTGGGCCCTTCGCTGATTCGCTGCAGATCGCCCCAAGTCGATCCGTCGTGACGACGTGCGAAGATGTGATTCGCCCCGTCGTTGTAAGCCACCCAAGCAACCCAGACCTCGCCGCTGTCGCCGCCAAGGATCGCCACAAAGTCGTCATCGTACCCGTCTCCAGTGAGCTTCTCGGCGGGCGGCACCCGCTCCACGACCGCGGAGCCGCCGAGGAATTGTCGCGGCTCGCCCAGAGGGACTTCCCTGCTTCGGAACTCAAAGTTGCCCTGCGCAGTCTCGATGCGTATGCGCGCGCCATCATTCCCGCGCACGTCCACGACGACGCCCGGCGTCCAGTAATACGCCTGGACGCCCGTGTTCGGCGGGTGCAGGTAATTCGCGACGCGGTAGTTGACACCCTTGTGCGTGGACAACTTCCATCGGTCCGGAGCAACGATTTCGTTTTCCGGCCGCGGGTGCCAGTCGCGCAGTTGGACAAGTTCGCCGCTCGACACAGAGACCGACCCGTCCCAGGCGGTCTCGGTCATGTCGTTGAGACCGAATCGGACTCGGAACGACGCGATGTCGTCTCCGCTTAGTTCCGGAGCGGCCATCAATGGGACCGCCAAGAGCGCGAGTAGCAGCCGTACCAGCATCACTTCACCTCCAATGCGCGATTCGGGCATTGAGATTCTAGCAAGGCGTTGGCTTGCCCTTGCCCTGCTTGGCGGGAAATGCTCGCGCTCAAGGCACACGACCGCTGCTGATATGCTTGCTAAGGCATGCCGAACCCAGACCTCCGCTACTGGCTGGTGAAGTCCGAGCCTTTCAAGTACTCGTGGGAGGATCTCGTCAAGGACGGCTGGACATATTGGGACGGCGTGCGAAACTACGAGGCCCGCAACAACATTCGCGCGATGGCCGCTGGCGACCAGTTGCTCTTCTATCACTCGAATGAAGACCGTGCAGTTCTTGGTATTGCTGAGGTTATCCGCGAGCACTACCAAGATCCGACCACCGATGACGACCGCTGGAGCGTGGTCGACATCAAGCCTCTGCAAGCCCTGTCCGCCCCCGTCACCCTTGCTGAGATCAAGCGCGAGCCAAGACTGAGCAACATGCAGCTGGTGACGCGCAGCAGACTGTCGGTGTCTCCGGTCACAGCGGACGAATTCGGGGTTATCGTCGCGATGGGCGGCCTAGACTAGGCGACCGTGCAGGGGTGCGCGCGACACGTGGCGTCCCGTCCCGCCACTTCCATGCATAAACTGCCGGTCGGGTCGCCCAAGCGCAACGATATCGAGGCAATGGCCTGCTTCCGGCCGTCTCAGTGGACGATGACCCGCTGCCCGCCGTAGAGCTTGCCCACCTCTTCGTCGACGAGGCGTACCTGAACCTGATGCGGAGAGAGCTCCTCGTCCACTGAACTCGGGTAGTAGCCCACGATGTACTCGGTCGCTGCCAGATCCGCCAGCGAACCCAGGATCTTTCGCACCACGATGTTGTTGAGGACCTCCGGGTCGAAACTCTGGCCGCCCGTCCGGGGACCGATGTCCGCGAAGATTGCCTGTCGTGATTCTTGACTACGTATGTTCGATTGCCTGCGGAGCAGGCCGGCCGGATTGCGCGTTCCGCCGGGAATCTGACTGCGGCGTTCCTGCCCCGGATTCGGCTGCCGAGGCTGGCGCCACACACCGCCCCCGCCGCCTTGGTTGTATCTGTCCGTGAGGTCGCTGTGTCCCAAGATCACCGGATAGATCGGGATCGCCAGGGCATTGGCCACCTGTACGACTAGGTCGGGGCTTATGTTGGTGGTGCTGAACCCATCCGAGAACACAAGCATCATCCGCGAGACGTCACCCCCGCGATTGGAAGCGTCCCGAGCGGTCTGGATGATCGCCTCGTACACACGGCTGCCGAGCGCTTCGGACTCGTAGGTCAGCTCGATTGCCCGCTTCAACTTTGCGAAATCGCGGGTCGGGCCGGTGAAGCGCTTGAGCGTGTCGGCGAAACCGTAGACCGAGATCATCACGTCCTTGCGGAGCCCTTACAGCAGTGTGGTACGGATACTGGTAAAGTCCAGCAGTCCCCGCATCATGACGCTGAGGCTGTAATCGATCAGAAAGATGATTTCAGTCGGCACTGTTCGGGCAGCACCTGGCGGTGCACCTTCGGCGGCCGGCCCTTCGACGAACGCGATGTCCTGCTTGACGCCGTCCTCGTACAGCTCGAAGGCCTCTTTCCCCAAACCATCTACGGACTGCTTTTTTTGATACACATGCAGCGGAACTACGACGAGGTTCGATTCAGTCCTGATAACGAAACCCGAATCTTCGACCGGTGCCTCCGAGTCTTGCCCTAGGGCCAGCACGCTGACCGCAATGAGGCCCGCCAGAAGTCGCGCTGCCGCTTTCATGGTCTCAGCACCTCGAATCCGCCATCCGGCACCATCTCGTGGTTGGCCAAGTTCAACACTGGCAGAAGGTTAGCACGGAACACTCAGCTATGCGTCGAAAATCGCCGACGACCGCACATTGAGGCGACGAGACCGCATGTTCGGCACACGGCGCGCGGTCTCCGCGGGCCAGAGTGTGCACCCGAGACAGGGACGCTTGCAGCGGGTCGAAACCGGGCCCAGTCGTCCTTGAATTTCTAAGTCGCCGTATGAGTTAGTATGATCAGAGCGCAATCGTGGCGCTGTCCATCGTCTCGCAGACTCGGCGCATCCTGCGCCACCCGATGGCAGGCCGGTTATGACCCGCCGCTGAAGTGAGAACCTTATGACCAAACCAGATCAGTTCACTCGCAGATCATTCATCTCATCCGCCGCATCGACCTCGCTTGGAATCACCATCGTGCCAGCTTCGGTGCTGGCGAAACCCGCTCCCAGCGACCGCTTGAATTTCGGGCACATCGGCCTTGGGGGCCGTGGGAGGCGATTCCTCAGGCCGGAGTCGCGGGTAGACCAGAAGGTTGTGCCTTGGGAAAACCTCGGAGGCGCCGGGGACCGCTACATGCGCCCCGCTCTATCCACCGCGCTCTGCGACGTGGACTCGAGCCGACTCGACATGTCGGCCACGATGGTCGGCGGAAGGCCGCGCTTGTTCAAGGACTTCAGGCGCATGCTCGAGCTGAAAGACCTCGACGCTGTATTCATCGCCTCTCCCGACCACTGGCACGCCCTGATGACGATCATGGCCTGTCAGGCCGGCAAGGACGTATACGTCGAGAAGCCGGCCGCGAAGACCGTGGAAGAGGGCCGGGCGATGGTCACCGCCGCAGAGCGCTACGGGCGCGTCGTGCAAGTGGGCTCGCAAGGCCGCTCGCAAGAGGCCGCCTACTACGCCAAGAACTACATCAACAACGGGCAGATCGGCACCGTCTCGGAAGTCAAGTGCTGGCATTACGAGAACCCGCGCGGCACTTGGACACCGGACGAGGAGCCGCCCTCTGGGCTGGACTACGACAAGTGGATCGGTCCGGCGCGGGAGGTTCCGTACAACAAGACCCGAACGCACGGCAGCTTCCGCTGGATGCTGGACTTCGGAGGCGGCCAGATCCGGGACCGCGGCGCTCATGTGATGAGCGTGGCCCAGTGGGTCATGAACGCCGACAACACCGGTCCGGTAAGCGTCGAGGCCACTGGCGAGCCGCACCACGGCGGAATCTACGACACGCCGATGCACATGACGGTGACCTATCAGTACAAGGATCCCGACTGGACCCTGATCTGGGCCCAGCCGGGCGAGCCATCGCAGGAGCTTGATGCGCGCTACGGTGCCGTCTACTGGGGCGACAAGGGTCGCTTGACCGTGACTTACGGCGACCGGAACACGACCGCCACAGAGCAGCAGGCCATGGAGTACGAGACGCCATACGGTGGGGTCGAAGTGTTCAAGAGCCCCGGGCACGGCGAGAACTTCGAGGACTGCATCATGTCCCGCGAGAAGCCCATCATGGACATCGAGTCCGCGCACCGCGTGTCGATCCTGTGCATCCTCGGAAACATCTCCTATCGCTTGCGCCGCAAGCTCGACTGGGACCCGGTCAACGAACGCGTGCGAAACGACGAGGAAGCCAACCGCATGTTGAGCCGCCCGGGCCGCGGGCCTTGGCACCTGTAGAGGACAGTGCGATGACAAGCCCACTCAAATCAAGCAGCAACGGAGAGAACAGCGCGATGACAGACGCATCCACGAAGCACACCGGATCTGCGATGGCCGCAGGGCTCGCCACGGCCTTGATGGCTGGTTCCGCCGAGGCGGCCGAGGCCGAGGACAAGTTCCTGGCGGGTATCCGAAGCGACGACGAGGACGAAAACTACGCGGCTTGGTCCGCCGCCGATCAGGTCGACCCCAGCGTCATACCGGCGCTGGCCGAGTTGCTCACGTCGAAAAAGCTAAACGTTCGAAAGTCCGCAGAAGAGGCGCTCAAGAACATAGTGCATTCCGTGGGCAAGGTCATCAACGCTGCGAGCCTGGGCGCCAACACAGGCCGTCCGGACGATCCGGGCCGAATGGATCCGCGCCAAGTGGTCGTGATGCACCTGCACTCGGTGATTTCTGGCAAGGGCAGCCAGACGGCGAAGGTCACGGCGCTCCGTCATCTCTCGCTCATCGGCACAACTGACGATGTGGGCAAGGTCGCAGCTTTGATCCACGATGCCCAGCTGCGGGAAGAGGCGGCGTTCTGCTTGGAGAGGATTCCCGGCAAAGCGTCAGAGGAGGCACTGCTGGCCGCCCTGCCTTCCGCCGCAGACGACTTCAAGCCGCGTATTCTGGCCGCGCTGGGACACCGCCAAGCAGACGAGGCAGCAGGCGCAGCCATCGAGGCGATGCGATCTTCCGACACCACGCTGGCCATGGCTGGCATGAAGTCATGGGCAAGGATCGGCACTTCCGGTGGCATGGATATCACCTTCCCGGAGACCGATAGCCTCAGCGAGTGGCAGAAGATCGAGTTCGACGACAGCCAGCTGCGGTACGCAGACGCGCAACTCGAACGGGGGAACGCGGGCGAAGCCCAGGCGATCTACATGGAAGCGTTGGTGCGCGAGGAAGAGCACCTGCAGTGCGCCGCGATCATCGGCCTCGCCAACGTGGGAAGCGCTGAAGCCGCTGCCGCGATCTTCCCCAAGCTTTCAAGCGACGACAACACCGTGCGGCTGACCGCGCGGCAGGCGTGGGACAGGCTGGCCGCGGGTGACGATTCTTAGGCTTTCGTACGCGGAACCCGCCTAGACTGCGCAGCACTGATCCGAGGGGCAGTTGACTCGAGGAACCATCGCGTTGGATGTGCAATCTTTGCGCGGAGCATCGTCGATTGTTGAAAACAACTCGCAAATGCCACCCAGGCTGGGTGGTAGTACGTGTCAGTGGGATGAGACGGAATAGCGGTCGACAAGGACGTAGGGCTCCGGTCAGCGGCAGCAAAGACGAATAGACGATTTCCAAGACCTATGCCGATCCCTGACTATCAATCGCTTATGCTCCCGACCCTCAAGGCACTTTCTGGAGGGGCGGAGACCAAGATCTCCGACGTGCGCCAGCGCGTCATCGATGCCGTGGGCCTGACTTCCGAGCAACTACAGGAGTTGCTTCCCAGCGGCCGGCAAACGGTGTTTGTGAATCGTGTCAGCTGGGCAATGATGTACATGGAAAAAGCCGGTCTTGTTACGAGGGTGACTCGCGGCGTCTACCAGTTAACTGAGGACGGCAAGAGTCTGCTGGCGAAAGCGCCGCCCCGAATCGATCTGAATGTGCTCCAGGAATATTCGGCTTTCGTCGAATGGAAGTCCCAGGATCTCAAGCCGCCAGAACCTGTAGTTCCTTTTCCATCGCTACAAGGAACTCTGAACTATACACCGGAGGAAACCCTGGAGCGTGCCGCCAGACAATTGGGCGAAGTGCTGGAGTCCGAAGTACTGGACCGGATATGCGACTCGGACCCGGCATTCCTAGAACGCGTGGTGGTGGACCTCCTGATCGCTATGGGCTACGGCGGAGGCGACGAAGCGAAGGGTCAGGTGACTGGCAAGTCGGGTGATGGGGGTGTCGACGGGATAATTCGGGAGGACTCTCTCGGTCTAGATGAGGTCTACGTACAGGCAAAGAAGTATGCAGCGGATAACTCGGTGGGCGAAGGCGACCTGCGCAACTTCGCTGGAGCGATCGATGCAGCAGGCACATCCAAGGGCGTTTTCGTCACGACTTCTAGCTTTACGAAAGGCGCCCGGAATTACTTGACGAAGAGTCCAAAACGTATCGTCTTGATCGACGGAAAAGAACTTGCCCACCTTTTGGTACGGCACAACGTGGGAGTACGCACCAAGATGGGCCTTGAGATCAAGCGTATCGATGAGGACTACTTCCAATCCGAAGACAACTAGCGTACGTGCCAATTCCACTTCGGGGTTCCGTCTGGAACTTTGGAGGTCCACTCGCAACTCGGTTCGGATTAAGGGTCCGGCACCTCACGGCTGGGCACGAGTGACAATGAACCGTCCTTACATCAAGGCAGGCTCGGACTGATCATCTCTGGGCCACCGCGCATGACGCCGTCTCTTCAGGTTCACTACCACTCGCACACATTCCCAACGATGACGTGGCCGAAGAGTCCGTGGAGAAGCTCAAGAGCCTTTGCAAACGCGAGCCCAATCAGAGTGCTTGCATCGCAGACGACGAGTGCTGTCGCTATTTCTGAATCGCGTCGACGTCTTGGCGCGCATTAGCTGCCCTTCCGTGAGTCACCGAAATCCCTAGCTGTGAAACATGCTGAATAAAGTCGGCGAGGGGAAGTTCAGAGAACCGGGCCGCCCTGCCAAGGGATACGCTCCCCTCGCGGTACAGGGCGGTTGCGAGACCCAACCGGATGCCCTGATCATCAAGGATCGAATTCCCTTCCAAGTGTATAAGGACAGCCTCCGGATGTTGGCGCCTAAGAACCACCACGGGGTTCTCGCGCGCTGCTCTAAGCGCTGCCGAAGGGTTCCTGTTCAGCTCACGCACGCTCACGGTTCTCATCGTGTTCTCATTATTCAGTAGAATCTTGCTGGACACGTTGATACTGATCTTCACGGCACCACCTGCCGCCCCTGTCAAGCTCTCTGCCGAATTCAGGATGACGCATAGAAGGCGGGGGCAGTGCCGTTTCAAATGCGGACGGCCTAGTCATCGATCAGTAGCAACACTGGTTATGCGGGCACTGTCGCTCAGACCGGGCCGGCCGAGATCGATCTGAATGCCCGAGCACGCAGGAACGCCTTGGCGCAGGCAAGAGATCGAAGCAATCGTTGCGGACTATATCGACATGCTCATCATCGAGTTAGCCGGCGGCACGGTTGTGAAGGCGGAGCGTAACCGGGCACTGCAAGCGCTGACCGGGCGATCGCACGGCTCGATCGAGTACAAGCATCAGAACATCAGCGCGGTGATGGCGGAGTTCGGCTTGCCCTTTATCAGAGGCTACAAGCCGGCTACGAACTATCAGCGCGCCCTATTCGAAACCGTCGACGCGCACTTGTGTGCTCGTGGACTCCATGACCGGCTTGCCAGTACCGCTTCAATGGGGCCTGCTGAACTTATGTATCAACCGGCGCCCGCCCTGAGCAGCCAACCCAAGCGAATCGATCCAGACATCCATAGAATCATCCGCCGCTATGACCCGGCGCTTCGTGACGCCCGGGCAAGAGCACTCGGCGATGCGGGTGAGGAACTTGTGTTCCATGCCGAGCAGAATCGGCTCTCGTCAAACGGAAGGGATGACCTCGCCGCCAAGGTCCGCTGGGTAGCGAAGGAAGACGGCGACGGTGCCGGCTACGACATTCTGTCTTTCTCGACACACGGCAAGGAGCGATGGCTGGAGGTCAAGACGACGAACGGTCCCTCGTCGACGCCTTTCTGGATCTCGGAGAACGAACGACGCGTCGCGGAAGACAACCCGGAAGTCTTCCGGCTCACGCGCGTATTCGATTTCGCTCGGAGCCCTGCGGCCTTCAGCCTAAGACCACCTCTGACAGATCATGTTCGGCTCATCCCCTCGCAGTACCGTGCGACATTCTGACGCGGCGAAGCCATGCGAACATGAGTCCGTGGACGGGGACATCGCGGTCTTCAATGAGCCGTCCAAGTGGTCCCTCGCCGATCTCGCCCGGATCGCGTCCGGGCCGCTGCGCGCGGCAGGTGTGAGGCGTGCCGTGGCCTTCGGCTCCTCTGCTCGCGGCGTAGCTGACGCTTGGTCCGACCTCGATCTCGTCGTCGTAATCGAAACGGACCTCCCAAGACTGGAGCGAGGCCGGCTGCTCGATGATCTGTACGGCACGCTGCCAGTTTCCCTAGACGTCCTCGTCTTCACTCCCGCCGAATTCGAACGAGGCGTCGAAACGGGCCTAGATGTCTTTGCGGCCATCGAAACAGAGGGGCTCACTGTATTCCCGCTTGGACGTGACATCGAATGAGAGCATCCCACCACACGGCGCGCAGATGGCTCGACACTGCCTGTGACGACCTCGAATGTGCTCGGTTCGCCGCCGATATCAGCTTTCACGCTCATGCCTGCTTTAACGCACATCAAGCCGCCGAGAAGGCGATCAAGGCGATCCACTATGCCAAGGGGGCGCGAATGGTCTTGGGCCGTAGCATCCGGCAACTCATCGAGAGCGTGCACATTCAAAGCCTTGCAGTTCTGCTCCCAGCCGCACGCCAACTAGACCTTTACTACGTCCCGTCCCGCTATCCGGTCGGACCGGATGACGGAACGCCCCACGAAGCGTTTTCTTCGGAACAGTCGTCTGGAGCGCTCGGCCTTGCGGATGATATTGTCTCGGCAGCTGCCCATATCATCGACGAACTCGTCAAGGATGAATAGGCCAGAGGGGTTGCCGAGGTGCGTCTGACGCACCCCGCATGGACTGAGTCGAGGCTGTCGTTCATCAGGGGCCGGGAGCTATTGATTCCTCGGCATCTGGCGTACTGATCGTGGCGGTCTTGACGGCAGGTGCGGTGCAAGCATGCTGCAATTCCTGACGCAAGCTATATGAATGTTTGCGCCTGCGGGGATCCTGCCAGCCTCGATGGAGAATCGGACTACAGGCAACTCTGGGATGAAGAGATGAACGGAAGACCGAGCCAATCCATGTCCTGAAGCCTGCAGCAGGATCTCCCCCGGCCGCGGTGAGGCCGCCCGAGTTGTTGGAAGGCTTCCGGGGTTGCGACGCACACGCCCCGCGCAGCCTCGGCGCCCGCGATCGCCGCGTCGAATGATCGAGCCCGAGTCGCGTCGTCCCTACAAAAAGCGCACGATGTAGCTGAAGCGGACGCCGCGTCCGATTTCCGGGGCGAGGTCCTTGATGAACGACGAATGGTTGCGATAGAGCTGGTCGCCGATGTTGAACACGTTGGCCGAGAGCTGGTGAATCGCTCCGCCCGTGGGGATCGTGTAGGCCGCTCGCAGGCCGAGAACCGCGTATCCGGCCGTCGGCATCTCCAGGTCGAACGTCTGGCTCTGCCGGTCCGCCAGCAGGAGTTCGGGCCGAATGCTGAAGCCTCGGCGCTGGTACTCGATCCCGACGCGGCCTCGCAGCGGCGGGATGCGCGGCAGCGGTGTGCCCGTGAGCATCGCTTTTGCGTCCACGAAATCCATCCCTAGGTTGAGCCGCAAGTCTTGACTCAAGCCGATGCCGAGCCGGGCCTCGGCTCCGTTGAAGCGGCTGTCGCGCTGCACGAAGTGGACCACCGGCAGCCCGTCTTCCTCCTCGCCGGTTGCGAACGGGAAGACGAAGTTGCGGAAATCGTAGTAGAAAAGGTTGATCTTGCCATCGACTCGTCCGGCTCGTTGCCGCAGCGACAGGTCAACGCCATTGCCGCGCTCGGCACGGAGGCCGGGATCGCCCACCTCGTAGATCAACGTGCCGACGTGCGGGCCGATGTTGTAGAGCTCCTCGAGCGCCGGGGCCCGGTACGAGTGGGAATAGTTGGCGACGAAAGCTCCGCCCCGCCAAAGGTCGGCATGGACTCCGGCAGCCGCCGAAACGCCCGTGAAGCGGCGGCGGATCGCGTCCGGGAGTTCTTCCGCGTGCGCGTCCTCCTCTTCCTCTCCGGCGTGGTGTTCTTGGCCTGCTTCTTCGTGATGGTCGTCGTGATGGCCGTGGCCGCGCTCGGCGAAGGCCGGATCGTAGCGGGAAGTCTCCAAGCGGCCGCCGAACTGAAGCTTGACGCGCTCGAAATCGACCGCTTCGAGCGCGAACAGGGCGAACGACTGCTGATCGACCGGCGGCGCGAGCGCTTCCTCGCCCTCCGCAGAGTGTTCACGCTCCATGCCCCAAAACCCGAAGCGACCCGTCAACGGTCCACGTCTGTTCTGCTCGAAAACGCCTCGATAGACGATCTGCTCGTTGTCGAAGCGCGTGCCGATGCGGCGTTCATCGCCTTCAAATTCGATCTCTTCATGTTGGTAGGTCGCGTAGCCCAGCTTCATCACGAAGCGCTCGAACGCCGGCCCGACATTTCGTAGCCCCCAGTTGACCTGATAGGCCATTTGACGCATGTCGAGGTCGATGTGAAGCTCCCCGTGCTCGTCCTCGTGCTCGTCTGCGTGCTCCTCCTCTTCCTCCCCGTCATGGTGTTCCTCGCCTTCTTCTTCGTGATGGTGATGGCTGTGGAATTCGGCAGCGAAGGGCACCCCGTACTTGGCGTCGTTGGCGCGAACGCCGACGCTGACGAATGCTCGCTCGCCAAACCAGCCAAAGCCGCCGTAGCCGTTCGTGGACCGAGTTTGGGAGTTCTCGACGTAGCCCTCGGGCGTGGCGTATTCTCCACTACGAAGGCCATTCGTCCCGCCCCACATCCGCCAGCCGCCGACGGCGAAATCGAATCCGGCCGCCCCTCCTGCCAGGGCGTTGCCCGTCCCCGCCGAGCCCTGGAGGTAGCCCTGCAGGCCATCGGGATGCGAGACGAAGCCCGCATGGCTGCTAACTGCGTTCACGACCCCTCCCATGGCGTTGCTGCCGTAGAGCAGGGTCGCGGGGCCTTTCACCACTTCGAGCCTGTCAAACGACAGCGGATTGAACGTCTCGGCGTGGTCGCCAGAGGTGGCCGAGATGGAGCCCGTCCGTAGCCCGTCGGCCATGATCAGGACCCGGTCGCCGTCGAAGCCGCGAATGACCGGGCGTGACGAGCCCGGCCCGAACCCCCGTTGGGCGATGCCCGTGCCCGGCTCACTGCCGAGCACTTCGCCCAGGCCTGCGGCGATGTTTTCGGCGCGAGCCAGCTCGAGCGCGGTCAGCGAGTGCGTCGGCTGGAGAGCCTCGAATGCGGACTCGGGCCGCCCCGCTGCACTGACGGTGATTTGCGTCTGCTGCGTCGCGAACGACAGCAGCAACTTCACCCCATCAGCACCTTCGGGAGTGACCTCGATGGCTTCGGAGACGCCCTGCAAGGCGCTTTCGATGTGAGCGTGCAGATGGTAGCGGCCCGGCTTTAGCCCCTCGAACTGGAATCGCCCTTGTTCATCGGCGATCGTCGAAGCCCCCGTTTCCAGAAGATTGACAGTCGCCCCGGCGATGGGTGCTCCCGTCTGCAGGAGCAGCACTTGCCCCTCGATAGCGGCAGTGTCCTGGCCTTGGATCGCGGATACCACGAACAGCGCCGACACGACGGCGCAAAGTAGTCGTTTCATTGGAAGTCTCCCCTATCACTCGCATACAAACCCACCGACCGGCTCGCGCAATCGTGGAGCCGGTTGAAGCAACTAGACGAGATTCAGCGGGGAGGGGCGCGGCCGCGATAGCGCCTCGAGAGCGGTTGGACGCTCGGCCCTTGGCTCGGCGCTACGGCGGCGCGCTGAGCGGGCGGTGGCGAGCTCAGCACGGCAGAACCCGAGGCCAGCGGCGAAATATCGGCCAGGTGGCAGAGCTCGCACGCGCCTTCCTCGCAATCCGGCGGCCCAAAGCTGCAATGGATCTGGGTGTAGGCGATCTGCCCCAGCCCCAGTGTCAGCAGCAGCAGGAGTAATCGACGCATCATGCGGCAGGCTCCTCGGCCTCGCACAGAGCGCACTGGCGGCAGAGACGAAGGTTGACGAGGTGCGCCGTGGCGATCAACGCGGCTCCAGAGGCGACCGTCAGCGGCTCCAATGCCTCACTCACGGGCCCGAGCTTGGCCAAGGCGAGCAAGCTCACTCCAGTGGCGAACAGGCCAAGACAACGCTTGCGGCGATGCCGTCGCCAGTAGCTGGGACCGAGGCTCAGGGCGGCCGTCCCGACCGCGGCGGCCAGCAGCAACGCTTCCGTCGACTCGTCGAGCAGCCAGCCGAAGGGCATGCCCACTGCCGCTCCAATCACCAGTGGGGTGACGACGCAGTGCAGCCCACAGCAGACAGACAGCGCCATCCCGGCGCGATCGATAGGCACTCCGAATCCGTCCCGCCGCTCGATCAATCGTACCGACCGCTGCCGCACGTTCGTACCACGATATCCTGCGAAACCCACCCGGCGCATCGGATTTCCTGCCAGCGGGCGGGATCATCCGGCGAGCGGCCAATACGGCGAGCGGGCGGGCGAGGCTACGCAGGAACTTGGGTCGGATAATAGCGCCCCGCGGCCGAGCTCGCGAATGATGAGGACACTGCGGCTAACGCGGGCCTCGCCCACGGGCAAGGCTGATCAGAGCCGCCGTCCAGCATCATGTGCACCGCCTGCAACACACTGCCTCCGGCAGGCCGACGACGTGCGGAACGCCTTTCACACGAATCAGATTTGCTGCCCTAATGCGCCGCAACTATGTGTCCGGATCGGACCCTTGCCTTAGTGGTTGCGGGGGAGGGATTTGAACCCTCGACCTTTGGGTTATGAGCCCAACGAGCTACCAGACTGCTCCACCCCGCATTTTGAAGATAGCAGCCGCGTCACTGGGTGTCAATGTTGGGCCGCGCCAACCAAATCAAGGCCTGCAAGCCCAACTGGACTAGCGGACTGCCCGGCCCGAGGGTGGGCCTCACTCAGCCATCTTCCACCGCTCGGGAGCCGCCCAACCCTCGGGCGGAGGCGCAGTCATCGGCGGCACTCCGCCATCTTGGCGGATGGCTCGGAACGCCTCGAGTTCCGTCAGCATCTTCTGGGTCCGCTCGCGCTCGCGCTCCGCAAGATCAATCTTTTCTAGGGGATCTGTCTTGAGGTTAAAAAGCTCTACGGTCACGGGCCGGACCTGTCTTTGCCGGGCCGGCAGCGGGGGCGGGGGTGCGTCCGCCGGGTTTGGCCCCAAGATCGGCGCACCGCGCCTCACAATCTTCCAATCGCCGTCGATCAGAGCCAGTTGCTCGTCCCCGTACCGCTCGTAGTAGGAGAAGAAGCGCCTCTGACGCTCCGGTCCAGTGCCGGCGATCAAATCGAAGACGTCCTCGCCGTCCAGCGGCTCGCCGGGCCCCCCGGATGCGCCAAGGCCCGCCACCCGGCGTAGCGTCGGAAGCACATCCAGATAGCTCATCAATCCGGTGACCTTTCGGCCGTCACCGGATATCCCGTTCGGCCAGCGCAACGCTGCCGCCACCCTGATGCCGCCCTCGTAGACGGTGCCCTTCCCTGCCCGCAGGGGTGTGTTGTCGGCCAGCGCCTGGCCACCGTTGTCGCTCGCGAACCACACCAGCGTGTCGCCTTCCACGCCGTTGCGCCGCAGAGCTTCGAGGATACGGCCGATCGCAGCATCCATCGCAGCCACCATCGCCATGTAGACTCGGCGCCTCTCGTCTTCCACCGCGGAAAACGGCTCCAGCCATTGGTCCGGCACTTGCAACGGCGTGTGAGGCGCATTGAACGGCACGTACAGAAAGAACGGCCCGCCGCCCGCATGCTGGTCGATGAACCTGACCGCCTCGTCTGCGATCAAATCTGTGGAGTATCCCTCGTCAGCGTTCGATTCGAAGCCTCGATGCCAGTCCAGTTGGCCCTCCCGGAAGTGCGTGTAATAGTCGATGTTCCCGTTGTAATGGCCCACGAAAGACGTGAAGCCTTGATTCAACGGGTGAAACTTCCGGAACGCGTGTCCGATGTGCCACTTGCCAGCGATGCCGCGCTGCCTGTAGCCAGCTCTCGCCAGCATCTCCGGCAATGTCTCCTCCGCCGCCGGGACGCCGACTTCGAGGAACGGCCGACACACGGCCCGCTGCATGCCAAAGCGTATCGGGTAGCGTCCCGTCATCAGGCCAGCGCGAGTCGGCGAGCACACCGGGCATGCGTAAAAGCGATCAAGCTCAACCCCTTCGTTGGCAATCCGATCGATGCCTGGAGTCGGGATGTCGCCGCCATGGTAGCTGACATCGTTCCAGCCCAGGTCATCGGCCAAGATCAACACGATGTTCGGCCGCCCTTCCGCGACCGCGCAGACGCAGGCAAGCGTAGCTGCAAGAGTCAGGATTCTCATCATGATTTGTGCGTTCCCTCGGATGCCGTCCCGAGGAGACGCTGCCGCACGAAGCTGACGATCTCAGCTGTGCAATACGTCGGCGGCTTGGCCTCGAATAGCGGCGTACGGTGTAGCAAGCTAGGCTCGAAACCCTCCCACGACTCCGGGGAAGGTCCATCGCCGGTGAGCACGAACGCATCGGCCGCCGGCGCCAGACGTGCCGCGCTCTGCTTGCAATCGGCCACATCGAGATTCAGGACCGACAGGTATACGTCAGGCGGCAAGTGGTCGACGATGCTGTTGGATTCGAACAGCACGTTTCCGGCTTCCGACAGGGCTTCGCGGATCGCGGGCATGGCGACGGGCAGTTGCCCCATGGCCACCCGCACCCACAGCGCCTTGACCGCGCCGGCGGCGAGCATCCTGGCCGAGTCGGTGTCCGCGGGCTTGCCTGTTTCGGACGTGATCTCGTAGGGGCAGAGAGGATTCTCCACTGCGCAGTCGCAGGGTGTTCCGTCGCGGGAACAGATGCCGTGTCCGAACTGCGTCAGCTTTACCGCCGTCCACTGCAACTCGCGCGTGGCCGAGATCAGCGAGGCTGCGAGCGAAGTCTTGCCGACTTCGCGACTGTTGCCTCCGATCACGACGCTCCTCACGATGCTTCAAGCTCCTCGACCCTCGCACGCAGCCGCTTGAGTTCCTTGACTAACTCTGGCAGGCGGTTGGCCAACGCCTGGCGCACAAGTTGCTCCTTAAGCGGACGCGCCGGCGTGCCCCAATACGATCCTCCTGCCTCCAATTGCTTGTCCGGCAACAGACCCGCCTGGCCCCCAAGCTGCACCCGGGCGCCCACGCGGGCCCGGTCACCGATCCCCACTTGCCCGGCCAGAACAGCGTAGTCTTCGACGACCACGCCGCCGGAGAGCCCGACCTGTGCAGCCATCACTACGTGGCGGCCGATCTGGCAGTTGTGGCCGATGTGGACCAAATTGTCCAGTTTCGTGCCCGCTCCGATACGAGTGTCGTCCAGCGCGCCCCGGTCCACACACGAGTTCGCCCCGATTTCTACGTCGTCGCCAATCTGGACACCACCGACCTGCGGGAAATTCTCGTAGTGGTCGTCCTCGAACACCAATCCGAAACCGTCCGACCCCACGACCGCTCCGCTGTGCAGGACCACCCGATCCCCCAAGCGCGAAGTGCCGTGGACCCTGGCCCCGCAATGCAGGCGACAGTCGCTTCCCAAGATCGCGCCCGGACCCACGTACGCGTGCGCACCGATCACGCAGCCCTCTCCGATCGAAGCACCCCGTTCCACGACCGCTAGCGGTCCGACCGCCACTCCGGCACCCAGTGTTGCGGCAGCGTCCACTGAAGCCGACGGATCGATCCCAGACTCGACTTGGCCGGTCCCGATGATGGCTCGGAGTGCGCGTGCGAACGCCCGGCGCGGGTCCCTTACCCGAATCATGGTTCGGCTTTCCGCTGGTGTCTCCGGATCGACCACGACACAGCCCGCATTGGTGGAGGGCAACAGCTCGGTCTCGTGCTTGCGCTGCCAGAACGCAAGCTGATCCGGGCCGGCCTTTTCCAGCGTCTGCCCGGAACGGATCTCGACAGTCGCGCAACCTACAAGTTCGCCCTGCACCAACGCAGCGATGTCTGCGGCCGTCATGGAGGCTCTTGAGAGGTCCCTGGCGCCGTCCGGCGCGCTGCGGCTCGTCGTGCCGCAGGCTCTATCCTACAAGCATGTCTCATCTTGCTCTACGGAGGCCCGTGCTACTGGTCTCAGTATTGCTCGCAACCTCTGCTTCCGCCCTCGCTTGGAGCGAGCAAGGCCACCGTATCGTCGCGCTCGCTGCGGAAGAATACCTCAGCGACAACGCCAAGAGACGTGTCGGATATCTGCTCGGGGCCGACGTCCGCTTGGTAGATGTCGCCACCTGGGCCGACGAGATCCTCCAGGAACGCCCTGAGACCGAGGCTTGGCATTCCATCACGATTCCAAGGGGAGCAGAGGGCGTGGACCTGGCGCGTGACTGCCCGGTCGGCGACTGCATCACGGTCAAGGTCCGCGACTGCATCGGGATCGTGCGCCTCGCCATAAGGCCCAGGGAAGAGGCTCGGGAAGCCTTCAAGATGCTCGTCAACCTGGCCGGCGACTTGCATCAGCCGCTGTTGAGCGGCTATCCGCCGGGTGAGAGCAAGGATGACAGAGCGGTTGTGCTCGATGGCAACGAGATGACGCTGCACGAGGCATGGGAACGGGGCCTGCTTGCCAGCATGGGGTCCGAAGAGGACGTATTGCAGCAAGTACGGCAGCATATTCGCTCTGCGTACAGAGACGCATGGACTCGCGGCACGTTGCGGGACTGGACCTGGGAGAACCATCAGATCGCTGCGAGCAAGGTATACCCAGCAGTCAGCGCAGAAGACCGGACTGTGCTGGACGGCGAGGCGCTGCAGGCAGCCACGCAGATCGTGATCGAACGCTTGGCCAAGTCCGCGGTCCGCTTGGCGGCCCTGCTGGACGTCGTATGGCCGTGACGGAGCGGTCCGGCGACAATTACATCCTCTCTTCAGGGCGAGACGGCCACGAGCGCCTGCGGCTGCTGTGCGCCCTCCATGATCCATTCAGCCGCAGGCTCTTGCTCGACGCCGGGCTGTGCTCCGGAAAGACGTTCGCCGAATTCGGCTGCGGACTAGGCTGCGTTTCCCGCTGGGCCGCGACTCGGGGAGCGCGGACTACCGGCGTCGATCTCAGCCATGACCATGTGTCCGAAGCTTCGCGGCTGGCCTCCGAGGAGGGCATCGAGCAGGTCGAATTCCGGCAGGGCAGCATTTACGACAGCGACCTGCCCGAGGGCACCTTCGACTTCGCATACTGCCGCTTCCTGCTGTCACACCTCAGCCGCCCGGTAGCCGCGATGCACACGATGGCTGCCTGCCTCAGGCCGGGCGGTGTTCTTGTGTGCGAGGAGCCCGACCTCAAGACGATCTACGCCGAACCGCCGTCATCCGCCTACGACGAAGCGGTCAAGCGAATCCTGCAGCTGGCCGATTCGCTTGCGCTCGACTTCCGCTTCGCCACCAAACTGGCCCTGAACGCGCTCTCTATCGGCTTGGAGGTGCAGCGAGCCGACGCCTACCAGCGCCATTTCCTAGGCGGCAAGGAAAAGGGCTATTGGACTTGGTCCTTCGCCGAGGCCAGGCCGTCTCTGCTAAGTACCTGTTCGTCGCCCGCCGAAGTGGACAAATGCCTCTCCGACATGCGCAAGGTCGACCGCGACCCGACGGTCATTGTCGGCCACGCCCGGGTGCACCAACTGGTGGCTCGAAAGCCTGCCTGAGCTGCATCTCCACCGGCCGCAACGGCCGCACAAACGCACCCGCGCCCCGGATCGGGACCGAACTTGCATTGCAGCTACGATGGGACGAATCGCCCTCCGATGCGACCGGGCCGGCTGGCATGTCGGCGGGCCGCCCGAGTGCGACCGCTAACCGCTAGACCGATGCGTACAGGCCGCTCGTCCCAAGTGAAACCGGTCGAATCCGCAGCCAACGCGGTCGGCCGTATCCCCTCAGGGGCCTCCGTCGCCATTGGCGGCTCGGGTGCCGGACACGCGATTCCTGACGTGCTGCTGCGCGAATTGGGCGAGCGTCACCGCACAACGGGCCTTCCGGCCGACCTGACTCTACTGCACCCGTTCGGCGTGGGAGACCAGCAAGCCAAGGGCTTGCAACAGATGGCGGAGCCCGGAATGTACCGGCGCGTGATTGGCGGCCACTGGTCGATGGCGCCGGCAATGGCGCAACTTGCGGCGGAGAATCGCTTCGCCGCCTATTGCTTGCCAGCCGGAGTGATGGTGCAGCTGTTCCATTGCGCCGCGGCGGGAAGCCCCGGCTGGTACTCGCACGCTGGGCTGGACACATTCGTCGATCCAAGGCTCGAAGGAGGGCAGCTCAATGCCAAGGCCACCGAGACCTTGGTCGAATACACCGAGATCGACGGCAGTCCGTGGCTGTTCTATAAGACGATCCCGGTGGATGTGGCCCTGATCCAAGCCTGGGAAGCGGACGAGCACGGCAACTTGTCCATGCGCCGGGAGGCCGGGCTGTGGCACAACTGCGCCTTGGCCCAGGCGGCCAGAGCTTCGGGCGGGACCACGGTGGCGGTCGTCCGGCGGATCGTGCCCGCGGGCGCGCTCGACCCGCGCAATGTCTGCGTTCCGGGCTGTTTCGTCGACGCGCTGGTCGTGGACGAAGACCACGGGCAGACCTACCAGACCGAGTTCGACCCGTCCTTTTGCGGCGAGACGCGCATGCCGGAGGATGGCTTTCCCGTACTGCCGTTCGGCCCCCGCAAGGTGATCGCGCGCCGCGCCGCCGCCGAGCTCACCCCGGGCGCTGTACTTAATGTAGGGTTTGGCATACCGGACGGAGTCATCGCGGTCGCCCGTGAACAGGGCATTGTCGGCCAAGTGACCGCAACCATCGAGCACGGTCAATTCGGCGGCGTGCCGGCCGGAGGCCTGGACTTCGGCGCCGTCTACAATCCCGACGCCATCCTAGAGACCGGGCACATGTTCGACTTCTACCACGGGCGCGGGGTGGACCAGACCTTTCTGGGCTTCTTGCAGATCGACCGCGCCGGCAATGTCAACGTCAGTAAGATCGGTTCCAAGATTATCGGAGTCGGAGGGTTCATCGACATCGTCCAGAAAGCCGACAAGGTCATCTTTTGCGGCACCATGTCGATCCGGGCCAAGACATCAATAGACGGCGGGAGACTGAGCTTCCTCGCGCGCGGGGCGCCGAAGATCGTGGACCAAGTTGCCCAAGTGACGTTTAGCGCAGACTACGCCAGACGCACCGGGCAGCAGGTCCTGTACGTCACCGAGGCGGCGGTTTTTCGCTTGGCTGAACGCGGCGTGGTTCTGGAAGAGATCGCCCCGGGCATTGAGATCGAGCGCGACCTGTTGCCACAGCTAGGATTCCATCCGCAG
This sequence comes from Bryobacterales bacterium, assembly GCA_022823865.1. Taxonomy (GTDB): domain Bacteria; phylum Acidobacteriota; class Terriglobia; order Bryobacterales; family UBA6623; genus VXMF01. Next base: position 59,835 of record JAJEHF010000204.1, read on the forward strand.
GTGCACCCGAATCTGAAGCGCATGGACGCGGCGCTGTTCTCGCCAGAACGCATGCCCGATTCTGCCTTCCCGGCGTTCGCGCCGAACCCCGGCTGAAGCGGATTCGGACCCGGCGCGCTCGCTATGCCAGCGCTGCCACACCGGGCAAGGTCTTGCCGCCAAGGAACTCCAGTGACGCGCCGCCACCGGTGGAGATGTGGGTGATCTTCTCTCCGACACCGGCCGCCCGGATCGCCTGTTCGGAATCACCGCCGCCGACAATGCTCACGGCATGGCCCGAGGCCCGCTCGACAGCGCGAGCCACAGCCATGGTCCCCTCGGCGAATGGAACCAACTCGAACACGCCCATCGGGCCGTTCCAGACGATCATCCGCGCACCGCCGATCAGATCTCCGTAGGCCGCGGCAGTCTCAGGGCCGATATCGAGTCCCATCCAGCCGTCCGGCACGCCGCCCTGCACGGTTCGGGTCGGAGCCGCGGCACTGAACTGCTCCGCAATCACATGGTCGGTCGGCAGCACGATGCGTTCCCCGGCGCTGGCCAGCAGACTGGCGGCTAGGTCAAGCTTCTCGTCCTCCACCAAGGACGCGCCTACTCCGACGCCTTGCGCCTTCAGGAACGTGTATGTCATCGCACCGCCGATCAGCACCTTGTCGGCGACTGTCAGAAGATTGCGAATGACGTCGATCTTGCCGGAGATCTTCGCCCCGCCGATGATCGCGACGTAAGGCTGCCGCGGCGCCGATGTGGCCATCGACAGGTATTGCAGTTCCCGTTGCATGAGCAACCCTGCCGCGCGCACTGGGAGCAGGCCCGCCACGCCGACGGTCGAGGCGTGAGCTCGATGGGCAGCGCCGAATGCGTCATTGACATAGACGTCCGCTAGCGCCGCCAACTGTCGCGAGAACGCCGCCTCGTTCGCTTCCTCGGCAGCATGAAAGCGCAGGTTCTCCAACAACAGAACCTCCCCAGGGCCCAGCCTCGCGGCCAAAGTCTCGACTTCCGGCCCGACGCAATCCGGGGCCTGCGCGACCGGTTGATCCAGCAATTCGGACAAGCGATCGGCCACCGGCGCTAGGCTCATGCTTGGGTTGGTGCGGCCCTTGGGGCGGCCCAGATGAGAGGCGAGCACCAGCGAAGCCCGTTGCGCCAGAATGGCGCGAACCGTCGGCAGCGCCATGCGGATGCGGGTGTCGCTTGCGATCTTCCGGCCCGTTTCCTTGTCGAGCGGAACGTTGAAATCCACCCGCATGAAGACGCGCTTGCCGCGCAGGTCGACCTGGTCAATGGTTTGATACTTCATGCGAGGCGGACAGGCGACGATCCTATTGCGATCCGCCGACTGTCAGGGACACTCAACCCGCCAGCTTGGATACTAGGTCAACCACGCGGTTGGAATAGCCCCACTCGTTGTCGTACCAAGACAAGACCTTGACCATGTTATCGCCGATAACTCTAGTCATTGCTCCATCTACGATCGACGAATTCGAGTTTCTCATGAAGTCGCTCGAGACAAGCGGCTCGTCCGTATAGGCGAGAATGCCCTTCAGAGAGCCCTCTGCCGCCGACCTCAGCGCGTCGTTGACCTCTTCCTTGGTCGCGGAGGTGTTCAGCTCGGCCACCAAGTCGACCACCGAGACGTTGGGGGTGGGCACGCGAATCGCGAACCCGTCGCACTTGCCCTTCAAGTCCGGCATGACCAAGCCGATGGCGGCGGCCGCGCCGGTATTGGTCGGAATCATGTTCAAGGCTGCAGCGCGGGCGCGGCGCAAGTCCGAGTGCGGCAGGTCCAGGGTGCGCTGGTCGTTCGTATAGCTGTGGACCGTGGTCATCGTGGCCTTGGCCACGCCGAACCTGTCGTGCAGCACCTTCGCCACGGGGGCTAGGCAGTTCGTGGTGCAGGACGCGTTCGACACTACGGTGTGCGAATCGTCAAGCTGGTCATCGTTCACGCCCAGCACTACCGTGATGTCCTCGCCCTTGGCTGGAGCGGAGATCACCACGCGCTTGACGCTGCCGCCGAGATGCTTGGCGGCCAGTTCGCGCTTGGTGAACAGTCCGGTCGACTCGACTACGATCTCCGCGCCGACCGAGTCCCACGGGATCTGCGCCGGGTCGCGCTCGGAGAAGACCTTGATCGACTCGCCGTTCACGGAGATGCCGTCTTCGCTGGCCGACACTTCAGCGTCTAGGTTGCCCAGCACTGAGTCGTACTTGAGAAGGTGGGCGAGGGTCGCCTTGTCGGTAATGTCGTTGATCGCGACGATGCTGACGCCGGGATTGTCCATCTGGGCGCGGTATACGTTCCGGCCGATGCGTCCGAAACCGTTGATTGCAACTTTCACAGCCATCTTGGTGTTGGTCTCCTGTTGGTTCGAGGTGATTGGATTTTCCCAGTCCGACAATAGTTCCGCCGCTGCGGTAGCGCTACCGCAACTCTACAAGGAGCAGGGTCTGGCAGGAACGATAGTTGTTGCAGCTAGAACGGCTGCCCGTAGCGTGGGGCTAGGACAATGCACTGCAAGCTAACTCTTCGATCATAACCGAAGCATTCCCTACAGCCGATCGCGAGCGCTCGATCACCCTCGAATCGCGCGGTTGCTGGTCAATGCTCGCGCCAGCCTCGCGCTTCGGGGCGCGAGCGGCGCAGCCGCCGAAGCGATTCTGGGCAGTCGTGCCAAGATCGTGCGATATAAGGGATAGATGCCCGATTTTCCAAAATCTCTGCTCGACCGAGCGGCCAAGGTTCGCCTGCTGTTGATGGACTGCGACGGAGTGCTCAGCGACGGGACGGTCTTCTTCCTGCCGACCCCGGACGGCTCTGTGGCCGAGACCAAGGGCTTCGACTGTCACGACGGGATTGCCCTGCGCTGGATCCGCGATGTCAACATCGACACCGGGATCATTTCCGGACGGGGCGGCTTGGCCGTGCGGGTGCGCGCCAACTCCCTGGACATGCGCTACTTGGTGGAAGACCGCACCGACAAGTTGGCTTCCTTCGAGGAAGTGCTCGCCGACGCGGGGCTGGAGCACTCGCAGGTGGCCTACGTGGGTGACGACATCACCGACTTGCCGCTGTTGCGCCGGGCGGGCCTGGCGATCGGGCCTTCAAACGCCCGGCCCGAAGTGAAGGAGATCTCTCACTGGGTCACGCCTTCGGCCGGCGGGCACGGCGCGGTGCGCGATGTGATCGAGCTGATCCTCAAGGCGCAGGGGCACTGGGAAGGGATCCTCGCGCGTTACGGCGAATAGCCGCCACAGCCAGCGGCCGCGAGAGCCTGCCGGGTGGGATCCTTATCGGGCTTTGCGGCCATCTTCGGCGGCAGGCCTCACCAGCGGCTCGGGCTTGGGCAAGGGCTTGCGCGGCAGCAATTCCTCCCGGGTGGCCGCGTGATACACGAACGAAGCCACGATCATCGAGGCTTGGATCAGATCCCCTGCCTGGGCCCGGTCGTAGGCGTCCATGTTCGAGTGGTGGGTGCGGGTGTCGTACTCGATCCAGTCTTGTATGAATGAGAACCCGGGCAATCCGACCGCGTCGAACGATAGGTGGTCCGTGCCCCCGGAGTTTCTGATGCTCACGGTCGAGGCGCCCATGTCACGAAAGGGCCCGAGCCACTGCGAGAAGGTCGAGCGGACTCGATCGTTGCCCTGCAGGTAGATGCCTCGAATCTTGCCGGTCCCGTTGTCGACGTTGAAGTAGGCGGAGAACTTCGCGTGCTCGTCGCTTAGCTGCATCGTCCCCGGGTCGGCGAAGTGATGTTTCACATAGGCTTCGGAGCCAAGCAGGCCCTGCTCTTCCCCGCCCCAGAGCGCAATCCTGACGGTCCTGTCCATCGGCAGATCCAAGACCTTCAAGATCCGCACGGCTTCCATCATCACCGCGCAACCCGAGCCGTTATCGGTCGCTCCCAATGCGGCAGCCGTGGAGTCCAAATGGCCTCCCAGCATCACGACTTCGTCGGGCTTGGAGCGTCCCGGAATCTCCGCAATGACGTTGACGGAGTTCATGCTGTCCTTGTAGAACGTCGTGCGCACCTCGACCTCGATCTCGGCGCCTATGCCCTTGTCGACCAACCTGTAGATTCGGTTGTAGTGCTCAGGGGTCAGCGCGATCGACGGCGGAGGCGCGGCGTGATCGACGTGATAGTTGCCCGACCGCGGGGGGAAGATCGTTCCACCATCGCCGCGGGAGGCGGGGTGGATCACGAGGCGCACGCCCTCGGACACGAGAAATTCGTTCAGCTTGGACTGGATCCTGCGGCGCTCCTTGGCGCGTTGCTCGAAGAACCACCGCGGGGCCTTGGCAAAGAACGCGCGCCTATCAGCCGGATCCTCCGGCACCTGCAGGTCGGGATCCAGGTAGTCGATCGGCGGTGATGCTGGCCGAGCCTTCGCCATCGCTTGCAGGTCGGAGCTCGAATGGCGGCTCAGCGGGGCACGCGACTGCGGGCGGACCTTCTTCAGGTCCGCGATCATCACCATCGCGCCCGACAGCTTGCCCTTCCACTTGGCAATGAACTCGTCGATTGCCTGTTCGTCCCTGTGCGGCCGGCCATCGCGCTCCAGCGGCACCAGCACCGGCTGGCCGGTCACCTTTCCCTCTGTCGATGGGCTCCAGCCCAAGGGCACGCCGATAAGCTGCTCGTACCCGGGCGAGTGCAGGTGAGCGGAGAAGTACTCTCGCGACCAACCGTGCCCGAAGGGCCCCCACTCTTCGAGCGCGGCATTCTCCAAGCCCCATTCTTCGAGCTGCCGCCTGGCCCATTCAGCCGAGTCGTAGAAGCCCTTCGAGTTGGTGATGCGCGGCCCGTAGACCTCTACCAGCTGGAACAAGTGCTCCATCACCTGGCTGTTCTGCTCGGCCTCGTGCTTGATCCGGCTGACCGCCTCCAGGTCTGGGCTGTCGCCCGCCCCGAACGCCGTCAAGGCAACCAAAGGGACCACGAACAGGCGGCACATGGGCACAGGCTAGCAGACACCGCCAGCTCCCAATCCCTCGGAGTTAGCGACTGGACATACTTGACACAGGCACGGTGTTCTGTGTAGAACGGGAGTAGTGCGGGTAGGGCTCCGCATCTTCCGTCCGAAGACGATCAGTTGGCTGCGCGAGGCCTTGCTGCAGGGCCAGCTGTCGCGGGCGGCCTTGGGGCGCGGGGTCTGCGAGCAGGACGACTGGCGCAATCCCAAGGGCGAGTATTGCACGGCCTCGGCGCGCAAGGCGCTGCCCGAGTTGGCCGCCCAACTGGGCCTGCCGCTGCCGGCCGCCCAGCCGGGGCCGCCCGCCGGCGGCCCACGCTCCAGCGCGGACCCGTCATTGCCAGCGGCCAGCTTCCGCGGCTCGCTGCAGGAACTCGGCGAGGTGCGCGTGAGTCTGGCCAGTTCCGCCGAGCAGCGGCGGCAGTGCGCCGCCCTGCTCGACCAGCACCATCCGCTGGGCTCGGCCCGCGCTCCCGGCTGTCGGCTGAGCTATCTGCTCAGCGCCAAGTGCGGGCCGCTGGGCGTGCTCTCGTTCGTGGCGGCGCCGTTCCGGCTGGGGCCGCGCGATGCCTTCCTGCAGTGGGACGAGCGCACGCGCGGAGCGCACATCGAACGGGTTCTCAACAATGATCGCTTCCTGCTCGTGCCGGGCGTGCAGGTGCCGCACCTGGCCTCGCACGTGCTGGGCCGGGCCATCCGGGCGCTGGCTCGGGACTGGCAGCAGGCGCACGGAGTGCAGCCTTGGCTGGTGGAGACCTGCGTGGACAGCGCGCGCCCGGGCACGAGTTACAAGGCGGCCGGCTGGCAGTGCGTGGGACACACACAGGGGCAGCCGCCGGGAGCGGGCGCGGCGGGCGCGGCGAAGGCGGTCTGGCTGCTCGGTTTGCAGCCGGACTGGCAGCCCAAGCTGAGCCAGCAGCCGCAGCGGAAGCTGGGGCAGTACCCGGAGCTGGTGCTGGAGGAGGAGGCCAACTGGGCGCGCAGGGAGTACCTGCGTTCGGACCTGCCGGACGGGCGCTTGCGCCAGCGGCTGGAGCAGATGGGGCAGAGCTGGGAGCGGCACCCGGGGGAGGCTCTGCCGGCGATCTTCCCGCACGAGGCGGACCTGCGGGCGGCGACGCGCCTGCTGCACAATGGCAGGGTGAGCGACAAGGACATTCTGCAACCGCATCGGGAGGCCTTGCTGGAGCGGGTGCAGGAGGAGTCGACGGTGTTGCTGGTGCAGGACACCACGACGCTGAACTACACGCAGTTGAAGGATTGCACGAGCGGGTTGGGGCCGTTAAAGGACCGCGCCAGCAGTGCGCGGGGGCTGTTCGTGCACGCGGCGGTGGGATTCACCGCAGGCGGGCGTCCGCTGGGGGTGAGCGGTCTGGAGCAGTGGGCGCGGCCGTTGCAGGACCCGGG